>JAFTTJ010000011.1 GCA_017466825.1 Clostridia bacterium
AATAGTATATCTTATCGCCAAGTCTTCGTTAACGAACACACCTCCGATAGAAACCACGTCGCCAACGTTTACACCTTCAAATTGGAAATATAAACCGCCGCTTGTATCTTGTACCGCATTAGCAATACCGCCCGTAAGTGCAGCCGATTCTCCATTTACCGTAAAACCAACGCCGCTTTCATAGACAAACCAAGGCCAATCGCTTACCGTCGCACCACCGTCCATTGTCAAGGACAACACGTTATTTGCACAGTACGCGCCGCCTGCCATACTTGTATTCGCTACTTGCAAATTGCTGAGAGTATATTCATCGTATACCACAGGAGGAACATATGCCACCCAACCCGAACCATTCCACTGGAAATAGTAGTCCTTTGCAATAACATATTTCGTTGCCCGCTCTTCGTTAACAAACGTTCCGCCTATCGTAATTACGTCGCCTGCGTTCGCGCTAAAGTCTTTTAAATATAAGCCACCGCTAAAATCCTGTATTTGTATACCAGCAACATCTTCGCCGTTTTTCTTAACGCCCGTTCCGCTTTCACAGGTATAATAAGCCCACGCGTCGCTAGTATCACCCGTACCGTGCAACCATAACGTCGTGTTGTTTGCATTTGCATTACCCGCCGTACTATGAAGGTGTACACTCAATTCATTAACCGTGTAGCTTGTATATTCTATTTCAACATAATTTTCCCAAACGGTACCGTTCCATTGGAATTTACTTTCTGCCAAAACATACTTCGCTTCTTCCGTAGCACAAGTGTACGTACCGCTAATGGAGATTACGTCGCCTACATTAACAGCGCCAAAGCTAAACCACAAACCGCTGTCTACACTCTTCATTTCGCCCATAGCAAGCACTTCGTCATTCTTCTTTAAGCCCTCGCCACTTTCATAAGTAAATACTGTACTCCACGTGCCGTCGGGATAAGGAACCGTTTCGCCGCTTTCCGGGGTTATGTAAAGCTGGGTATTTACTGCGTGCGCCGCCATTTCACTCGGCCAGCTCAAAACCATTTCGCCAAGATTATGCGTATAGTAAGCTCTGTCCCAGGAAGAACCGTTGTACGTCAACGCGCCCGAATCTATAACAATATTAGAATCTAAATCTTCGTTACGGAACGTTCCGTCAAGCGTCAAAATATCGCCCGCAACAGCCTCCTTTCCGCCCAAACCGAAATAAATATCGTTACCCGGCTGTTTCATATCGTAACCTACAAGCGTTTCACCGTTGTATTTTACGCCGTCGCCCGTGCCTTCCACAAAAGTGTACTGACTACTCCAGTCCGTCGTACTCTTTGCTTCATCGCCACTGTACGCATAAAAATAAATAGCCGTATTACTACTCGCTGCCGTTGCCGCAATCTTAGTCATATTACGACTAACTGTTTCCGCCTTTACAGAACTCGTCTTAAGAGCATCGGTTTTTATCACTCCGACGCCAAGGCAAACCGCAAAACAGCATACTACCAGTAACACAGTTCTAATTCGCTCTTTGAATCTAATCATATAAGCCTCCTTAATTGTTTCATAATATTTTTCCCATTAAACGGTTTACTTTTGCTGGTAACAGCAAAAGTCCCCTAGGGGAAACAAGCAAGTAAAAATTTCGCCACCTATCCACTCTATACGACCATTATATCACAAAAAAAAGGTGCATTCAAGTCGTTTTTTTGCCGTTTCTTCTCATTATTTTGGCTTTGCGCCCGCGCGATATTATTAGATAAAAATAGAAAATGACTTTCATTTTTACTCTCAGCCTTTTATAAAATCTTAAAGCTTCGGCTATATCCTGCAGCCCCTAAAAAACCCCTCGCACATTTTTTACTTCACGCACGAGGGGATTTTATATTTCAAAAGGTCAGTACCTGCACTGTTTTTTTTATTAACACGTTTTTTCTCTCAAAAACGAGGTTGCTTTAGCAATATCCGAGGCAGGATTCTCACCGCATTCTCGCTCAATCGTCAAAAAGCCGTCATAGCCGATTTCTTCCAACGCTTTAATATAGTTATCCCAATCCACGTCCCCCTCGCCGAGCGGAAGTTCCGCAAACCCTTCACATGCATTGAGAGCATCTACACCGCCAACAGCAAAAGCATGGTACACGTCCGTAGGATTTTGATTTTTGTTCAACATCTTACCGTCTTTAGCATGAGTATGTACGATATAATCTTTTAATATGTATACCGCTTCCACAGCGTCTTGCCCCGTTACCATAGTAAAATTTGCAGGATCAAGGTTGACGCCTACTCCGCCTTTCGTATCCTCAATAAACGACAATAAAGTTCTTGCCTTTTCCGGCCCCGTTTCTATGGCAAGCGTTACACCTTTTTCCTTAGCGTAAATTCCGCACTCCGTCAACGCTGTAAGCATAACCCTATATCTCGGGTGGCTCTTTTCTTCGGGGATAACCCCGATATGAGTAGTAACTACTTTCGCGCCGAACTCTACGGCAAGGTCTATAATCTTTTTAGTCTTTTCAATGCGGTTCAAATTGTCTTTTTCTATTTCAAAACCGTATCCACCCATATCGCCACATAAAGCAGAAACAACCAAACCGCTTTCTTTTAAGAGCCTTTTATATTCTTCTTTTTTATCGGTCGTAAGTTCGGGGGAAAATTCACCGGTAGTAGCGTAAATTTGCACGCCGTCTAAACCCAACGCCGACGCTTGTTTTATGCCTTCTTCGTGCGATTTTTTAAAACAATCGGTTATAACTCCTATTTTCATACCATACCTACCTTTCCTTGCTTGTAAATTTCCATAATTAAACGGTGGGTTTTTAACGCTTCTTCACCGCTAATTTCAAGTTCTTCTTCTCCAAGAACGGATTTGTAAAATTGCGTTATTTGGCGAATATGCTGAAACCCCCAATAATCCTTTCCGCCCTCGTATTCGACTGTGTTTTCGTCCTGATGCGCTTCTTCGCTCGTTCCGTCGTTATACGAGATATACGCGTCGTCATACCCAAAATCAACCTTGCCCTTTTCACAATAAAGACGGATTTCAATCGGCTCGTCACAGCCGTAATTGTTCATACAGTAAAAGCCGTATCTTACCCCGTTTTTATAGGTAATTAACCCCTCGGCGCTATCCTCTACGTCCACGGTTTTATGTCCGCGATTCGCCATTGAACAAGAAACGCTCTCTACCGGGCTGTCAACAATCCAATTTACTAAGTCAATTGAGTGTATTGCCTGATCTATAACGACACCTCCGCCCTCCTTGTCCCAAGTACCTTTCCAGTCGCTTTCAGCATAATAACTGTCAGGGCGGGTCCATGTGAGCGTGCTTCGAGCCGAAATAATCTTGCCCAACTTTCCGCTTGTTACGGCATTTTTTACGAGTCTTACCGAATTGTTATATCTACATTGAAAAATAACACCGTACAAAACACCTTTTTCTTTTGCAATTTTAACTGCGTTTTCAGCGCTTTGCAAATCGACGTCCATAGGCTTTTCGCAAAGCGCGTGAATCCCTTTGCAAAAAGCGTAAAGCGCAACTTTACTATGAAGATAATGTGGCAAGCATATATGAACGACGTCCAAATTCTCACGGTCAATCATTTCTTTGTAAGACGTGTACGGCGTTGCCCCGTATTTTTTTGCAACTTTGTCCGCCTTTTCCTTTTCCACGTCGCAACAAGCAACCAATTTCGCATAATCAATTTGCGCAATCGCTCCAAGATGCATAACGGAAATTCGTCCGCACCCTATAATACCCACTTTAAGTTGTTTTAAATATTTATCCATATTCCTGCCTTTTCTTTCGCTTTTATCACGCCTTCTCTTATTTTCATAACTTCAAGAGTCTGACGTGAACTAAAAGGAACTTCACACGTTTCAAAAAATTTAAATATATCCGCTATCAAATTATTGAAAAAAGTCGAATTAACGGGCTTATAGGCAGACTTTTCATTGTTATCGGCAACGGTTATAGCAAACGGCATACACGGTGAAAACATCATTTTTGCGTACCTTCCGTCGTTATACTCTACCTCTGCCCATTCTTGATCGGAATACTTATTGTAAAGAACTTTTTTCGCTCCAACGCCAAGACATTTTACCGCCATTTCTATTTGATGAATAATATATTCTTCCATATTCGAGCCACCGCCTACGGTAAAGACGGTTTTTGCATTTTCATTATAATCTTTAATTTCGTCGGCGTAGCGAAGAGCCGAAGTACTGAAAAATTTTACGCCGTATTTTTCAGCAAGGTCGTAAATTTGCATTGCCGTTTGATAATCGGGCGCAAAAGTTTTATCTATATAAGGGTTTTTTCCGCATTTAAAAACTTCTTCGGCGTAAGCAAGGTGCTTTTCGGGATTTGACGGCGCTAAAACGAACACGCAGTCGCACTTTTTGCAAAGTTCTTCTATTGTGGCGCAAGGCTCGACGCCATAATTTTTACACCACTCTTTAGTTGTTACCCCACCCGGCACGTCAATCTCCGCCCAAGCGTATTTAAACTGATAGTCCGCTCCGTGTTTTTGGTTATAATCCCTTATCATTGCAGGGTATTCGTTTGCGTGCCACTCGTTTAAAAAATAATCAATAAAGCCAACTGTTTTCATTAAAATTTAATCTCCCCTTTTTGCTCTGCAGACCTATACAACGCATCTAAAAGTTTCATACTTTCTAATATGTTTTCAACGTTATTTTTGTCTTTTACACCCGTTTCTATTGATTGAATAAACGCCGTGTCTTCGCATAGATACATATTAGGAATATCATATTCAGGGTTTACCGTTTCAAGAGTTTTTCCGTCGTAAAACTCAAATTTTCCGCCGTAGGTAAGCCTTGCTCCGCCTTTATCCCCTAAAAAATCAATATAAAGTTCGTATTTATTGATGTTTTGCGCCCATGCGCCGTTGAACGAGATACTTGCCTTGTTGGTACGGATATGCCCGGTTATAAAATCGTCTACGTCGTTTGTTCCGTTTTCAATATCAGAAGTGTCTTCCGCCCACATTCCGTGGTATTTGTACGATTTCATATCCTTAGCCATTTCGCTGTACGCATCACATGTTACACTTTTAATCTTTGCTCCGCCAAGCACGTACAAAATTAAATCAAGGAAATGGATTCCCCAGTCTATTAAAACACCTCCGCCCGATTGCGATTTCGTTGTAAACGCACCGCCAAGACCGGGGATATTTCTAAAATCACGGAAAGAACAATATACGTGATAAATATTACCGAACTTTCCTTCATCTGCCCACTCGCGCAACGTCTCTACCGATTTTTGATAGCGATTGCAAACGCCAATATCTAAAATCTTTCCTTGTTTTTCCGCTTCTTGCGCCATCTTTACGGAAAGTTCGTAATTGACCGTAATAGGCTTTTCGCAAAGCACGTGCTTACCCGCTTTTAAAGAATCCATAGTGATTGTGTAATGAGCGTAGTTTGGCGTTAAAACGAATACAGCGTCAACTTCTTCATCTGCCAATGCAATTTTATAATCGGTAATTACTTGCTCAATTTTAGGATACTTTTTCTTCTTCTCCTCTGCTTTTTCAATCAATAAATCACAAGCGTATTTAATTCTCACGTTCTTCATTTGAGAAAGTGCTGGAAAATGCGCCATATCGGAAATTCTTCCGCATCCAATTACTGCTACAACCGTCATAATATTTCTCCTTTTTAAGTTCTTGACTTAATTATATAATAATGCGATTCGCATGTAAATGGCAAAAGTTCATGTAAAATTTGTCATTTTTTCATATTATTTAATAAATGACACTTTTTTATTTAACTTTATTTGTCAATAAATTTGACGAAATCGAAAGTATTGTTTATAATATAAATAGGAGAACAGATATGTCAGAAAACAAAACACGCTATCACTTTGTTAAACACTACGTGGAAAATCCCGTTAAATTTGCAAACGTTCATCTTTTGCAAGTAGGACGAAGATATTGCGAAATGACGGAAATTATACCTTCTCACCCCCACCTTAATTGGTTTGAGTTAACCGTAGTAACGGGTGGATGCGGAACAATTACAACCAACGGCGAAGATACCGTTGTTCAAACGGGGGACGTATATTTATCTTTCCCCTGTGATATACACGAAATCAAAGCAGATAAAGGTGTGAAATTAGAGTACGATTTCTTCTCTTTTTACTGTACGCACAAGGCTTTATCTAAAGACTTGAAAAATATTACACAAAATTATAGGGGTGGCGATAAGCGGATATTTCAAGACGAAAAAATTTCTCGCTTACTTGAATACGCCATTTCAGAGTTCACTTTAGAAGGGCAACAGCATTCACAAAGCGCCCTATGCGACGTTTTTCACCTGATTATCGTATACACGATACGTAATTTTAGCAACGCGCCACGTCACGCGTCAAACGTTTCGGAATCTGAAATTTTATGTATGCAACTGATGAATTATATAGACACCCATATATATTCAATTAAAAAATTAGAAGAACTTGCGCCTAAATTTAATTATAATTACGGATATCTTTCTAGTCTTTTTAAACAAACCACGGGAAAGACTCTTTCGGAATATTACCAAAAGAGAAAAATGGAAACGGGGAAAGCGCTCGTTCTTGAAAACAAGAAAAAAGTTGGCGAAATTGCCGAGATGCTGGGATATAATTTATATTCGTTTAGCAAAGCGTTTAAGCGCGCTTACGGAATCTCTCCGAAAAGCATACAAAAAGCATCGGGTTTAAACTAAATCTAGCAAAAACCCGCCTATAAGTCGATTATTAAACAATCCCCCTTACGATACCCCAAGTATCGTAGGTTATAATCACTTTAAAAAAGTAAAGTAAAAAGAGATACACAAAACTGTGTATCTCTTTTTACTGGCTCTCCATTTCTTCAATAAGTTGAATTGTTTTTTTTATTTTAACAAAAAAATTATCCTTGTTGGATTCAACAAGGATAATTTTTGTCTTTCACTCATAAAATAGCTATCATTAAGCTATGTTTCATTATATTATAACACAACTCTTAATCTTGTCTAGTTGTAAGCAACTTTTCAATTATTTTTTCTTTACACTCTATTGTTGTTGTAGATAAACGCAAAATTTTAATCCCTGCATTTTCAAGTAACCTATCTTTTCTTCTATCCCTCTTTGCTTGACATTCTTCTTTATGCTGACTGCCATCAACTTCTACAACCATTTCAATTTCTTTATTGAGTTTATTATAGATGACAAAATCGCAATGAGTATTTATGTTTGATACAAACTTAATATCTTCTAAATCTGTTAAAGTGTTTATTTTTATAACATATTTCAATGGATAGTTAAATTTATATCCTAATGCACCATACTCTCCACTTTTACAAATCTCATCAATAACCGTCGCTATTATATTTTCACTAGAAAAATTAGAAATATTTAAAAGTTCTTTTTTTGTTTTCTCCAATATCGGAGCATAATCATCATACATTAAGTCAAACACAGAAAAAACGTTCGTCTTTAGCACTTTGGTTTCATTGCAATAACACTCATAGTATTTAGATAAATCTCTTAATATTGAACCTTCTTGACTCAACACTTCTTCACTCGCTAAAATATACAACCGCTTTTTTGCTCTCGATATAGCGACATTTATAAGATTTGGATTATTTAAAAAATCAATTTGTTCTTCGTCTTCATAGAATTTAATTTTATTCGCTACAGTAGACATAATAATATAATCTTTTTCTTTGCCTTGAAATTTATGTATCGTATCAATAACATAACCAAGATTTCCAAATCGACTATTTAGTAATTCTATTTGATTATTGTACGGCGCGATAATTCCCGTTTGACTTGTAGGTAATTTTTCTATTATTTCCTTTTCAATAATATCGACTTGTCGTTCATTTGCCCTATTTCTTTCAAAATGAGATCCGTGAGAGATTATCGTTACACCATTTCCTATATTGTGTGGTGTGCGAACAACTAATTCGCCATTGTAAAATCTTTTGTTGCAAAAACCTATGATTTGTGGATCACATCTATAGTGCTCATTCAAAAGAGTTGAAACTATGTTTTTTTCTTTCTTCAATACACAGCTCAAAATACTATTTTTAGCATAATTAAAACAGCTATCTAACTTATATCTTGAAAAAATACTAGTTAAAATCGGCAATAATTGAGATTTAACAACGTGTGGCAATTGCTTTTCATCACCAACCAAAACAACTTTTTTTGCCACAGAAAACGCTATTACAGCACTAATTAAATCAACCTGACTCGATTCGTCAATAATAACACAATCATATAAATAATTTTCACCTGAGCAACTTCGTATTGCGTGAGTTGTGCTATAAATAATGGGGTATCGTTTTGTAAAGGCATCAAAATTAAATCTGTAATCTTTTACAGAAAAAATACGATCATTTAAACCATTATACCTTTCTTGCAGGCAAGCCTTGAAAATACTCAATGATAATTCTTTTTGCTCTCCAATTAAATCTACTAACTTATTTGAATCGATAAAATTCTGTTTCGCCTTTTTTTCTTTATCAAGTTCTGAAATTTTTACGCCGTAATATTTATTCTTTAAGTATTCAATAGAATCCTCTTTGTATTGTGCAATTTCTTTTAATTTTATAATACCGAATCTAAATAAAAATCTTGCTCTATTGAAAAATCCTGTTATTTTTTCTTCTGGCAAGGACTCCAATACTGAAACTAATTCTAGCAGCTTGACGCTAGTGTATTTTTTATTTAATAATACTTTAGGTACCTTTCTTTCCTTAATCTGATATTCAGCGTCGTTAATTTCTTTTTCTACTTCATATTCATTTATAAGTTGTACTGCTTTTGCAACATCCAAACTATATTGTAAATACGTATCAACTCCATTATTTGTTTCCATTAAACGACGAGCGCTATTGGATTTATTTGCTTTTTCAATTATTTCTATGGGGATTTGTTCATCCTTAAAAAAGGCTTCTATATTTTTTGCATTTCCTAAAAACGCATTTAAATATCCAAAACCTGTCAATTCGAATTTATCTTTAACATTTCTAGTTGCTTCGTTGTTTCCTGAAACTACCGCAACAGCACCGCCTCTAGCAACATAATTTGCCACAATATTACGTATTGTTTCCGTTTTTCCTGTTCCTGGCGGTCCTTGTATAATAGATAAATCTTCTTCTATTGCTCTTTTAATGGCAATTCTTTGTGATGCATTTGTATCAAAAGGATAGATTATTACTTTATTATCTTTAGTCTTACCTAATTTCCCTTGTAAAAACTTTCCTAATACAGAATCTTCCAAAACTGTCAATTTATCTAATTGATTTAAGAGAAAATTATGTCCATCTTCAGTCGGCATCAACACCGCAATTTCCTTTAAATATTCTATTAAATTCTTAATCTCTCTACTTTCGGTAATATCCGAAACGATCTTAATATCGCTTTTTTTAACTAGTTTAGTAAACTTTGTTGCATAAAACAATTTGACATACGTCTCAAATAATAATACTTGCGATAATCCATACATTGGAACTTTATCGCAATAAAGAATCTTTCCCGTCAAATCCAAACTTTTAGGGTTATCAAGGATTTTTAAATCTCTCCAGCTTTTCCAATAAAAAGTATTATTCCCAACATATTTTATTCTACACGCATTGTTTTGCTCCTCAAACCATTGAACCCGCTTAGTAATGTCCTCCCATTCGCTTTTTTCATAATTATATTGAAGTATCAACGTTTTTCTTTCATCTATGATCATTAGTAAATCCTTTACTTTTTATTTAACATAATTATATCAAAAATTTTAAATTTTTTCAATCGCTTTATATACGCAGTTGTCGATATTTTTTCCCGCAACTGTCGAATTTTAAGGTGCCGTTTCAGTTCATAACCTACTTGTTCTGGAAAAAGGCAAAATGACAGCTCTAAAACGGAACATTTTTGTCCAACTTTTTGAGTGAATAAATATTCCGTTTCATATCGCTTTATGCAGTTTTTAACAAATAAAAAAGACGAGATTGAATAAATCTCGTCTTTTTTATGCGCGTCAGCTTTTTTATGAGTGCAAGATGGCTCTCCGAGTAGGGTTTGAACCTACGGTCCAGTCGTAAATTGTAAATTTACTCCATTTGCTAAAAACGTGCGATTCATCGCACCTTTTCTTTACGCAAATTTACCCTCCGTGCGATTCTCGGCGCTTACGCCTGCGATTCTGCTTTCGTGTCGTAGGTTCAACCTATCTTTGACAAAGTAAAAAGAGATACACAAAACTGTGTATCTCTTTTTACTGGCTCCCCGAGTAGGGTTTGAACCTACGACCCTCCGGTTAACAGCCGGATGCTCTGCCGCTGAGCTATCGAGGAATATAATGTGGCAACAACCTATCCTCCCGGGCGGTTGCCCGCCAAGTACTTTCGGCGCAACTGAGCTTAACTTCTGTGTTCGGAATGAGAACAGGTGGATCCTCAGCGCTATCGTCACCACAATGGTTATATAATCTGCTTTTAA
>JAFTTJ010000012.1 GCA_017466825.1 Clostridia bacterium
AAGGCTTAGATGCGAGCGCGTCGCAACTCGATTTTTTGTCAACCAACCGTGGCTACGGTTGGCAAAACTTTTCTATCGGTTGCTCCTTTTCCCACAAAATCTTTTTTCAAAATCTTTTGCGGGAGCCCTTTATGGCTCGCAAAGGGTTGACGGATGGGATAGACCTTGTCGGCCATCCCAGTCGGCAAACATTTGCAGTAAACAACGCGGTACGAAGTAGATAAGACTTTAAAGTCGTTTAAAGGTTTAGATGCGAGTTAGCCAAGGCTCGTGAGCCTGAAAAGACTTGGTAGACCTTTTTGGTCACCAAGGTTTTGAAGGCGACACAGTAACGCAGGCTAACGAAGTATATAAGCCTTTAAATTACCAAGTCCAAGACTTATCCGCTCTAGCCCATGCGTCAAGCCCTACTTTTTGATAGCCTACGCCGGCGTTTGTTACGGTACCGTTATCTTTAATATCTTTAAATGTTGAACGGATGTTATCAACCGTGCCTACGCAAATTACGTAAGAATACTCAATCTTTTTGTAGGCTTCCATACGGTAGTCGATACCGGGCGCGGTATAACTAGTATTTGAAACGTAAGTGCTTTGATAACTCTTTATAATAGGTTGCATATTAGACATTAAGCCTTTAGATTTTAAAGTAGTCTCAGAAGCATTGTTGTTGCCAGTAGAATATTGATTAGTACTTGTTGTTGATCTACCAGAAGTTAAACGCTCAACGTTAGGGATATACATACCTAAAGCAAACGAAGTTGTGCTATTTCCATTTGCCCAAGCAAACCAATCTTCTACCTTAGTATAACCTTTAGAAGCACTACTAAATTGACGACAAGACGCCGATATGTTAGTCCAAGAGCCTAATCCATTGTTATATTCTAAACCGTCTGTCCAAGTACCGTCGCCATCGAGATTAGAAACGTAATAGTTAAGAGTGTGTACGGGGTAAACTGCGGGGAGTTCGGTAGAAGCCCAATCGCAAGATTCCATATCCGTAAAGCCGTTCCAGTCGACGAAGGTGTTGTTTACGGTAAGAGTGCCGTCTGCCTTTAAGCGGTAGTAGTTTTCCATATAAGATTTAGTAGTTTCACCACCGACTATTGTATTTGCAAGTTTATCAGATGACTTTTGACCCTTTGCCCAGTCCATCGCTCTCGTCTTAACGTAGATATAACCTTTGCCAACGTTTATTTCGTAGTCGATAATTTGGCTCGGGTTAGAAACAACGTCGCCCGCTTGTACAGGGTTATACGGCCAGTATTTACCAGTTGAAGATTCAGTCTTACAGAACGCTCTCGTATAGCCGTTTTCATTTGCAGTAGCGTCGGAAGTACCACCAACCGCTGCGTACCAAGACTGTTGAATTTGACGGCCTGCGTCAGTATTGTTAATAAGGTTTACCGCGCCGTCCGCCGCCTTACTACTGGTTGCGTGACCGTAATAATCGCTAAAATCTGAAGTGCTTGTAGATATAGCAACCTTTCTACTAAAGATTGAACCGGTAAGACCTTCGTAAATACCTGATTTTGCAAGGTAAGTAAGAGCACCGCCAAGACCTAAATGAGCGCCTACCGTCATTTCAGAGCCGTCTGTTTGAGCAACGGTTAAATAAATTTCTTGATTTGAAGTATCAATAGTTTTGTCGTAAGAATACATACCGATAATTCTAACTACGCCTACGGTAGAATTATCGAGTTCTGCGTTGGTAAAGGTAATAGACGTCATAGTTATATTAGACGCGTCCATACCGTAAGCAACGCCGTTAGAACGGAAAAGGTCGAGATATTGCTTATGCTCGCTAGTGCCCGCTTGTAAATAGAAATCTTCGCTTGCGGATTTATTGCCGTCGGTATAGTTGAACTTACCCCAAACGTTTACGTTTGTAGAATAAAGAAGCTGTACGTAAGGACCTTCAAGTTTTTTCTCTACGGTAATAGTTTGAGCGCCACCCTTACTTGCCAACTCAGTTAAATCGGTAGTTGCAAAATAATCTTGTTCAGGTCTGTTTACGATATACGCTTCAAGGTAGCCGTTTTCATCAACGGTAAAACGAGACCAGTTACCGTCAGCCGAAATATAGTTAGTATACTTTTCTTCTTGTTCTGCCTTTCTATCTTTAATAGCGGATTCTGCCACGAAGGAAGCCGAACGGCTGTTAGCCGAGTCGTAAGAAGCGTAAATATATTCCGTTCTATCTGCATATACGAGTTTTACGTAACCGATTGCCGAGAAATATCTGTCGTAATTCGTTTCCTTTAATTTTACGATTGAACCGTGGAAATAATAATAATCGCCTTCGGTTGAATCTTGCCTATAAAATCTATCAGTTTCAATTTCGATAAAGCCAACGCCTGCTCCGCCGTAGTTTTTGATAAGCCAATCGTGATTGAACGAACCGCCGGTTATATAATCGGTAGGTACGATTATAGTACCGTAAGAAACGCTAACGCACTTACCCGAAGTTACTAATTCGTTTAACTTTTCAACGTCGGTTTTAAGAATTTTAGTGGTAAAGCGGATACCGCTTGTTGCCATATTACTAGTAATACGTACGGACGCGCCTTTTTCCATTTGGATATCTACCGCTACCGACGCTTGTTTTTCAAATACGCCCGTTGCTTCATCATACTTAAATGCTTGGGGTTTTGTAACGAAATACCGGGTGTCGGTTGAAGTACCGCCTGAAACGTACGCGTACGACGGGAAGAAACAATTTTCTTCAATAATAATTTCAGTTACGCCGTTGCCTACGGGCATACGCATAGCAAATTGATTGAGCGCCCAGAAGTTAAGAAGGGGACCTTCTTGCGGGCCGTAAGAATTGTAAATATCCATCAAGGTTGCTTCGGACACCGTGCTACCGTCATTTAAAACGATAGTACCTTTAAGGGTAACCTTATCCAAAAAACCTATACGCAACAATTCAACGTAACCGCCCATGCTATAGTTATCTGAAGCAGAACCGTAGTCGTGTTCGCTAAGTTCGAAAGACATCCAGTTATCGTTACTAGTTTTAAGATAATGGACTATTCCGACAACTTCAGTTTCTATCAAGTTTATCGTGGTTTCGTTAAATCTCGCTTCGATAGTAACGGGTGCGGTAATTGGCGCGCTAAAATCGAATACCGTATCGGTTTGAGCATTGTACCAGTTGTCAAACTCGTAAATAGTAGTTGAAGTCATTGCCTTAGTCGGGTTGGACGGTTTGGCTATAACGCAACCATAAGGTACGGACTGCTCGGTCATATTAGTACCGTCGTCAATAGTTACGATTTGGAAAGGTAATTCTAAGGTAATGTCTTCGCCAAGCACTAAACCGTCCGCAGTATAAGCGTTGTATCCTGCGCCTAAAGTAATGACGAGTTCGTTATTTAAAGTTTCAAAATAAGTCTTGTGTATCCAAAGGGTGATTTTGTTGGGGTTGTCACCCTGTTTGTGCGTTTCAATAAGTACGGGATGAGCAAAAGTTGCGTCGTCCGCGCCCGTCATCGGGAAGGTACTGTAAACGTAAGCGCTATCGTCGGTATTTGCGTTGATATCGTAAACGGAAACGCCGTTGATATAGAAATATTGACGGTAAGTAGCGTAGTTTCCGCCATACATAAAGTCGTAATCATTACATTCTATATTCCATCTGCTAGAAGTAATATCAACTTTGTAAAGTTCGTTTGCGTTACCTTCTATTCTAACGTTGTCGATAGTAACGTCTTCTGCGCCGAAGGCTTGCGTTCCGCCCTTTTTCCAAGTGCCGTTGACGTTGTACCACTTTAAGTCTTGAGTTACGGTATAAGTAACGTCGTTTTCAACAACGGTAAAGCCCGCTTTTATTTCGATAGTTTTATGGTTGTCGTCTGCGGTAGCGTCTACGTTAGGATAGCCCGTAGGTACGTGAAGTTGAATATAACTTTTATTAGAGTTACTGTCAAGTCCCATAAGCACGAGAATAGGTGCATATCGTCCGCCACTTGCAATGTTGCCTTGAGCCGAACCGTAAGAACCGTTGTCGTTTTTGTTGATATCGTAAAGCGAAGTACCGTTGAAGTAAATATACTTCATTTGCTCTTGACCTGCGCCTTCATCTTGGAAGTCATACTCGTTAAGACATCCACCTAATGGCGCTTTTGTCCAGTGCGTATCGTCGGTGTAAATTATATAAGTTTCGGTACCTACGGCTTGTTGACCTTGATGATGAAGAGTAAGTCCTGAAGTAAGATCCATAACGACGTCTTCTTTTTCGATTGCGGTAAACTCTGCTTCTACCGTTAAGTCGCCCGTAAGTTTTGTAGGTTTAGAAAACTGTTTACCCGTATCCGGTATAATCCATTTACTAAACTCATAGGTGTAATTAGCGTCTTCAGCCTTAGTGGGATTTACCGGTAAAGCTTCTATATAACCATATCCGCAACCTTCGGTCTTTTCTGCAACTTCCACGGTTGTATAAACGTTGCCGTCTACCATAAAGGTTACGGTAAAGGTAGTTGTTTCGCTAGGCGCTGAACCTACGGACCAAGTGTCGTAAGGTATGTCGTGTACGAAAGTTACGTCTTGACTGGTTACGTAGTAAGTGAGCGAGCCACCGTTTTGAGAGTTGTAAGACGGGAATTTTGCCCCCGCTTTAATAGTGATATACTGTACGTTTTGTAAGCCTGTAGCGTCAAGACCGGGCGCGCGGAAGGCTACGGAATTAGGAGTGCCCCAAACGTTGAAGAACGGCTCGTTAGGTTTTGACTCAAGAAGATTGCCATTGATATCAATATATCCGTATAAACCGCTTATATCCGAAATAGCCGTAGTATTGCAACTTGCGTAGTCGTTGTTTGAAAGTTGGAAAATTACGAAGTTTTCGTTACTTCCGCCGTCGGTACGGTTTGCCTTTGTCATAACGCCAACAACTTCGGTTGCAATTTCGTTGCCCTTAACAGTCTTCGACCAACCGTTACCCGTGTTGGTAAATATTATATCGTTAGAAACGTAGTAAGAAACGCCGTTTTCGTAAACGCTAAAGCCCTTCTTTATTATAATTTCTTCGTGTCCTGCCTTACCGTTTGTAAAGTTAGTGGGTACGGTAAGTTTAAGCGAAGAACCAAGTTCCGCACTCATAGTTACGAGAATAGGCGCGTAAACGCCACCGCTTGCTATGTTGCCTTGAGTAGAATTATACGAGCCGTTATCGGTTGCGTTAATATCCCAAAGAGTTGAACCGTTGAAGTAGATATACTTCATTTGAACTTGACCGCCACCTGCGTTAGAAGGATCGTACTCATTTAAACATCCGCCTACGGGCGCTTTAGTCCAACACGATTCATTATTGGTGTTAATCATATACATCTTAGTCTCGCCCCAGTCAGCAGGGTTATTGTGAGAGTTATCTAAGAAAGTAAGTTTATTGGTAACGTTTACTACGCTTTGAGTCCATACGGTTTTAGAAATTCTTTCAGAAACCATAAAACTTCCGTCAAGCCAACAACCAGAACCTACCGTAACTACGATTTCTTCGCAATCGGAAACGAGTTCTTGATATATCGTGAGAATAAATCCACCCGAATAGCCCCATAGACCAACGGGTTTTACAAACACGTCTTTATGGTTTGCGTCAGTTGAATTTTGTGGGTAGTAAGTATAGGTAGACGTCTCGGCGAACTTAGAATCGCTTGCTATTGCTTGAGCGTTCCACTCGTCGATAGACTTGCCGTTAATATAAATTGCTTTACGAACGCTAGCATAGTTATTATACATTGCGTCGTATTCGCCAAACGATCTATCCCAACTAATTTGTACGACGTAAGAGTCGGCACCTCTAGGGCCGTAATTGACAGAGTCTTCAATAGCTTTTCGGTGAACAAGTTGCGCGTCACTAACAGTAACGACGGAAGAAGTCAATTTAGTAGTTGCGGTATACGCGCTTTCAGTCACTAAAGTATCGCCAGTACGCAAATAAGTAACGGCAGTACCTTTAATGGTTGTTGTACCGTCGACAAACTCAAATCCGTCTAATACGCCTAAAGAACGGACGTCACTAAGCGTCATAAAGTCATTCGGAATCCATACGCGGATGAAACTGAACGAGCCCGCAGGTTGCATAGTAACGATAACGGAACTTGCGCTGTTGCAAGCGCTATCAAGTTCTCTTAAAGTTCTACCGTTAATCGTAACGGTGTCGGCTACGTTACCCGGCAACTCGCTAACCGACTTATTGTTGTAAGAGTTAGTCCAAGTTTGCCCCTCGGTGTCCATACGAACTTGAAGATAGCCTACTTTTTCGCCTTGACCTTCGCTTACACCAGTACCTTCAAGATATGCTGCGTTAAAAGTAACGGTCATATCTGCCGCTTTTGCGGTTTTAGACTGAAGAAGTAAACTTGCGCCTAAAACGAACGAAAGGGCAAATATTGCGATTAAAAACCATTGCATTGTTTTTTTGATAGTTTTCGTCATTGTTAGTTCTCCCTTAATAAAAGTGTGTTTGTTTAGATATTATTCAAAAATATCTTCGCCTGCGCCGTCGCCCGATTCAAAAATAATCGTGTTGCAAACAACGCATCCGTCAAACGTGACGGGGTAAACCGTCGGGCAAAAGTACTCTTTTTTCATCTGCTTGCAATTACTCCTTATTCAAATATTTTTACAACGCTTTTAGCATTATTAAG
The DNA here is from genome assembly GCA_017466825.1 of Clostridia bacterium. Classification (GTDB taxonomy): domain Bacteria; phylum Bacillota; class Clostridia; order Christensenellales; family Borkfalkiaceae; genus UBA10281. The sequence continues at coordinate 6,651 of JAFTTJ010000012.1, forward strand.
ACCTAGTTTGTGTAATTTTAACACCTAAAATTTATCGTTTACTAGGCAAAACGATTTCCTAATATATAGTATAGCACACAGTCTACCATAAATTCAATATAATTTTTAACCAAAGAGTGACAAAAATTAACCTTTTTTCTCTTTTTCCTGATTTTTTAAGCAGTAAACATTACAAAAACTGTCATTTAATCAATAAAAATTAAGATATTTACACATTAAAATTGCAAAAAGGGATAGAAAACTGCGGACTTTTTTTCTATTAAAAGCCTTGTTTTCTATCCCTTTTAATTTAGTTGTTTATTGTAAACTTTGCCCAACAATCGACTTATAGGCTAGTTTTATTATTTTATATCGTAAACCGACTTCACTTTTAAACCGACGGGCTTGCCCGAAAGAATCTTTACGGTCTTTTCGCCTTTTTCCATATCAAAGAAGTTATCCGATAAAATCATATCGTCGGATTCGTTGTAGATATACACGCTCTTTGCGTAATGTGAAGCCGACACGGTGATTTCGTCGCCGTGCACCGAAATTTTAATTTCAGGGTTGGTAAAGTTGAAATGCTTAGGCTTAGTAAAGAGCGACGTTCCGAAAGAAACGACTTTTCCGCCTACCGTAAACGAATATACTATATAATGATTTTTAACGTCAACTTTGTTAAAATCAACTTCTTCTAAACTTGCGTACGAAAGGGCTTTTATCGTCAATGCGCGCTTATCAGAGCGTAAAACAGTACCGTCGGTATGGCAAAGTTTCCACTCGACTTCACCGCTCACGTCTGACTTTGTATCGTTATTTACGAATATTTGAGCCTTGGTTTCCCAACCGAAATACCTTTCGCTAGTAACGTCCGCGCGATTGGTATATAAACCCGTTTCTAAACATGAAATATGAACGGGCTCGTAAAATCTTTTCGCGTCGTAATGAAGGGCTTTATATCTACCGCTACCGTCAATACTTGCCCAACTTGCAACTGGCCAACAGTCGTTTAACTGCCAATACAACGTGCCCATACACCTACCGCGGTTACGCCTTAAATGCTCTACGCCGTACTTCATTGCTTCGGCTTGAAGAAGTTGCGATGCGTAAACTAAATCTTCCATTTTGGACGGATACAAATAAGTTTGTGATAAGTAGTTTAATATTTTACCGTTTGCCGAAGCGTTTCTTTGGTGCAATTCCATAATCTCGCTAAACGGATTTCTATCTTCTGGCAAAGTAAACTCTTCTATCGTCTTCATTGACGGGAAGGATTGGAAGCCGAACTCGCTCAAAAATCTAAAATAGTGCTTTCTAAACTCAACGAAAGGCAAATTTCCGTGCCAAACCATCCAATAGTGGCTATCGCCGATATTTTCGTTAGTTGGCTCGACCAATCCGCCGTGAGACGACGGCGAAGACGGTACGAAGGAAATTTCCGGGCATTCCGCCTTTACGATTGCGGGGATAACTTCTTCAAAAGTCTTTAAATATCCCACCTTTTCTTCGGGTTTCCAATAATCTTTTACTGCGGCCTGCTCTTCAACTTCGTTATTGCCCGAAATTACGCCGATACACGCGTGGTGGCGGAAACGCCTTAAATTTTGAGTGATTTCAACCGTGATATTTTGGTTAAATTCGTCGTCGAACGGATAAGCCGTACAAGCAAACATAAGGTCGACGAATAAAATTATGCCGTACTCGTCGCAAAGGTCGAAAAAGTAGTCGTGGGGGTAAATGCCGCCGCCCCAAACTCTTATAGAGTTAAAGTTTGCAAAAATACAGTCTTGAATCAACTTTTCGCTACGCTCTTTTGAAAGCCTTGGCAAAATATTGTCTTCGGGGATATAGTCTGCGCCGAAAGCAAAGATTTTAAGCCCGTTTATTTTATAACAGAACTCTTCGCCCCACTCGTCCTTTTCACGACTGACGACCAAAGTCCTTAAACCTATCTTTTTACAGTCTTCGTCAACGACTTTTCCGTTTAAAAGACATTTAGTAACGACTTTATATAACGGATGCTCGCCGTAGCCGTTAGGCCACCAAAGTTTGGGGGAAGGAACTTCCTTTTCAACTCCGTTTTCAAAGGCAATCTCTTCACCGTCGGGCGAAACGAGCGTGATTTCAACGTCCGCAGCCATCGTCGTAGTTGCGTTTACGTTAAGGAAAACCTTTCCGTCGTCGTGGCGTTGTAAAATGCGAACTTGATCTATTCTCGGCAAAGCGCCGTCGATTAAATAAATATCCTTCCAAATGCCGACGTCGGGAAGCATCGGCCCCCAGTCCCATCCGCTCATGTAGTGGGCTTTTCTTACGTAAGAAAAACCAACCATAGTAGCGATACTCCCACTCGTTATCAATTTTTCTTTAGATTTTTCTTTGATATACCTATCGTACGGAGGAAAAACCGCTTTGATTTGATTTGCGCCGTCTTTTAAATAATCGGTAACGTCAAAAGTGTATTCCCTGTGCATATTGTCGGTGTGAGCGACGAAATTTCCATTTACGTACAAGTCGCAAAGAGAGTCTAACCCTTCGCAAACGAGCAAGATTTTATTAGAAGTTTTTACGTAGTCAAAATCTTTCAAAAAGACAAACTCTTCGTCTAAAATTGCGAGCGCTTTGGCTTCGTTGTCCCTATAAAAAGGGTCTTCCATAAGATTTTGAGCGAGCAAATTAGAATAAACCGTACCGGGAACGTCGCCTACCAACTCGTATGCGCCACCCTTTATTTGCCATTTTCCGTTGAGTGTAAATTTATCCATAAATATTTTTCCTTATTTTAAACGTAAAGTATGAATTTCAAATGCTTTAAAAGAAAGTTTTACCTTGCCGTTTTTAACGGGCAATTCCTTTATAGGTTCTTCTAAAAGATTACAAAGCGTAACCTTTTTGACAAGCGGATTTACTTCTATAGTGCAGTCGGTTTTTTCGCCCGAACTTTCAAAGAGCCTTAAAACCTGTCCGTCGCCGACGTAAGCAGGTTTAAGAGTTTCGGCTAAAACGTTTGAATTTTTAATGCTAGCAAGCGAGAAATCTGCGTCCGCATAGCAAGGTTTTAAGCCGTTAATGAACTTATAGGCGACCTTTTCAACGTCGTTAGCGTTTTTACCGCAATATACGGCAAACCTAAACTCATGCCTTCCTTCCGCTTCCGTCGCGGGATATTCGGGTGAACGTAAAAGGTCTAAACTGAGAAGTTTATCCTTTGCGCGGTAGCCGTACTTACAATCGGAAAGCAAGGCGAATTTATACTCGTTTTCGCTAAGCATAGCGTATCTGTGCGCGCAAATTTCAAATTGAATCCTTTCAGTCGGAGTATTTTGCTTAGTGGTGCGGTTGATTTTGCCAAATTGAATACCGCAAGTTACGTGGTCGGTAGTTATATCGGTATTAAAGTCAACTCTGAGCATCTTGTTTACTTCGTGCCAATCTACTACGTTTTCAAATTCTAAAATTTCACCGCCATGGCGAAGGATAATCTTTTGAGTTATGGTGGACTTGCCGTATGAATAGGTTTGCTCTCTAATAGCGCAATCGTTTAAAACGTAAGATTTAACGCCGACGAGCGTGCATCTTTCGACGTTTACGTTAAAATAGGTCGGGTCGATATCCCACGCGTCGCCACACTTCCAAGAACATTGATCGTGATAGATAGAAAAGACGTTTCCGCCCAAGTCTGAAATAGCGTTTCTTCCGTCGCTCTTTCTTATAACGCTGACGAGCCTGCCTTGATCGTCGAATTTAGCGGTAATCTTATCGTTTGACAAGGCGCTATCCGTTGCCTTACAGTCAAACTTTTTAACTTCGGCGGTCTTATCGATTAAAGTATAGCCGAGCGGTTTTGCTTTAACCTTATAAAATTTACCGTCGAGATTTACTAAATCGCCAATCTCATATCCGTGGGGGTTGGATACCGCATTTGGCGAATTTTTAACCAAAACCCCGTCTATAAGTCGATTAACCGCACTTTCAAGCCTTGCATAGGCTTCTTCGGTTTCGTTGTAAACTCTCTTTATACTAGAGCCGGGCAATATATCGTGGAATTGATAAAGTAAAACTTCCTTCCAAATTTTATCCACTTCTTCTTGGGGGAATTTTGCTCCGCTCATTAAGTTTTCGATTGCGTAAACGCCTTCTAAATTATGAAGCAAAGTTTCCATAATCTTGTTGTGACGCTTATTTTTCGACTGAGAAGTATAAGTACCTTGATGGGCTTCGAGATACATCTCGCCGACGTACGTCGGCATTTTATCGGCTTGCTTTTCAAATTTTTTAAAAAAGTCGATAGAACTTTCCATCTTAACGGGGTAAACGCCTTGAAGATTTTTCATTCTAGTAATCGTTTCAAGGTGTTTGGGCGAAGGTCCTGCTCCGCCGTCGCCAAGACCAAACACCATAAGAGCCCTATCTATCAAGCCCTTTTCGTTATACTTTTCGGCGGCAATCTTCGTGCTGGTGGGAAGCGCCGCGCTGTTATACGTGCCTTCGGGTGGCATGTGAACTAACACGCTGTCGTCCGAAATGCCCTTCCATTTAAAAGAATGGTGGGGGAAAGGCGTTATCCAGTTCCAACTGAGTTTTATAGTACAAAGATACTTGATATCAGATTTTGCGCAAAGTTGCGGAAGGGCGGCGTTAAAGCCGAATACGTCGGGTAGCCAAAGAGTTTGAACGGTAACGCCGAACTCGTCTTTAAAAAACTTCCTACCGTAATAAATTTGCCTTACGAGCGCCTCGCCCGAAGATACGTTTAAGTCGGGCTCTACCCACATACAACCTTGCGGTTCGATTCTGCCATTTTTAACGGCAGTTTTTATTCTCTCGTATAAATGCGGCTCGTTATCCTTTACCCACTCGAGCATTTGGGGTTGGCTAGAGCCGTAAATATAGCCGTCGTAACGGTCGATCATTTCAAGTTGAGTTGAAAAAGTCCTTACCGCTTTACGCTTGCTCTCTCTAATAGGCCAAAGCCAAGCAAGGTCAAGGTGAGAATGCCCTACCGCCGAAAAAGTAAGCGACGGTGTTCCGCCCTTTTTAGAAAGTTCCTTTTTCAAAATCTTCCTTGCCTTTTTAATTTCGTCGTCCGTCCAATTGACGAGAACGTTTTTCACTTCGGAAAGGGCGTAGACGATTGAATAATACCTTGGATTATCAACGTGTATTGCTTGGCGCAAATCGTTTAAAACGAGATAGTCGTAATATAAATCACGCATTTCGTCGTCTACGGTTGCGATATACGCTGCGGAAAAAGGTCGGGGATTAGACAGAGTTTTCTCCCCCCAAACGGTGTTGCCGAACAAGTCGTTGTTTGCGCAATCTACCCATAAATCGATCTTTTCGCCACCTTGCGCAACGTCTAAAAACTGAACCACTCTCTTATACGCCCAGTCGTGCTCTGTGGCTTGACTTGCGTTAAAAGAGGTAATTCCGCGCTTGGGGTTGCCGTTTTCGTCGTAGATACAACCTTCACCGCCGACGTCTAATATTAAAACGACTTTTTGCCCTTTACAAGACTTTGGTACTTCGCCCGTAAAATGAAACCAAGCGCAATCAAAAACGTCACCCCAAGTTTCACCTATATTCAACTTCCTTTCAGTTCCGCTTTTGCGGTCTTTATAAAGTACTGGTTCTTTTGTATGATAAATAACCGTGTCCAAGGTTTGGCGCACGGTGTAAACTCTCGATTTTATACGTTTGAGCATTTCGTTGGGAATAAGATCGTGTATACACGAAACTTCAATAGGTTTCATAGTCGTTGTCCTTTAAATGTTTTTGTAAGCGTTTTGCTAAATTTTATCGCATTTTTGCCTAATTGTATTATACTTAAAAAGTATTTTCGCTGTCAAGCGTAAGTTAAAATTTTACTCTTTTAAACTGCAAAGTTTAAAAAAACGCGCCGAAGCCTTTTGGCTTCGGCGCAAGTTTTTAGTTTTATTTTTCGATATAACTTTTCATAAGAGTGAATATATCCGTGTTTTTAATTATGTGCGCTTTGTCCACGAATGAGAGTTCGGCAAAATCTATCGTGTTGCCGTAAAAATAAAAGTTTACGTCAGTATCCGAATGCCCCGTTGTCTTCCACCAATATTTTTCAAAGAAATTCTCCTTCGTGGCGGTATCGTGAATCATAAGGCCACCCGTTTCGTGGTCGGCAGTAACGATTACGATTGTATCGTCTCTTTGCTCAGCCCAGTTTACGACGGCTTTTACCATATCGTCAAAGGCGTAGAGTTCGCTTAGCATATAATCAATATCGTTATTGTGTCCGCCGTGGTCGATATGTGCGCCTTCCGCCATAAGGAAAAATCCGTTTTCGTTTTTTGAAAGCCACTCGATTGATTCCATTACGACTCTATCGAACGCCGCGAAGGTAGGATCTGCCGACATTGACGGCGCTTTAGCGTAAATATCGTATTGCCCAAAGATTTTGCTTGCGGTACTTTCGGAAATAGCGTCGACTTCGCCGATTATTTCATAGCCAGCATTTATATACATTTCAGGATAAGTAACCGACGCGTAAGTATAACCAACAAAAAGGTCTACGTTGCTAGTTTCAGTAGCGGTTTGGACGAGTTCTTTAGCATTAGCCCTATTTATAGAGTGTCCCGAAAAGCCCATTGGCGTTGCGCCCGTGAGCTCTTCGGTAGAGATAACTCCCGTTCTTTTACCCGCTCTCTTTGCAACGTCGACTATGGTTTCAAGTTCGTTGCCCTTAGGGTCTAAGCCAACGTAGGAATTGTACGTGAGAACGCCCGTTGCCATTGCGGTTGCCGCCGCTGCGGAATCGGTGATGGTGTTATTAGCCGAACTAGTGTTGACGGCGGTCATTTGCGGAATACCCTGTAAAAACAAAGGCTCGCCTTTTACGATTTCACCCGCCTTAATTTGGTTTGGTCCCATGCCGTCGCCAATTAAAAGTATTACGTTTTTCACCTTTTCAGCCACGACTTGACTTCCGGTATATCTTTCACCGCAAGAACACGTAAACAAACACGCTATCGCGCATATCAATGCTAAAATCTTCTTTTTCATATTATCCTTTAATTGCAATAAACCGTTATTTTTAGCCGTTAATCGACTTATAGGGCGACTTTTTATTATTTTAGCTTAAACTTCGCAACTCGTATATGCAAACTTCTGCCGTATGCGAAAGGCTCGGCGTGGAAGCTTTGTCCGTCGGTAAGTTTAACGGGTTCACCATTGTCGAGCCACACGGCGTCGACGATAGATTTATCGGTATGCAATTTAACGTCTTTATTATCGTTTGCTTGGGTTACGTTTGCGTTTGCAAACATAGGTACTCTGTAAATCGCCGCGTAGTAATAATCGCCTTTTTCCATAATAACCGCGTTGTCCGCCGTAAGGGTGGACGGAATTGCGTCGTAAACGATTTCCTTATTAGCGCTTATCCATTTACCGACGTATTTGAGCATTTCCGTTTCAATAACGGTTAACGTTCCGTCTGCGGTTGGACCTACGTTGAGTAACAGGTTACAGTTGTATTTTCTGCAATCGATTAGAGTTTCCAAAATAGTGGGGATAGATTTAAACCTTAAATCTTCCGCCGCAAAGCCCCAGTGGTCGGTAATGCCTTCGCACATTTCGCCTGCGATAGGCTTTTGGCTCGTGTCTACGGGAAGTGGCTTACCCCTTTCAAAAGTAACGCTATCTATTTCGGGATGTCCGACTTTGCCTTGTTCTTCAAGCCCCGTATTGTTGATTATCATTGCTTCTGGTTGATGTTTACGGATAGTGGCGTATAAGCGGTCAAACTGCCAATTTTCGTGGGGTTTGTTCCAAAAACCGTCAAACCAAAGTCCGCCGATTTTACCATAATTTTTGCAGAGAATTTCAACGCTTTGTATTAAATAATCAATATATTTGGGGAAATTTGCGTTGTAATCGGGGTTGTACCAATCAAGTAAAGTGTGATAGAAGAAAGGAATAATGCCTTCCGCATTGCACTCGTCGACGAATTCGCGAACCAAATCTCTTCCGCAAGCGGAATGCGGAGCGTCAAACTCGTTTAAACCGCAGGTATCGTAAAGCGAAAAACCGTCGTGATGGCGAGTGGTGAGCGTGATATATTTGCATCCTGCTTCCTTTGCCGTTTTTACAAGGCGTTTTGCCCAATCTTTTGCTATTTCAAATTTTTCAATAGTCTTATTATATTCGGTTTTGTCAAGATGGCAAGTTTCAAGCGCCCATTCTCCCCTGCCGATTACGCTATACAAGCCAAAGTGGCAAAAAAGTCCAAAACCTAATTTTTTAAACCTTTCAATGTATTCAAAAGCCATATCTCTACTCCTTTTAGTTTTACCTACTATAAGTTTACTAATAAAACGCGTATTAGTTTTATCCGTTTACGGGGCTTGCGGATGCAATTAAACCCCAGTTGGGATAACAAGGCGTCTGTTTATCGTACTTGTCAAAATTACCCCAAAAATCCAGCAGTTCGTCTTCTAAGTCTTCTAGCCTTGAAATTTCGCCCTTTAAATAAGCGTCTAACCTTTGCTTGCACGACTTTAATCTTTGAATTAGACCGCCGAGTCTTATATCTTGCACTTCAAAGCCGTGGGGCTTATTTTCCTTATGCCAAAGTTCGTTAAACGACTTATAGAAGGCTTTTACGAGTTTTTCAATCTTAGACAAGTCCTTTGAAACGGCTTGCATTTCCTGTCTATCGCCGTCTTTATAAGCCTTTCTTACCCGTACGCCCAAGTCGTATTTTATTGAAAGCACTTTGCACAAGTTGGATAAGTTTTGATAGATATAGCCAAAGTTTTTACTCTTTTTAGCCTTTAAAGCAAGGCTTCTCGCAATCTTTTTATACTGCGCGGGAACGCCGTCTTGACAAACGGTATCCATCCAACCGAAGAAGGGGTCGTTGTAGAGCATGTACTTGCTTGGGTTTCTAAACCCTTCTTTATTATCCCCGACTAAGTTGGGAGCGTCTAAAGACATCATGCTTTCAAAGTTTTCACCCGTGAGCGATTCAAATTCGCTTGCTATCTGCTTTCTATCAGTCACGCCGTCGTAATAGCGCTTTAAGTAGTATAAAGCAGGCAATAAGGCGAAAAACGAACATTCCTTACCGTTGTCACCCCAAAGGGTAAAGAAGATTTTATCAACTCCCCTTTTCTTACAAACGTCCATTGCAGGTTTCATTGTTTGAAGGGAATATCTGTTTGCGGGGGTAAAGCCCACCCAACTCCAAGCGCCACCTGCAAACCAAACGTCCTTGCCGAATTGCTCGTGAAGTTTTAACATCTGGTCATAATGACCTTTTTGGGTATGGTAATAGTCCCAAAACACCAAACCGACGTCTGGCACGTTTTTTATCACGCTTTCGGGCATTTCTACTTTCTTACCGCCAAAATCACCGCCGTACGCGCCTTTGTTGGCCATACGGAAGAACATATCCGACCACATAATAGGCTCAAAGCCGTATTTTTTAGCGATATCGACGACTTTGCCCAAATGTTTTTTCAAAAGTTCGTATCTATCGACTATGCCGTGTATATCCTTATATTTACCAAAGCCTACCATGTGCGCTTCGTCCATACCGATATGAATTTTGCGCGAAGAAAAACTGTCGGCTAAGGTAGCAAACATATTCTCTATCAATTTATAAGTCCTTTCGTCGTCGATAAGCAAGATATCGTCGCAGTCGTTGATAGGCAAATACTCCTGCCACTTAAAGATGGTTTTTACGTGAGCGAGAGTTTGTATGCAAGGTATCAATTCTACGCCCTTGGACTTGCAATGAGCGTCGATTGCCCTAATCTCGTCCTTTGAATAACCACCCCTTAAACAACCGAAATAGGGCTCGTTATCGACCTTATAAGTGTCTTCTGTGTAAAGTTGCAACATATTATAGCCAAAAGACGAAATATAATCGACGAATTCGTTTACTTTTTCAACTTTCATTACTGCGTTTCTCGACATATCGAGCATTACGCCAAAATATTTTTTATGCATAACATCTCCTTTACTTGCTTGTTGTATGATAGCATAAATAAAGATAAATTTCAATAGAAAATCTAAAATTTTTGTTTTATTTTATTCTTTTTTATGGGATATTACCGCTTTTTAAGATTTTGGGGGATTTTTACCATTTTAACTCTTTTAAAGAAAGTTTTCGTTAGTTAAAAAAAGGACGCATAAGCGTCCTTTTTACTTGAAGTCTTTACGCGTAATCTTTTCTGCCTTTATTATTGTTTTTTGCCAACTTCACGCAAAATATCTAGGCTGGGGGCAGGTATTCTACCTAAATAGTCTGGTCCGACGTTTAAAAGGTAGTTTATTCCACGCGCGTTTAAATCGTTTTTAATTTGAAGCACGGTTTTTGCGTCTTTCCAGTTTTGGTCGTACGCCTTGTAGCCCCAAGTATCGTTGAGC
>JAFTTJ010000013.1 GCA_017466825.1 Clostridia bacterium
CATAACTGCTTGTGACAGGTCGTTTCCGTTTACGATAAATTTCATGCTCGTGCTTCCTTGATTAAAAATATCTTTTTAAATAGATTTTAGTAATAGTAATAATAGTGGCGGTGGATATGTGGAAAAGTGGCTTAAAAAACTAAAATTCCTTTATAAATCAACGGTTTTTTAAAGTTTATAAATGTTAAAAAATAAGTGGAAAAACAGTTGATAAGTAAAAACTGACGTTGATAAAAAGTTGATAAGTTTTTGCCTTTTATTTATAAAAAACGTCACTCACTATAATAATATATATATTATTATAAATAATAACGTAAAAAAAAGCAACAAAAAAGAGCCTTAAAAACAAACTTTATTTATTTTTTAAAAATTATTAACGCTAGTTAAAAAGTTATCCACACTTATCAACGGTTTTAAATAAACGTGGTTGATATCTTTTAAAAAATGGCTTAAATAATTGAAATTTGTTGAAATTTTTGTTATTATATAAATATGGAAAAAATATTTGAAGAAAAAGGAATAGTTTTAACCCCAAAACAGTATCAAGATTTTGAAGAATATAGGGAATTATTGCTATTTTATAACCAAAAATTTAATATAACGACTATTACTGAAAAACAAGACGTTTACGTGAAACATTTTTTAGACAGCGTTTTGTGTAAAGATTATTTTAAAGATAATTCGTCCGTCGTTGAAATAGGATCGGGCGGTGGATTTCCGTCAATACCTTTAAAGATTGCAAACCCATCGCTTAGTTTTAAACTAATAGAGTCGACGGGTAAAAAATGTCTTTTTTTAAAAGAAGTCGTTAAAAAGTTAAAGTTGGACGGAGTTGAAGTTTTAAACGGTAGGGCGGAAGATTTTGGCAAAGACCCCGCTTTTAGGGAAAAATTTGATTTTTCTACTGCGAGAGCGGTAGCAAGGCTCAACACCCTTTGCGAGTACTGTATACCTTTCGTTAAGGTGGGCGGTAGTTTTATAGCCTTAAAAGCCAACGCTGAAGAAGAGATAAACGAGAGTAAAAAAGCCCTTAAAATATTAGGCGGAAAAATATCACAAGTAAAAGAGTATTATCTGCCTTTTGAAGAAGGAAAACGCACTTTAATTAAAATTGATAAAATTCAAAAAACCCCTTCTTTATATCCAAGGGGAAACGGAAAGGAAAGAAAAAATCCATTATAAACTATGAGAGAAATTATTGAAGAAAAAATTAAAAAGATAAAGAGAATAAGTGAAAAATTAGAGTTTTTTAAAAGCGTAAAAAAGGAATACGGAACGCCTTACGCCACGCAGGAAGAACTTGCTAAAATAAGGGATTTATATTACGATTTAAAAGATGAAATATCTAATATAGCTTGCGAAAAAATCAAGGAAAATAAAGAGATTTTTGATTTATGTGAAGATTTGATAGAAAGTTATCTTTGCGTTTTTAAAGACTTTACCGGCGAAGCCGAAATAAAGGATGAAGACGGAGTTTTTGAAGGTAGCGTAGTAAACGGAAGAAAAAGCGGAAAAGGAAGAAAAAAATTCAACGACGAATCCTTTTACGAAGGCAATTTTGAAAACGGCGGTATTTGCGGTAAGGGGAAGAAAACTTATAAAAACGGCGAAGTTTACGAAGGCGAGTGGTTGAGCGGTTTAAGGCACGGTTATGGCGTTTACAAAAGGAACGGCGAAGTCGTTTACGAAGGAAATTGGAAGGGCGGAGTTTATCACGGCTACGGCGTTGAATATAACAAATTTTCAGGTACTTACGAAGGCGAATTTGAAAACGACGAATATTGCGGAAAAGGTAAAAAAACTTTTAAAGACGGGTCTTTTTACGAAGGTTATTTTTATAAAAACGAGTTTGACGGAGTAGGCGTTTTTACGGACAAAGACGGAAACGTTTACGACGGAGATTGGACGGACGGCAAAAAGAACGGTTTTGGCAAAAAGACCTTTAAAAACGGCGACGTGTACGAAGGCTATTGGAAGGAAGATTATTATCACGGTAAAGGTATATATATGTCGGAAGAAACCGTGTACGAAGGCGAGTGGGACGAAGGCGAAAGAGAAGGTTTTGGAAAGATGACCAACGCCGACGGCACGTACTACGTCGGCATGTGGAAGGAAAACCTTTTTGAAGGAAAGGGTAAATTCAAATACCTAAACGGCGAAGTCTACGACGGAAATTGGCACAAGGGTAAAAAGCACGGCGCAGGCGCTTATTTTTCAAACGATGGAAGCGTTTATAAAGGCGATTGGAGAAACGACGTAAAACACGGTAAAGGACAGATAACAAAAGCCGACGGAACAATTATTGAAGGCGAGTGGGAAAGCGACGTTTTAGTTAGTCAATACGGCTTGTTTAAAGACGGCGAATCTTATTATAAAGGCGGTTTAGAAAACGGACTTTTCCAAGGCGAAGGCGAGCGTAAATTTAAAAACGGAAACGTTTATAAAGGTTATTTTGAAAACGGCTATATGAGCGGAAAAGGCTCGTTAATCTACCTATCGGGGCACTTTTATGAAGGAAACTTTGCAAAAGGCTACCCAGACGGGGTTGGAATTATGACCTATCCCGACGGCTCTAAAAAGTTTGGTAATTTTAAAAAAGGACTTTATATTTCTACCGAAAACGGCATTTATAAAATAACGGAAATAGACGATAGAAAAAAGAGAATAATTTACCATAACGGCGATTATTACGACGGAGAAGTAATAGATGAAAAGCCTAACGGAAAAGGCGTTTTGTACTTTTTGAACGGCGACGTGTACGAAGGAGATTTCGTTTGCGGTAAGTTTGAAGGCAAGGGCGTTTTAAAATGTGAAACGGGCTATTTTTATGAAGGCGAATTTAAAGGCGGACTCTTTTTTGGAAAGGGGAAATTAAATATTCCAAACAAAGAGAGATACGACGGCGAATTTGAATACGGAATCTACTGCGGAAAAGGAAATCTCGTTTACGATACGGGCGACACCTATACAGGCGTTTTTAAAGACGGCAAACTCTGCGGAAAGGGAAAAATCGTTAAAAAAGACTTTTCGTACGAAGGCGATCTGCAAGATAATTTGCCCCACGGCGAAGGTTATATGATCTACGACGACGGCAAGGCTTATAGGGGCTCTTTCCTTTTAGGCAAGCGCCACGGCTACGGCGTTTTGGAAAGAATTAAGAAAAATGAAGAAGATATAGAAAATTTTTTTGATAACCTTTTTAGCGGAAGAAACGATTATAAAGTTGAAAGTTACGAAGGCGATTGGAAAAACGACGACATGACCGGCAAAGGTAAAATTCATTACTTAAACGGCGACGTGTATGAAGGCGAACTACTTTCGCACAAGCCTCACGGCGTTGGCTTTATGGTATTTGCTGAAGGCGACGAGTATAGTGGTGATTGGGTTTACGGCAAAAAGGAAGGCAAGGGCGTTTTAAGAAAAGAAGACGGTTGCGTTTACGACGGCGATTGGTTTAAGGACTTAAAAACGGGCTTTGGAAAAGAAACTTTTGCAAACGGCGACGTGTACGAAGGTGAGTATAAACGCGGAAGATTTTTTGGTAAAGGAAAGAAGATTTTATCAAACGGCGACGTATACGACGGCGAGTGGATAGGCGATAAAATTATAAAGGGTAAACTGCTTTACGCCGACGGACGAGTTTTTGAAGGAAACTTTAAAAACGGCAACCCCGACGACGACTCTTCAAACGGAGATCCGATAGATATAGGAAACGGCGATTTATTCTAATAAAAAAGTGGCGATAATCGACTTATAGACCGATATTTCGCCACTTTTTATATTTTTATTTAGTTTTTTAAAGCTATAAAAAAGTCTTTTTAAAAACGTAGTCACAAAATAAAACGCCGTTCTTATAAAAAAGTTTATCGTCCTTAACTAAAAAACGCGGGTTGTCTTTTTCTATTTCAAGTTTAAAAAAATGACATTTATAAAAGGCGTAATAAGAAATACTAGTAATGGTTTTAGGAATAACGACCTTTTCCACAAAGGGAGGAAAAAGGTAGGAAAGACTGTCGAGTTCGTATTTATCGGGCTCGAAGTCAGAGCCTTTAGCAGGGTGATGCCAGTCCGCCCAAACTTCATGACCTGGCACGAAAATTTCCTTATAGCCAAGGTGAGTTACGGGCTTGCCGTTAAAAAAAGCGGGGAGAGTAATAATTTTGTCCTTTTCGTCAAAAATTATTTCGGTTATCGCAAGGAAACTTTCTTCCGCGCCTAAATAACCTTTTCTTATCTTTTCTATTTTAAAATTAGCCATAGACAAATTATATTATAGTTTTATCAAAAAAGCAAGAAAAATTTTAAAAAGGCTTTGAAATTGCTTGACACTAGTTTTATAAAATGCTATACTAACAAAGCATTAAGCCTCTGTAGCTCAGTAGGTAGAGCAGGGGACTGAAAATCCCCGTGTCCCTGGTTCGATTCCGGGCGGAGGCACCATAAAAACCCTTGTCCTTTTGGGCAAGGGTTTTTTTGTGCTTTCTACCGAAGAACCGCTTTTCCTAATGAAAAGGTTTATATACTTCGCAAAAGAGCGTTACTGCTTTTAGTTTTCGACCCCAATGACCAACAAGGTCTATTGTGTCCGTCAACTAAAAGCGAGCCTTCTTTTGCTCGCATCTAAAACTTTTCACAAAATTTTACTTAAAAGGAAAAGGGTTCGCAATAAGCGAGCAAAGCGAGCGTTATTCTTGGCTATGGAAAAGGGTATAATGAAAAAAATTTAATAAAAATTTCCATAGCCAAATTCCGCATATAAAACGCAAACGAAGTATTAAAAACGCCCAAGGCATTGTCAGACGCAAAACGCCGTTTACGGCAAGGCTTAAAAACGCCAAAAAGCAACCTATAGTTGCATAAATGCAATATATAATTACTTGACTATTGCTATGCTTCGTGCTATACTTTTTTAAAAAAACGGGAAGGGAAAAATGGAAAAAGATAAAGTTTGCATAAAAAAATACACCCGTCAATTTTACAAAAATAACGGTTGGCTATTTTTTATTGCTTTAATACAAACGCTTTTTGAAGGGGCTGTAATGCTAGTTATATCTTGGCTATTGCAACAACTCGTCGATTTGGCGAGTGGCTCTACGAACGGCTTAAATTTACTTCAACTTACCATAGTTGCGTTGGTGGTTTTGGCGCTTTCAATTATTTCAAGCGTGATAACCTACCACACAAGGCCAAAATTCATAGCGCGTGGAATGGCGCAGTATAAAGAGTACGTTTTTGAAAAGTTAACCAAAAAGAGCATATCCGCCTTTTCGGCAGAAAACACGACGAGTTATATTTCGGCGCTTACAAACGATTTAGCAAGCATTGAAAAGGGCTATTTAGAAAATATTTTCACTTTGATATTACATATTTTTATGTTCGTAGGGGCTTTTGCTATGATGATTATTTACAGCCCCCTACTTACTTTAATAGCCGTAGGGCTCACCATTTTGCCCCTTATCGTAACCCTTTTGACGGGCAATAAAGTTGCCGAAGCCGAGAGTAAACTTTCAAAAGAAAACGAAGGATATACCCTTTCAATAACCGACAGTTTAAACGGTTTTTCGGTAATTAAGTCCTTTAAAGCCGAGAAAAAAACCTTGCAAATTTTTATTGAAAACCTTAAAAGAATCGCTTCGGTGCAGGGATATAAAGAAAAAATGAAGGTTTTAGTGCAATCGCTTAGTTCGATTACGGGTATAGTCGTCCAAATAGGAGTGTTTATATTCGGCGTACTTTTATCCATTATGGGTTACGGCGTAACCGCAGGTACTACTATAATTTTCGTACAACTTATGAACTACGTATTGCAACCGATCGGCGTAGTGCCAACCTGCCTTGCCGAAAGAAAAGCGGCTAAAGCGCTTATTCAAAAGACTGCAACTAAGTTAGAAGAAAACGTCCGCAAGGAAGTAAAAGGCGAAAAAATCACTTTGAAAAAAGGGATTGAAATCAAAGGCCTTTCGTTTAGTTACGAAGAAGAAAAGCCCGTGTTAAATGACGTAAATTGCTTTTTTGAAGTGGGCAAAAAATACGCCCTTGTAGGAGCGTCGGGTAGCGGAAAGAGTACTTTTTTACGACTTTTGACTGCTTCCTATCCTAATTATAGCGGACAAATTTTATACGACGGCGTAGAACTGAAAGATATTTCAAGCGAAAATCTTTACGACGCCGTGAGCGTTATTCAACAAAACGTATTCGTTTTTAACGCTAGCGTAAAGGATAATATTACTATGTTTAGCGAATTTCCGCCCGAGCAAATCGAAACCGCCGTGCGCCTTTCGGGGCTTGCGACTTTGGTTGAAGAAAAAGGCGAAGATTACCTTTGCGGAGAAAACGGGGTTGGGCTTTCCGGTGGTGAAAAACAACGCGTTTCGATAGCGAGAAGCCTGCTTAAAAAGGCGCAAATTTTACTCGTTGACGAAGGTACTGCCGCGCTTGACAAGGAAACTGCTCACCAAGTTTCAAACGCAATATTGGGGCTTGACGGCGTTACCGAAATAATCATAACGCACGCTTTAGAAGAGAGTTTGCTTAAAAAATACGACGGCATTTTAACCATGAAAGGCGGACGTATTATAGAAAGTGGAACTTTTGACGAATTAATGGATAAAAAAGGTTATTTTTATTCGTTATTTACTATTTCGCAGTAAAAAACGTTAATTGAAAAAGGCAAAATAAATAAAGTCTCCCTTGTGTAAAGGGAGATGCCACGCAAAGCGTGGCAAAGGGATTGTAATGCAAAGGAAACATAATAAAAATCTCGTTCCTAAAGCAATAACGCTAAGAAAGAATATGACCAAGGAAGAAAGACGGCTTTGGTATGATTTTTTGCGCGCCTATCCAGTCCGTTTTTTAAGGCAAAAAGTTTTAGGAAATTATATCGTTGATTTTTATTGTGCCACGGCGCAACTAGTTATCGAACTTGACGGTTCGGGGCATTATACTTCTGACGGCGAGCGATACGATAACGAAAGAACCATTTTTCTTGAAGAATACGGCTTAACGGTTGTTAGAATACCTAATACGGAAATACATAAAAATTTTAAAGGCGTTTGCGAATATATTGATGGTATTGTAAAACAATCTCTAGTTTAGTAGAACAAAAGGCTCCCTTTTCGCAAGGGAGCCTTTTTTTAGCGATTTATAATATGAAACAATCCTTCAGTCAGTAAAACTGACAGCTCCCTTTACACAAGGGAGCCTTTTTAAGATTCGTAATTATTATAGCGAATAACAATCCCCCAGTCAGTAGTGCTGACGTATCCCTTTTCGCAAGGGGGACTTTTATATATGCGACGTAATTTAATAGAAAATAAAAAGATAAATTCTTCTTTACTTTTTAAAATCGTTGACTTTTTAAAGGTCAACTACTATAATATAAGAGTTATATTATATAAATCTATAAACGGCGTTTAAAAAGCGACGATTTATAGCCAAAATCGCTCTAAAAGAGTAGGAGAAAAAAATATGAAAGAAAAATTAGACAGTTTGCTCCGTGACGGCGAACAAGCCGTTTTAAACGCAAAAACCGCCGAAGAATTGCAAAAAGTAAATAGCGATTTTCTCGGTAAACAAGGCGCTATAAGCGAACTTTTAAAAGCCCTTCCTAAAATGGACGCGGCTCTTCGCCCCGAAATGGGCAAGGCAATCAATCTCGTTAAAAACCAACTCAAGGCAAAAATTGACGAGAGAATGGAAGAAGTTGAACTTCTCGCCCTTTCCGTGCCAGAAGATTTCGACTGTACTATTCCGAGCATTGCGCCAAAGTCGGGCGGTCTTCATCCCATAACTCAAATGTGTTACGACTTAAACGACGCTTTCCGTTCAATGGGATTCCAAGTATTTTCAGGCCCTGAAATTACTAGCGAAGGCTATGCTTTCGACAACCTTAACTTCCCCGAAAACCACCCTGCGAGAGAGAGTATGGACACCTATTGGATTGCGGGACACGATAGCGGAAAGGCACAGGACAAACTCTGTCTTCGCCCCCACTTAACGGGCGATAGCGTAAGGTATATGCAAACGCATAAACCCCCGTATAGGTTCGTTTATCCGGGTAGAGTATACCGTAACGAAACGACGGACGCTCGCCACGAACGCGCCTTTTTCCAATACGAAGCCCTTATCGTAGATAAAGATTTTACCTTTACTTCGGGTAAAGTTATGATTAAAACTATTCTTTCAAAGGTGTTCGGTAAAGACGTACCCGTAAGAATGAGAGCGGGCTTTTTCCCCTTCGTTGAGCCGGGTTTTGAAATCGATATGGGATGTCTCGTTTGCGGTGGCAAAGGATGTAGCGTTTGTAAAAACGTTGGCTGGATAGAAATTATGCCCGGTGGTACGCCCCACCCCAACGTTCTTCGCTCGGCAGGGCTCGATCCCGACGAGTATACCGGTTTTTACGTAAATATCGGTCTTGACAGACTCGTTATGATGCGTTACGGCGTGGACGACGTAAGACTTTTCCACAGTGGCGACTTAAGATTTTTAAAACAGTTCCGTTAAGGAGAAAGAAAGATGAAATTATCATTAAATTGGATTAAAGATTACGTAGAAATTCCTGCGGATATGGATTTGAGCGCTCTCGCTCACGACCTTACTATGTCTACCGTTGAAGTAGAAGGCGCGGAAAATTTAGCAGAGCGATTTGAAAAAATTATCGTAGGCGAAATAAAAGAAGTAAACCCCCACCCCAACGCCAACAAACTCAGAGTTTGTAAGGTGGATATCGGCGACGGCGAAATTAAAGATATCGTATGTGGCGGTAGCAACCTTGAAATCGGTCAAAAGGTAGTAGTCGCTTGCCCCGGCGCTATGGTGCGTTGGCACGGTGAAGGCGATCTCGTTGAAATTAAAAACGCCGAACTTCGCGGTGTGCCGAGTTTCGGTATGATTTGCGCTAGCGAAGAAGTAGGACTCGGCGACCTTTTACCGTCTAATAGCGACCACGAAATTATGGACGTTACGGTTTTCGGCGCAAAGGCGGGTACGCCCGTTTCGGTTGCGCTCGGTCTTGACGACGTTATTTTAGAAATAGACAACAAGTCCATGACTAACCGCCCCGACCTTTGGGGACACTACGGCATTGCAAGGGAAATCGCCGCTTTATACGATCTTCCTTTAAAGCCTATTGAAAAAATCGTACCTAAAACAACTCAAAGTTTACCCATTGAAATTCACGATGCGGACAGATGCCCCCGTTATATCGGCGCAAAAATCGAAGGGCTCGGCGTAAAACCCGCCCCGTTTGAAATGCAAAGTCGTATTTGGAGAGTCGGCATGCGCCCAATCAACGCGCTCGTCGACGTAACTAACTACGTTATGCTCGCCGTAGGACAACCTACTCACGTTTTCGATAGCAATCACATTATCGACCACGTTGAAGTTCGCCTTGCAAAGGAAAATGAAAAATTACGCCTTTTAAACGACAAGGAAATAACCCTTTCCACCGACGATTTAGTTATCGCCGACAAGGAAGGCGCAGTTGCGCTTGCAGGCGTTATGGGTGGCGCAAAAGATTCCGTTCTTCCCGAAACGGACAGCGTTATTTTAGAAGTTGCCAACTTTAATTCGCAAAGCGTTAGAAGGACGGCTCTTCGTTACGACAACCGTACCGAAGCGTCGGCAAGATACGAAAAGGCTATCGACCCCGAGCGTTGCGACCAAGCCTTGGCGCTCGCTGTAAAACTCTTTGGCGAAATCTACCCCGATATGAAGATTACGGCGTTTAACGACAACTACGTTAAACCCCTTGAAAGAAAGAAAATCGACGTTGAAATAAGTTGGCTTACGAGAAGGCTCGGCAAGGAATTCCCCAAGGAACTCGTCGCTAAAAAACTTGGAATAATCGGCTTCGACGTGGACTTTGACGGCGAAATGATGCATGTAACCGTTCCCACTTGGCGTTCTACCGGCGACGTTTCTATTAAGGAAGACGTAATGGAAGAAGTGGCAAGACTTTACGGCTACGAAAACTTCGAGCCCACTCCCATTTCGATAACTTACGACGGCGGTGTAAACCAACTCGATTACGACCTTGTGAGAAAGGTTAAAGAATATCTCGCTTTCCGCGCGGACATGCAAGAAATCTTTACCTACCCTTGGATGAGCGACGAATTCGTAAACGCGCTCTTCCCGTCGACGGACAAAATGCTCGCTTTGGCAACACCCCCGTCGCCTACCGAAAGGCTCGTAAGAAGTTCTTTACTTCCCAATATTTGCAAAGTTATCGTTAAAAACGAACACAACTTTGAAGAATTTGATATCTTTGAAGAAGCCAAAGTATTTATCGACGACGATTATACTTCAAATTATAAAAATGAAAAATTACCTTGCGAAAAGCGCCGTTTAGGTATGGCTTTCGTAGGTAAATTCGCTAATATTTCGACTATTTTCCGTCGCGCAAAGGGCGTCGTTGAAAATATGCCACGCTACACCCACATGGAAGGTTTTACCTTTAAAAAGGTTGAAAAGCCGTGCTGGGCGGATGGCGTAGTTTGGCAAAATATCTACCTTGGCGATAAAAAGATTGGCGATATAGCCCTTCTCGGCGCAAAACAGGCTAAAAACTGCGGTATGAAAGTGCTTTCCGCCGTTTTAGTAGAAATGGATATGGAAGAATTCGTACCCTTTAAGTCAAGGACTAACCGCTATGAAAGACTTCGCGAGTTCCCCCTTAACGAATACGACGTTTCGTTTATCGTCGATTCGCTCGTAACTTTTGACGCTATTTCGACGGCAGTTATGCAAGTCGCAACTCAAAAGCCCCTTTTAAGAGCAGTTAAATTCGTTGACGAATACAAGGGTGAAAAGATCCCCCAAGGTAAAAAGTCGGTAACTATCCGCCTTGAAATCGGCTCTGACGAAAAAACTCTTACTGGCGCTGAAATCGATAGCGTTGCTAACGCCGTTATGGACGTGATTGAGAGTGGGCTTAAAGGGGAAGTTCGTCGCTCTTAAAGGCTTATATACTTCGCCCCGCGTCGTTTACTGCAAGTGCTTGCCGACTGGGATGACCAACAAGGTCTATCCCATCCGTCAACCCCTTGCGAGCCTAGCGGTGCTCGCATCTAAGCCTTTAACAGGTTAAAGGCGTATAAACTACGCAATACTGCGTTTCTGTTTTATTGTCAAGACTTCGGTGACCAACAAGGTCTACCAAATCCTTGCCAATAAAACGAGCCTTGTCTTGCTTGTTTTTACACCTTTAAATCAATTTGAAAAGAGATGACCAACAAGGTCTATCCCATCCGTCAACCCTTTGCGAGCCTAGCGGTGCTTGCATCTAAGCCTTTAACAAGTTAAAGGCGTATAAACTACGCAAAAGCGCGTTACTGCATTAAAGTCTACTGCAAAGCCTTGCTTGTATTAAAAACTACAAAAGATAAAAAAGGCTCGGGTTTACCGAGCCTTTTTAATGTTTTATTTGGTTAAACTTTCAAGTGTTCGTTTTATTTGTTCTAATGCCAAAGTTGGGCTATAAGTCGATAAAACGGCGGTTTCAATAGGGCAAAGCCCCGTTTTTGAGCGGTTTTGCACGTTTAAGACCAACTCGTCGTAATAGACTTTTACGCCGTTTTCATTTAAAAGGTTTAAAGCGTGTTTAGATA
The DNA here is from genome assembly GCA_017466825.1 of Clostridia bacterium. Taxonomy (GTDB): domain Bacteria; phylum Bacillota; class Clostridia; order Christensenellales; family Borkfalkiaceae; genus UBA10281. The sequence continues at coordinate 11,610 of JAFTTJ010000013.1, forward strand.
TGACTTTTGCGTACACGGCTTTAACTTTTAATAGTATATACAAAAACCCTGCGCCCTTACCGACGACTTTGTCGGCTACTGAAAAGGCAGAAAAATCAGTTCCGCTTTCTAAAAATTCTAATAGTGGTTTTACACCGCGTTTAGTAGACGAAAAGACCTTTTCGCCGTTTACAAAAACGCAAGTTAAGCCGTCTTTTTCAAGCAAGGCAATAGCCTTTTTTAAATCGTTAGACATATTATTTCTTCTCAAAAATCCAGCCGAGATGATCTAGATATTTGCGTATTTTAATTTGTTGCGGACAGGCGCTTTCACACTTTCCGCAGGAAATACAGTCGGTTGCTTTACCGCCGTTTGCGGTGATTTTTTCATAGTCGCCTTCACGCAAAACGTTAGTCAAAAGCGAGTTGTTATAAAGGGCGAAAATATCGGGAATCGCTATTTTTTTAGGGCATCCGTCAACGCAATAACGGCAATTCGTACACGGAATAACGCTCTCTTTATTTAAAATTTCAGCGACCTTTTCAAGGGCGACGCGCTCGGTTTTAGTAATGGGCTTTAAATCTTTAAAAGTCTTTACGTTGTCGGTAATCATATCCATACTGCCCATGCCCGAAAGCACCGAGATTATGCCGTCGAATCCTGCGACGAATCTGAGCGCGTAACTAGCGTAAGAACAGTTGCCGTCAAGTTCGTCTAAAACCGCCTTTGACTCGCCCGAAAGGTTGGCAAGTCTACCGCCCCTAACGGGTTCCATAACGAGTACGGGCTTGCCGTGTTTACGGCATACTTCATAGCAAAGTTTGCTTTGGTTTACGGGGCTTTCGTAATCGAGATAGTTAAACTGAATTTGCACCACTTCAATTTGGGGGTTTTCAGTCAAAATCATATCCAAAACGTCCGCCGTATCGTGAAAAGAAAGCCCTACGTGCTTTATAAGCCCTTCCTTTTTAAGTTCAAAAGCCGTTTGGTAAGCCTTACAAGCCTTATATTTTTTATAACTTTCTCTGCTTTGGGCATGCATTAGGTAAAAATCAAAATAGTCAACACCGCAAAGTTCAAGTTGTTTTTTTACGAAAGGACGGATATCTTCCTGACGGGAAAAACAGTTGAAAGAGAGTTTATCCGTCAAAACGAAATCTTCCCTAGGGTATCTCTCGGCAAGGCATTTTTTGAGAGCCTTTTCGCTCTCGCCGTTAAGGTAAATGTGGGCGGTATCAAAATAGTTAAAACCGCTTTGCATAAAAAAGTCTATCATTTGGTTAAAAAGGGGATAGTTTACCTTGTCGCCGTCCATGGCAAGGCGCATGCACCCAAAACCGAGTTTGCCTTTAATCTTTTCAAAACTCATAATATCACCTAACTAAAATCGTTAGTTATAGTATAACAAAAATTTTAAATCAATGCAATAACTTAACTAAAAAACCCATAAAACCTTGCTATTTTATGCCGTTAGTGATATAATTTGTTTATCTACTTTCAGTAGATAAAAGGAGAACGTTATGGAATGGTATTGGTGGGTAATTATCATTTACGCAGGGCTTTGGATATTTAGTAAAATTGCCGCGTCTATGCTACAAGGAAACAGCATTTTAAGGCATATTATCAGCATAGGCATTGCAGTCGCTTACCCCATTATCGCCCTTTGCAATCAAGACGATTCCTTACTTATAATCGTGATAGGAGCGTTTGCCTTGGGTATGTTTAAATACGTTTGCAATCCGGACGTTTGGGAAGGTGACGGGCCAAGCGACTTTTTAGTCGAAATCGCATTGTCGATAACGGGTAGTGAAAACGGATTTATATTGATTTTAATGATTTTATTAGCCGCCGTGTTTGGCGTGCTTATGCTACTACCTACCTTACTTTTCATTTGGCTTGAGTGGGATTTTATGATAGCCGTTTCGCTATTTTTCCCTGCCGTGTACTGTATTATAACGGCGGTTATAAGTTTTAGAGAAGACTATTAAAATTTTTAACGGAGATTGCACAAGGCTTCGCCCTTCGCAATGACAAATTAGATTATAGTCAATGACGTTGATAAATTAAAACCCCCGTATAATCGACTTATACGGGGGTTTTTATATGATTTTATTGATAAAATAGAGTTAAAATTTTTGCGTAGTTTTATATATGCAATACTCTAAAAAGTTTTTTCGCTAGTCGTCAAAGCGTTTAAAGACGAGTTCACCGCTATCGACTTTTTCGCCAAGTTCTTGAATAGTCCCGCTATAAACGAGTTCGATATTAGGCAGGGTTAAAAAGTCCTTGGGGCGCATGAGCGAAGTGTGGCGAGGGAGTTCTATTTTAGCCCCGTCGTGCAAGAGATTTGCAACGAATTGCGAGCAAAAACGCTTGTACTTAAAAGTTTTTTTAATGCCAAACCAACAAAAAGCCGCGCCGAGTAGGGCGTATTTATATTTTTCAATTTCGGCTTCATATTTTTCGATTTCGGCTAAAAGACTTTGGTAGTTTTCGTCTTCGATTTCAAGGCGGTAGACTTCACAATAGCATTTACCCTGTACGGCAAGCATATTTTTGCGCACGTTTTCATGCACGAAACCTGCGGGGAAAGGTTTTAAAGTCTTTCTGCCAAAGGTATACATATAGTCGAATTTACCGTTTAAGCAAAGGGCAGAGTGGGTAGTTTTGCTCTTTGTAAATAGCCCGACGAATTTTGAAACGTTGGTTTTTGTAGACGATAAAAATAAAAATATTTCCTTCATTTACTATCTCCGTAAAACTTGATTTGCAGGAAATTTTCTTTTGCTTTTTTTACGGTGTAGTAAGTGCCGCCTTTTTTCTCTCCGTTAAAGTACGCGTATAAAAGCGAAGAATTTTCAATTAAAAAATCATTGCGAAGGAGCATACAACCCCTAAAATAGGGGCGGTCTTCCTTGGCGATAAAATCCGCGTTTAAAACCATTTGTTCGTATTCTGCCCGATCTTTAGCCGAATAATACTTGCTTTGATCGGAGCAGGGTATAACGGCGCAAATTTTTATTTGCGGATAGTCCTTTTTAAGGCTCTCTAAAGCCTTAAAACAAGCCATGTCAAAACCTTTCGCCATGCCCGTCAAAAAAACGGAATAGCCTTTTTCAACGATTTGCGCAAGGTCGTTTTTAAGTTTTTCTTGATCAAAATCGTCACCGAGTACTCTATGCCCCGTAACGGCGCAAGTAATCGTTTTAGTCATTGGTAAAAGGTTGCAAGTTATCATAAAACATCAATTAATCGGCTTATAGCCCTACTTTTCTATATTTTTACTCGGTGAGAGCCTTTATTGCCTTTTTATATACGGCAAGTTGGAACTTTAAGTTTTCAACCGTAACGTACTCGTTGGGTTGATGGATAGTTTCTTCTTCGCCCGGCATTTCAGGGCCGAAAGCAACGCCGTTTTTAAGGGCTCTTGCGTAAGTACCGCCACCGATAGCCACGGGCTCTAATTTTACCCCCGACGTTTCGGCGTAAATGCTAGATAAGGTTTTAATAAGGAAACTTTCCTTGTCGTTGTATAAAGGAAGTTGGTGCGAAAGCACGTCGTAAGGCGCGATTTCTAAAAGTTGTTTTTTGAGTTTTTCGCCGTCGTAAGTTGCGGGGTAGCGAATATCTACTTTAACGTAAATTTTGCCGTCTTTTATTGAAATTACGTCGGGGCTTAAGGTGAGATTGCCCGTCTCGTCTTTGATGGACGTAAGGGACAAAACGTCTTCAAAAAGATACTTTCTTATTCTATTATCGATAAGTTCGGCAGACTCTAAGTAGCACACCATTTTATGGATGGCGTTTTCGCCTTTTTCGGGGGTAGAGCCGTGGGCGGTTTTGCCGTAAGAATAAATCTTTCCGCCTTCGGATTTTACGCCGTAAACTTCGGCAATACTCTCAATAAACGGCGCTATAGCCTCACATTTGTCGCAAACGACGTTAATTCTGTCACCGCCTGCGATATGCTCTAAGTTAAGTTCATTATCAAAATAAAAACCTACGTGGAGTATTCCTTTTTCGGCGTAGATTACGGGGAAGCCTGCGTCGGGCGAAAAGCCGAATTCGGGCATTTTTGCCACTTTGTTGTAGTGATCGATACACTTCCAACCCGACTCTTCATTACAGCCTAAAATGAGTTTAATTTTCTTTTTAGGGGTAAAGCCTTCGTCCTTTAAAGCCTTCATACAGTAAAGGCACGTAATGGCAGGGCCTTTGTCGTCCATAGTGCCTCTGCCGTAAATTTTGCCGTCTACTTCCTTGCCCGAAAACGGGGGATATATCCAGTCCGATTCCTTGCCGACGGGCACTACGTCGAGATGGGTTAAAATAGCCATTTCTTCCCCTTCGCCCCAAACGACTTCGCCGATATAATTGTCGTAGTTTACCGTTTCAAAACCAAACGACTTCGCCAAGTCTAAAACGTAATGAAGGGCGTCGTGCACGTCCTTGCCGAAAGGCATATTTTCAAGTGGGGCGGACTCAACCGAAGGTATGCGGACGAGTTCGCAAAGGCTTTTTTTGACGTCAGATAAATATTTTTCCATTTTTCTCTCCGTTATTTTAAAAAATGTTGTAATTTCATTATACACTTTTTTTATTTTATGGTAAAATAAAATAAATAAGATTTTTAAAAACTTCCGATAAATTTTTATCAAACGGAAGAAAAAGGTGAAAAAATGTCAAAAGTAAGAACGAGATTTGCGCCTAGCCCAACGGGCTTTATGCACCTTGGCGGTCTTCGTACCGCTCTTTACGCCTACCTTTACGCAAAGGCTAACGGCGGAGACTTTATTCTCCGCGTTGAAGACACCGACCAACAGCGTTACGTCGAAGGGGCTGTAGAACTTATTTACAGTTCGCTTTTAGAGTCGGGGCTTAAATATGACGAAGGTCCGGATATTGGCGGTAACTACGGTCCGTATATCCAAAGCGAAAGAAAGCATATCTACGGCGAATACGCTAAAAAACTCGTCGAACTCGGCGGAGCGTATTATTGTTTTTGTTCAAAGGAAAGACTTGAGAGTTTGACCGACGAAAACGGCAACAGAAAGTACGACAAGCATTGCTTAAAACTCTCTAAAGAAGAAGTTGAAAGAAGAATTGCAAGCGGTGAGCCTTACGTTATCCGCCAAAATATTCCCACCGAAGGCACTTCGTCTTACGAAGACCTTATTTACGGAAGAATAGACGTTGATTATAAAGAACTCGAAGACAACGTTTTAATTAAGTCGGACGGTATGCCTACTTATAACTTTGCAAACGTTATCGACGACCACCTTATGGGCATAACTCACGTTATTCGCGGTACGGAATATCTTTCTTCTACCCCCAAATACAACCTTATGTACGACGCTTTCGGTTGGGAAAGGCCCGTTTATATACATCTTCCTACGATAATGAAAGACGCTACGAGAAAACTCTCTAAGCGCTACGGCGACGCCAACTTTGACGATTTCGTGTCTAAGGGCTACTTAAAGGAAGCGATTATCAACTACGTCGCTCTTCTCGGTTGGGCGCCTAAGGACAATTCTGAAAAGATGACTCTTACCGAAATGGTTGAAAAATTTTCGCTCGACGGCATTTCAAAGTCCCCGTCTATCTTTGACGAAGTTAAACTCCGTTGGCTCAACGGCGAATACGTAAAGGCTTTGACCGACGAAGAGTTTTACGATATCGCTCGCCCCTTCCTTGAAAAATCTAAGGTGAACGGCGTTTTCGACCTTAAAAAGATTGCTAAACTCTTGCATTCTAGAGTGGACGTTTTAGGCGAAATTCCCGAAAAAATAGATTGGCTTGCCGAACTCACCCCTTACGACCTTGCCCTTTTTGACAACAAGAAGAACAAGACGAGCGCCGACGTCGCGCGAGATTTATTGCCAAAGATTAAAGAGACTATTTTGGCTATCGACGAGTTTGAAAACGACAAAATCTTTGCAACCCTTTCTGAAAAGGCAGGCGAATTCGGCGTTAAGAGCGGAGCGATTTTCTGGGTGCTTAGAATTGCAATCACAGGTCAAAGCGTTACCCCCGGTGGCGCAACCGAACTCGCCGCCCTTATCGGCAAGGACGAAACGGTAAAGAGAATTGACTATTCTTTATCTCTCTTGGGCTAAAAGACTTGTAAGTTTTGCAAAAGCGTTACTGTTTAAATAATATAATATATAATGTATTGAAAAAGGGAGTGAAAGTCGCTCCCTTTTTTATTGTTAGATAATTTTAAAATTTGCTAATTTATATACTAGCATTAGATAAAAAATACGGCGTTGCGATTTTCGCAACGCCGTAAAAGAGCATAGTTATAACTTTTTTATTGGTTAAAAAGCAAGTAAATTAAGCAGCGGTTACTGCGGAATAACCCTTGCAGATTAAATCCCAAATTTGACCGAAGAAGCCCGAAACGACGTCCATGTGGTCGAGAATAAACGGTTTAACGGCAAAACCACCGTCGCTAATAAACGCCAAAGCGTCAGCCATAGCGGTGGTAACGCCTTCGGGAATAAACGTCCAGTTGAGAGCCGAAGTCCAAAGAAGAAGAACAGCGCCAACTAAAATTACGCCGAAAGCAAGGCCAAGGATAAGACCGAAAATTCTGTCGAATACCTTAATAACGGGAAGGTCGCAAATCTTGAAGAAGATTTTGAAGAACTTCCAAACGAGAGAAACGACGATAAAAAGAACTACGTAAAGAACTAAAAGCATAGCCCATTCTGCAAAGAGAGTTGCGGTAGTCTTGCCGAATTCTGCTGCGTAAGAGTCAAGGAAGGTGAGCGGAGCAAGTAAACCTGCTAAACCGTCGACAACGCCTTTAAGGAAAAGGTCGTATAAAAGGTTGTAAACGGGCATAAGTAAAAGATACGCGCCGATAAAACCGATGAAAATACTTAAAACACCGTAAATTTGTTTAGCAAAACCCCTAAAAAGACCGATAAGTCCAAATACTATGAGAATTGCGCCACAAGCAATGTCTAAAATCATAGTGGATGTAAACCTCCATATACGTCAGTATAGTTATTTTAACACATTATTTTTTATTTTGCAAGTAGTTTACAAAAATTATTATTGTTAATAATAATATTTATGGAAAAATTTTGTGTAAATTACGACTTTTTAGGGTCGGACGTTAAAATTTGTAAAACTCTTGCTAAAATTTTGGGTAAAAAGTTGCCCGTTATCGTGTGTATCGGCACGGACGCCGTAGTCGGCGACTGCCTAGGTCCGCTCGTAGGGAGCCTTTTAAAGGAACGCCTTAAAGGAAAAACCTACGTTTTTGGCACGGTGGAAAGCCCCGTTACCGCAAAGGAAGTGCAAACCGTTGGCGAATTTATTAAAAACGCCTACCCCTATTCCCCCGTGCTCGCTATCGACGCCGCGCTCGGTAGCCCCGACGAAATAGGCAGTTTAAAAATTGCCGATTGCCCCATAAAACCCGGGCTTGGGGTGGATAAAAACCTGCAAAGCCTTGGCACGGCGTCTATAATGGGCGTCGTCGAAGATAGAGATAGGGGCAAAAACCTTTTGTCAACCGTCAGATTTTCACTCGTATACAAAATGGCAAAGGCAATTTGTGGGGGCGTTTCGTGCTTTATTGAAAACTGTTTGGGCTACGAATAGCCCTTATTTTTTTTAAAAAGAATAATTCCCCTTTAAAAAATTTTAATACTATTTTTTATAAAAATTGCAGTTAATCGACTTATAGACCGTTTTTTTGCATAAAATTTTATAAATAAGGCTCATTTTTCCCGTGGCGACGAAAAAAACTTTTCAAAAAAGTATTGACATACTATGCAACGCGTGGTATAATACTATGCGTAACAAGGTATTTGGTTGTCGACCTTATCGGCAAAGGAGAAGAGATGGACGTTCAGTTAAAACGCGGGCTTTTAGACGTATGCGTATTGGCGGTTTTAAAGCAGGGCGAGTCTTACGGGTATAAAATAATATCCGAACTGTCGCCTTACATTGAAATTTGCGAATCCACACTCTACCCCATTTTAAAAAGGCTTGAAAAGAGCGGATGCGTAACCACGCGCACCGCCGAGCATAACGGGCGTCTGCGTAAGTACTATATGATTACGCAGATGGGTAAGCACAAAATTAACGAGTTTTTGTCGGATATGGACGAATTTGTTAAAGTTCACGAGTTTATAAGGAGAAGAAACGTATGACGGCTAAAGAGTGGTTGGAAATTTTAGAATCGGAATTAAAAAAATTGCCCAAAGCCGAGCGTGAAGGGATTATATCATATTATAATGAGATGATTGCCGACGGGTTAGAGTGTGGAAAAGACGAGCAAGAAATTGTAAATTCGCTCGGCAACCCGTTTGACGTTGCGTCAAAGATTTTGCAAGAAAACGGAATTTATCAAAAAGCGGGTGAAGGCAACCAAGAGTTTTACCAAACCCCACCGCCGAGAAAAAACGGCTTGCCCGTTTGGGCAATGCTTTTAATAGGCTTTTTCGGCGTGGTAGTGGGAATACCCGTAGTCGTAAGCCTTTTCGCCGCATGGCTTGCCGTAGTTATTTCGTTTTGGGCATGTTTTATTGCCTTCGTCGTTAGCGCGGTCGGTTGCGCGCTAGGCGCTATCGTGGCGATATTTATGGGAATAGTCGGCGCTATTGAAAACGGATGGGCGATCGTCGGGGCTTGTATTTTAGGCACGGGCGTTTGCTCGCTACTTTCGGTAGGCTTTTGGTATCTTTCAATCGGCTTTGGCAAACTGACCGTTTGGGTAAAAAAACTAATAACTGAAAGGGGTAAAAAAGCATGAAAAATTTTATTAAAGTTTTAGTGATAGTCGGTATAATTTTAACCCTTGTAGGCGGAACGATTTTCGTGATAAGTATGAGCGCTAACGGTTGGGATTTTAATTCGCTATCCACAAGGACTGTTGAAGAAAAAACTATCGACTTAGAAGACGGTATCGACGACGTTAATTCGGTTAAAGTTATCGCGGCGACCGCCAACGTAAACCTAACCTACCACGACGAGCAAAGAATAACCGTAGAGTGCTACGACGTCATATCAAAAAAAGGCGAACTTTTAAGAGAAGTAACCGCAAACGTAGTAGGCAACGAACTTATAATAAAGGACGAATCTAAGAATTTTCAATTGTTTTCACTAGGTTTTGAAAACGCAGCGATAACCGTAAAATTACCTAGGGGAAAGGTCGTTAGCGCAGGCGTAGAAATAAGCACGGGCTCTATAAAAATAGGCGAAAAGGGCGAAGAGATAAATTTTGGCAACCTAGATTTAGAAACGAGCACGGGGCATATAAAAATGGAAGCAAACCTTACGTGCAACGCAGTTTATTTGACGACGAGTACGGGCGCGGTTTATATAAACGGCAACCTAAACGCAACCGAAATCGAAGTTGAAGGCTCTACTAGCGATTTAGTTATAAACGGCAGTATCGTTGCAAAGGAAATAGAGATTGACCATAGCACGGGCGACGTAACTTGTAACGCCTTTATAACGGCGGAAGAAATCTACGTAGGCACTAGCACGGGCGACGTAGAACTCAAACTTTTAGGCTCTCAAAACGATTATTCTTATACCTACGATATAGGTACTGGTAAAAGTAATATTTTCCCCACTTTCGGCGGGGCAAAAAACGTGCACGTGGAAACGGGCACGGGCGACGTGTTTATTTATTTTGAAGTGTCGCCACATTTATAAAAATTAGAGCGAATTTTGTTAAAAGTTAGGCTATAAGTCGGTTAATTGATTGTTTTAGCAAAACCACCAGCAAAATTTAAGTATAAAAGATTAAAAAACGCCCGAGCGGAAAAGTTATTCCGCTCGGGCGTAAGTTTTTCGACTTTTAAAGCGAGAAACATTCGTAAAATTTTATAATACGTATTGCAATGGCGCGTATCGTATGGTATAATGTAAAGCATAAAGGAGGCAATATGAAAAGAATAATAGCAATAATTTTATTAGTTGCAAGCCTACTAACTTTTATATCGTGTAAAAAAAATGATAAAAAAGAAGACGTAGAAATAGTTAGTTGCACATATAGGTCTATTGGTTATAGTAATTTTTCATATAAAGGGTTTTTAAATCAGGTTGAAGAATATAATGAAGATGTTAGTGAAGACTTTTTCGTCGTTGCGCCACAAGATTATAGCGTTAGGCCGGGATGGTTTTTAAGCGTTAGCGAAAGGTGGATAAAAGAAGAAAGTATTAGAAAAAAAACAGTTTTGGTTCAGCAATCTTTTTACGTTTGCAACGAAGAAAAATACGGACGGCAAGTTATGGACTGGGGGCAATATGGGGGCTTTGGGATAAATTTTGAAGTGGAGTTTGTTTCAAATGGTGTATACTTACCCAAATATGATCAAGAAATAATTATAAAGCATATATTCGTAAGCGAAATAGGAAATGCCGTTGATCTTTATCAGGGGGAAACGTGTTTTGCTTCTATGACATTTATGTTTTGGGATGAAATACCGACTGAAGAAAATAGAAAAATTTACGTGGAAAACTATATAAGAGATAACGTAATGCCCCATAGCGAATATTTAGTTCGTAATGAAAATGGTGAAATTAAAAAATCGGATGACGTTTTTGACGCAAGCGACGTTCCGCAAGAAAAGCAGATATATACCGGTTTAGGATTCCTTCACGATTCTAATGTGAGAGATACTTTTGAGCCCCTGGCAAAATATGGGTTACCGTTTTTATATCTTGAATATATACATCTTGAAGATTCTAATTGGGAAGGCAGACCACTTAATTGGCCGACGACGGAAATTAGCATATATGCAAAAGATTACGATGACAACAATAACCTTGTAGAACCGTTTTTTGGTAGTAAGGTTGATATTTATATTGACGAATTGGGCGGTAAGAGAGTGACGCCCATTTGGACTAATTTTACAGTGGAAATGGTCACAGTACCATTGTATATAGAAGAATTTGACGTAGAATTAGTCCGGCTTGAAGAAATCTCAGTCCAAATAACTGGATTACCTTACACCAGCGTAGTTAATCTTTATTACGACGACTTTTGTTGCGCAACGATAAGTTATTATTCCGTGGGAGATGCCGTTTTAACGACAAAAGAAGAGCGCTATGCGTATTTTGAAAATTACGTAAAGACTTATTTGCGTTATTATAACCCCAACGAAGAAGTTGAACAAGCAAATTAAAAAACCAAAGTTAGGCTATAAGTCGGTTAATTGATTGTTTTAGCAAAACCGCCAGCAAAATTTAAGTATAAAAGATTAAAAAACGCCCGAGCGGAAAGAGTTTTCCGCTCGGGCGTAAGTTTTTAACGATTAAAATTTTAACGGCTAAGGCTAAATTTAAGTTGCGTCCGTTTCGCCGTAACAAACGTTTTTATTAGTCTTGATTATTTCCGCAGAAAAGTCGTCAAAGTTTTTTTGTTCAATAACCACTCTTAAAGTGCTTTCGTCTTTAAAATTTATGACTAACATATCCGTTTTTAAGTTTTTAACGATACTAGCCATTTCGTTAATTTTGTATTCGTCGCCGATAAACCCAAACTTTACTTTTAAAATACCGCCGTCTACTTTGTAGTAAGACGAAACGAGCATTGCCGTAATAAAGACCGAAACGACTATGGGAAGAACTAGACAAAGTAGGGTAGAAATAATTTTATAACTGTCTAGTTCGATTTGAGAGTTAACTGACTCAATAAACCTAATTAAGTTCCACACGAAACATACCGTGGCGAGCACGTACATAACGATAAATAAAACGATAACGAGAGTTGAATATTTATACTTAAACTTCATAATTTATCCTTTGCCGAAAAATCGGCTAAACTTATATGCTTATTATATAATAAATCACGCTAAAATGCAACACGTATTAAAAATTTTCAAGTATCTTTTGTCAAATTTTGCCAATCTTTTATTCTAGCGTAGTCAAACTTTAAAGCGCAACACTAAAAAGTGTTAAAAGTTCAAAAAGGGGGAATAATGGACTATAAGGGCAAGCCCGCCCCTAAAAGATTGCAAAATTTTGCGAGTTATGGTAAAATACGCGTAGATTATACTTTTGGAGCAAGCAAATGAGCATACTTGAAATTAAAGGGCTTACACATAGATACGACGACCGCGACTTATTCGTAAAATCCGACCTTACCGTAAATAACGGTGAGCATATCGGCGTAGTAGGGTTAAACGGCGCGGGCAAGTCTACCTTTATAAATATAGTTGCAGGCAAACTCGTGCAAGACGAAGGCGAAATTAAGCGCCAACCGAATTTAAGAATAGGCTATCTCGACCAGCACGCGACCTTGGATAAATCGCTCACCGTTATGGAATATTTAAGGGGCGCTTTTTCCTACCTTGACGAAATAAACGCTCGCCTTGAAAAAATGTATGAAGACATGGGCTCGGCAGACGGCGAAAAATTAGATAAACTCATTGAAAAATCGTCTAAATTACAAGAGCAGTTAGACGACGCAAACTTTTACGATTTAGACTCGCAAATCAAAAGGGTTGCAAACGGCTTGGGCGTCAATAAGTTCGGCTATGAGTCGATTATTGGCAATCTTTCGGGTGGAGAAAGGGCAAAATTGATGCTTTCAAAACTGCTTCTTGAAGGGCAAGATTTAACCTTGCTTGACGAGCCTACCAACTTTTTGGACGTAGAACACGTAGAGTGGCTTATTAAATTTTTAAACGGATATAAAAAGACCTTTTTAGTTATTTCGCACGACACACTCTTTTTAAACCAAGTCGCAAAGACGATAGTTAGCATTGAAAACGGGCAGATAAGGAAATTTTCTGGCAACTACGATCAATATCTCGTTCAGCGAGAAATTTTAAACAAGCAGTATGAAGACGACTATAATCGCCAACAAGCCGAAATAAAGCGACTTCAAGATTATATCGACCGCAACAAAGCCCGCGCGGCAACGGCAGGTATGGCAAATTCACGCAAAAAAATGCTAGATAGAATTGAAGTTATGGCAAAACCGATAGTAGAACACGATTGCGAGTTTTCCTTTCCGTATCTCGACCTTAACACCAAGGATATGCTAATTACGACCGACCTTAAAGTTGGTTACGACCACCAACTTATCCCCGACGTAAATCTGCATTTAGGCTCTCAATCAAAGGTGTGGATAAGGGGTACTAACGGCGTAGGTAAAACGACGCTCGTAAAAACTTTGCTACGCAAAATACCAATGCTCGGGGGAAGGTTTTTATTTCACCCTGCTGCAAAAATAGGCTATATCGAACAAGATTTAAACTTCGACAACCGCAGCGCCACGGCGTATAACGTTTATCAAGACGCTTTTCCTAGAGCGTCCCAAAAGGAAGTTCGCTCGGCGCTTGCAAAAGTCGGGCTTATCGGCGAACTTGCAATAAAGCCCGTCGGCAACCTTTCGGGCGGTGAAATGATGCGTTTAAAACTCGCAATTATGTGCCAAACCCCGTCTAATATCTTGATTTTGGACGAGCCGACAAACCACTTGGACGTAAAGGCGAAGCGCGCCCTAAAACAGGCAATTCAGTCTTACGACGGCGCGCTTATACTCGTAACGCACGAGCCCGATTTTGCCGAGGACGTTTGCGACGTAATAATAGATATTAAAGCAAAATAAGGGTAAAACGTAAAGGTAGCCCCAATCTTTTGCAAAATGGGGCGCTAGGATAAATGGATAGAACGAGATTAGTAAAAAATTGTAAAAAATAATTGACTTTAAAGGGGCGTTCTATTATAATATAATAGGTTAGGGCAAAATAGCCCGATTATTAAATTAGTAAATAAATTTTCGGAGGTCATATTAAAATGGCAAATGTAAAAGTTGCAATTAACGGTTTCGGAAGAATCGGCCGTCTTGCATTCAGACAAATGTTCGGCGCAGAAGGTTATGAAGTTGTTGCTATCAACGACCTTACCAGCCCTTCAATGCTCGCTCACCTTCTTAAATACGACTCGGCTCAAGGCAGATACGCTCTTGCAGACACCGTTTCGGCAAACGACGAAGAAGGCACTATCACCGTAAACGGCAAAACTATCAAAATTTACGCTGAAAAAGACGCTGTTAACTGTCCTTGGGGCGCTCTTGACGTAGACGTAGTACTTGAATGTACCGGTTTCTACTGCTCAAAGGCTAAATCTCAAGCGCACATTGACGCAGGCGCAAAGAAAGTTGTTATTTCTGCTCCCGCAGGTAACGACCTTAAAACTATCGTTTATAGCGTTAACGAAAACACCCTTGATGCAAGCGACGTAATCATCTCTGCTGCATCTTGTACTACTAACTGTCTTGCTCCTATGGCAAACACTCTTAACAAACTCGCTGAAATCAAGAGCGGTATCATGACGACCGTTCATGCTTACACCGGCGACCAAATGGTACTTGACGGTCCTCACAGAAAGGGCGATTTAAGACGTGCTAGAGCGGCTGCTGTTAACATCGTTCCTAACTCTACCGGCGCTGCAAAGGCTATCGGTCTTGTTATTCCCGAACTTAACGGCAAACTTATCGGTTCTGCTCAAAGAGTTCCCGTTCCTACCGGTTCTACCACTTTATTAGTTGCAGTTGTTAAGGGTAACGTTTCTAAAGAAGATATCAACGCTGCTATGAAGGCTGCTTCTTCTGCTTCTTTCGGTTACACCGAAGAACCCCTTGTATCTTCTGATATTATCGGTATCACTTACGGTTCACTTTTCGATGCTACTCAAACCATGGTTAAGTACATCCCCGAAACCGACGAAACTCAAGTACAAGTTGTTGCTTGGTACGATAACGAAAACTCTTATACTAGCCAAATGGTTAGAACTATTAAGTATTTCGCTCAAATCTAAGGCTTTATAAACATCGTTATACTTTGTTTCTAAAAAGGGTAAGCGACTGGGATGACCAACAAGGTCTATCCCATCCGCTTACCCTTTTTGAGCCTGGTCTAACTCGTTTCTAAAACCTTAGATAGCACTTTAAAAAAGGATGCAACGTCACGTTGCTGACCAACAAGGTCTATCCCATCCGCCAACCCCTTGCGAGCGCGTCGCAAATCGGCTTTTTGTCAGCCAACCGCAAAATGCGGTTAGCAAAACTTTATAGCCGTTTGCTCCTTTTCCCAAAAATTCTTTTGCAGAGCAAAATTATTTTCGGGATATATGGTAAAGAACGCCGTAGGGGAGGGGCTTGCTCCTCCCGTCAAACGAAAACCTTATTGGGCGGAATACAGCCTCGTCCCCTATGAAATCTTATTAAATAAGATTTTCAAAAAATATCGTCACCTTGTCTAACAAGGTCTACTAAGTCTTTAAAGGCAAAATAGTAATTAAGCCGACGGTTTTCCGTCGGCTTTTTATTTTAAGATACTTACCTATAGTTTAGCATGTAAAAAGTTCAGAAATATTTATTTTCAACTTATAAAAGTTCTCCTTGCTGGTGTTTCTTCTTATTATTATATACGGCTAATAGCAGTATGTCAAGACAAATAAGGCTAAAAGCAGTATAATATAATTATGAATAAATTTAGCGAACGCTTTAGACAAGCGCTAGAAGAAAATGGAATATCTCAAAACGCTTTTGCAAAGAAGATAGGTATGTCGCAAGGCATTATAAACAATTATTGCACGGGCAAAAGAGAACCGTCTTTAGACGTTTTAGTTTTAATTTGCCGTGAACTTGGCGAGAGCGCGGACTATCTTTTAGGAGTAAAAGATTAAAATTAAGTTTTGAGTGTGATATAAAATATTTAACTTACGCAAAAACAAAATAGTAATTAAGCCGACGGTTTTCCGTCGGCTTTTTCTTTATATCAAAAAACGGCAGGCGGTAGCACCGCCTGCCGAATTGACGCTTATTCAGGGATTAGTTCTATACTAATTTCAAAAGTTTTTAAGTTTACGATGATGTCGTACGTGCCGACTTGTTTAAAAGAATGGTAGTCGTCGCTACTTATTATATAATCTGACGGAAGAACGGTAAGCGCGTAAGTTGCGTATCCTGCCGAATAAAAGTCCGGCACGCTCTTATATTTGCGGTCTACGACTAATCTTCTGCGGAAGATATGCGGTTGGTTTTCGTCGTAAGGGGTAAGAACAGCGAAATCGCCGTCTTCAAAATAAAGGCAAGAATAGGTAGCCGAGTCGGTGTTGGTGAGTTCAAAGCGGACTACGTAAGTATTTTTGTTGATATACACGTTATAAATTCCGCCTACGTTTACGGTAACTATCTTACCACCGCCACTTGCTAATTTATCCAAACAACTCTCGTCGACGATAACCTTAAACCAACTCGTATGAACGTAGTTGAAAAAACTTACCGTATCGCCCGAGCCAACGTTAAAATTATTTATTACGAACTCGTTTTCGTCGTTTGGGTTTACGCTCATTTCAACCCAACTCGTTTTTTCGGTGTAAATACTGCAATTTTTAATAGGGTAGTACTTTGGCGTAGTAATTTCCGCCTTGTATTCCATATCAAATTTAAGTGTGTCAACGTCAAAAACAAGTTTATATATGCCCGATTTTTTAACGTTTATTTGCACGTCGTAACCGTCTTCTCTTTCTTCTTCGGCAAACTCGCTATCGCCACTTGGATCGCTTAGCGAAGCGTACCAACCCTTAAAGTCGTCGGTTATCATATAAAAATAATCTCTTTCGTAAAGGTATACGTTGTCGTAAATACGTTTATTGCCGTCGAGAGTAAAATACTCGAGCGTAAAGTAAGCGCCGTTTACTTCCATCCAGAGTTGAAGCCCGGGCGAAGTGTAGTAAGTAGCGTCGTCTTCTTTTATAAAGGTATCCGCAACGACGTCTTCGGGCGCAACGACGGAAACGTCCGCATTATAGTCGGTATTTGACGGCAAATCACCCCCAAAATCGCAACTAGCAAAGGTAAAAACGCTCGCTAAAAGGAGCAAAAGGCTGACAAAACTTGCAAAAAACTTCTTCATAATAACCCCCTTTTTGCAGTTTTCTTAAAATATTATACCACCTAAAACCGCAAAATGCAATACCTTTTTAATTTTGATAAAAATTATGGCTATACGAGATACCGCCTTAAAAATAAACACTTGCAATTTTAAGATATAGCGATGGGGACAAAACCACGCTTAAAATTAAAACTCGTTTTTTAAGCCGAGTAAATAGTCCACCGACACGTCGAAAAATATTGCCATTTCCGCCAAAATTGCAAGCGGTGGCTCTCTTTGACCTTTTTCGTAATGTAAATAGGTTACGCTATGCAAATTGAGTTTTTGCGCAACTTCTTTTTGCGTTAGTTTTAATTCTTCTCGCAATTCTTTTAATCTTTTTGCTAATAAAATTTCCATAAAGTTTTCACCTTCCCCTTGACATATTACCATTTTGGTAGTAAAATAAACTAAAAACTACCAAAAATGGTAGTAACAATTAGGAAACCAATGAAGAAAATTAACGTAACCCAAATTATGATTTGCGCAAAAGAAGATCTTGAAAAAAATTATAGGCGCGTAAATTTTAAGTTTAAGGTAAACGACGGAAATCAAGCGATAGTCTCGGCAGAGTTTAGTGTTGGCGGTGAAGAAGTCTGTTTTTTGATTGAGATATTCGGTAGTGGTGAAGTTTTTTTAAGAGCGATTTTTAACGAAGTCGTTATAAATGAACAGTCGCTAGATTTACTCAATACGCTAAACGAAAATCACCCGTTTAAAATCAGAATTAGAGTTGACGGATATTTGGAAGCGTCGCAAACGGTCGTTGTTTACGACGAGAGCGGAGTTGGTAAATACGGTAGCGAATTTTTGTCAAGGCTTGTAAAAATACTTGAAGACGGTAATATGAAAAAGTTATTACTAATGAAGAGATAACAACTATGTGTGTAAACTTAAAAAGAGCAATGTTTTTTATGAAAGAGTATTTTGACAAGATAAGAGAAGATCTTAACTTGAAATACAATATTATCGACGGCAAAAAAGCCGAAGTTTTTGGCTCGGTAACGTATAAAGGTTTAAAGAGCGAGATAGCGCTTATCGCAAAGGTGTATGCCGAAGGTTGGGCGTATTTTAAACTCGTTTTTGATAAAATTGATAAAAATTTACAAAGTTTGAGTTTAGTTCAGTCTTTAAATAATGAAGATCCTTTTTTACGGCTTTTATCAGGGACGATGGTTTTTTAGAACTAGCGCACGTAGTAAGGGTTTATAACGAAAAATTTTTGGGCGAATATTCTGCCGAATTTATGAAAAGGGCGATACTCGTTTTAAAAAACAAAAACTTAAAAAAATTAGACGAACTTATTCAATAACGCAACAAAACCCGCCGAAAAAGGGCGGGTTTTTAATATAAAAATTACTACGTTAAAAATCTTTGGTGAAAATGAGATAAAAATTATTAAAAAGCGTATTGACAAGTAAAAAAAGTCGTGATAGAATATGCGCGCAAAATCGTATATATATAAAGGCTAGTCGTAGCGCAAAAACCGCATTATGGCAAGCCGTATAGGAGATTTATGAAGAACTTAAAAAAGAAGATTTTGAGCCTAATACTCAGCGTAAGCACCTTGCTAAGCGTTTTTTCGGCTACGGGGTGTGGCGAAGTCGCATTGCAAGGCACGGCGCTTGCTAAAGCGTTGCTTGCAGGCGAGCGAATAAATCACGAGCATTTAAGCGGTAGTTTTGACTTTTTAGACGACCGTTTAAAGGAAAACGAGTCGACGAGCGCCCAAACCCTTTCTCTTAAAAGTTTTGACGGTACAAACAAAATTAGCCCCCAAAAAACGGCTAGCACTAAAGGTGAAATCGTTAGCGGTAGTGGTGATAACGCCGTTTACTCGTGGAAGAGTTTTGAAAATTTAGTCGTTGAACTGTCCTATTTTGAATCCCACTTTGAAGCGGGGCAAGTTCATACCGAAGGCGTTGAAGAAAATATAAACTTTATTGAAGAGCGCACTTCGCTCAAAGGCAAATGGATAAACGGCTTGTCTTATACCGACTACTTAATGCAGGTAGAAGAAAATAGAGAACTCGTTTTTGAAAACGATACCCATAACGAAAATTACAACGTTGGCATACGCACGGTAAACGACGAAGTCAACACCACGTACGAGTCTTATAAAAATCAGGGCGAATATCAATTCCGCACCCTTTCCACCCCTAATCGCAGGTACGAATACACCACTCAAAACGGAGATGAAGTAATGGCTTTCGTTGCCGACAACGACAATGGCTATTGGCGTTTTGCTCAAATGAATTCGGCGTACGGCACGTCCCTTTCCTTAAATATTATAATAATGACCGAAGATTTGGCGTACTCGTTTACGACCATTATAGACGAAGACAAAACTTATTCTTACGATCTCGTTTTAATTTCGCCCGACTTAAAGTACGAAATAGCAAAACTTAACGATTCTGAAATTACTATTTACCCCGGCTCTTACACGGGCATTAAAGAACTTCGAGTAAGTCAAGAAGAGCAAAAAGCGCTTGGCGAACTCGGCAATGCAGTTGCTTTTACAAAAGATTACGGCTATTATTCGACTTACGCCGCGCCCCATATTTATACGGATAAAGGCGTTATTTCCGCCCCCGTAAAAAATATAACGGAAGAAGACTACCTTATAGAAGGCGAAGTTCCGCTCGACGAAAACGTTTCTTACGTGGACGGCAACGTGCGCGGATTGTGGGAGTACGTTTACCCCGAATTGACCTTTAACGTAAAGGGTGATACTTGGCAAGAAAAATTCGACAATTTGCATACCGCGCTTAATCTTTTCGGCATAAAGCCCATTTATAATAAAGATACCGTGGCTAAGATGGCGGAAGACGCGACAAAGGTACGCGATGCCTTCCACTCTCACTACGTTTGGAACGGCGAAGTTTTATCTTCGCACCAAAACGCAATGAAGGCTTACCAAATCGAAAAAAGCAAAAAAGACGGGTATGAAAATATCTTCTCTTCGGCAAAGACCTTACCTAAGGCAACCGATCAAGAATTGGTTGAAATTCAACAAAACCTAGCGTTTCCACAAATTACTCTTACTGCGGACTTGCCGATTTCGGTAGAAAACGGCGTGCTCACCTTAAACGGGCTTACCGCAACGGTTGGCTCGCACGAAGTTTTGCAAAGCGGTGAAAGTTACGTCTTGCGCCTTGCGCTCAAGAAAAATACCGATCAACTCGAAGAATTAGTCGTTTTGGATAATCTTTCGGGCAACGCGCCGTCAACCTACTCGGGCGACAAGATTTCAGTAAGTTTAAGCGGTAAGTTTAATTTGCCCACGAGCCTTGCGGAAGGCAGTTACGACTTAGTCGCTTACGTCGCTACCGCAAACGAAGGCATTAGGGTTAGTAAATTCCAAAGACTATCTTGCGTGGGGCAGGTAAACGACCAAGTAACCTTGGCAAAAACGTCGCTTACAACGATTATTACCGACCAAAAAGTGCTAAACGCAACCTATCAAAAACTCTTCGGCGTGCATATCGAATTAGAGCAAAAGAGCGAGTTGTACGACTACGACGAAGTGCTTAGAAAAATGGAAGACGCCGTTATGGACAACGGATATTTCTTTGCTGGCGCAAAACTCGAAAAATACGACCAAACGACCAAGACTTACGCCGAATTTACGGGCGAGCAACTCCCTGCGGGTACGTATAGACTTGAATACTTAGCCCAATTTGATAGCGGTGCGGTTGAGAGTTACGTGTACTGCGAAATAGCGTAGTAAAAACGGATATTTACTACGATAAAACGGCTATAATTTGCGCCTAGAAAAAAATAAAATTTGCTTTTTACAACCCCCCCGAGAAAAAGGCTTTTAACGGCGCAGAAAGTTCGGAAAAATTAAACTATGCAAGGCGAAAAATCGCCTTGCATTTTTGTATAAAAAAACGCATAAAAACCCCTGTAAAATCCTTGTTTTTTGTGGAAAAAGGTATCGCCAATGTGGATAAGTCGGGGGTTTTGGCAAAAGTTATCCACATTTATCCACACAAACGAACGTTCGTGTGGAAAAGTCGATTTTTAGCGAAATCGCCCGTTTTGTTATAAAATTTAAGGTTAGTAAATAATATAATACAAAGGGTGTATAAGCGTTGGTTTTTTCACGAAAAAAGGCTAAAAAAATAACCGTTGCCGTAATGGTTTTTACGGCTACTTTTCTCGCCGTTTTTTATCTTAGTAAAATTTTAGCAAGTCAAGTGTTTAAAACGCACGCAAGTTTGTTTACCGTCGTTATCGACGCGGGGCACGGCGGTATCGACGGCGGAGTTTCGGGGGTTAACACTAAGGTCAAAGAGAGCGACCTAAATTTGGATATCGCCAAAAAACTCAAAGCCGAATTTGAAAGCGCAGGGATAAAGGCTATTATGACTCGCTCGTCCTACGGTGGGCTTTACGGCACTACGGCAAAGGGCTTTAAACTTAGGGATATGAAAAAGCGGATAGAAATTATAAATTCGGCAAACGCCGACTTAATGATTTCGGTGCATTTAAACTGCTATTCGTCGCCTAATAGGCGTGGAGCAACGACCTTTTTCGGTCAAGGCAAAACGCAAGGTCAGCGCCTTGCAAGTTGTATTCAAAAGCGCTTTAACTTATTGAGTGGGCAAACGAGAGATTTTAACCCCTTAAAGGGAGATTATTATCTCTTAAACTATTCGGCTTGTCCGTCGGTAATTTGCGAGTGTGGGTTTTTGTCTAGCCCGGAAGACGAAAAATTGCTTTTAACCGAAGACTATCGCAAAGAAATCGCAAAGAGCATTTTTTTAGGCGCGGTTGAATTTTTGCTAGAATAAAGCGGTAAAATTTTGAATTTAAGAGCGGATAGGATTTTCTATCCGCTTTTGTTATATATTTGCTTGAAAAACGGGCTAAAAAGTGATAAAATCTAATTATAAAGACCAAAAGGGGAAGAGATGTTTACTTTTACCGACGAGCAAAAGCGAGTAATTTACGAAAAAACTAAAAATCAACTTTTACTTGCTGGCGCAGGCTCGGGCAAGACTTTTACCGTGGCGCATAAAATAGCCGAGAGAATTAGGTCGGGCGTTTTGCCTGAAGAGATTCTCTGCCTTACTTTTACCGTAAAGGGCGCGGGCGAAATAAAAGACGACGTTGAAAAATACTGCAATAAAGCGGGGGTAAACGTCTTTACCATACACAGTTTTTGCTACTTTATTATTAAGGAATATTTAAAAGAGAGTGGGGCGTTTAACGAGCCCACCGTCGCCGACGAAGTAGACTCAGGAGAGATTTTGGCAAACGTATTAAGGGTTTTTGCGTTAGACGGCGAGTACGAATTAGTCGACGAAATGCCACTTTTGCCCGAAAGGCAACTTGCAAAAATAATGTCCGAAATCAAGCACGAGCGAGATTTGCTAGGTTACCCTTATACATCAGAAGAAGGCTACGGCAAGACGATTAGAAAACTCTTTGCCGACAGTTCGGCTTTTAACTCACTCTTTTCGGTGAGAAAGTCCGGCGTAAAAATAACCGATTATTCGCTAATTAAACTTTTAAAGGAAAAAGGCGACTCTTTCGCCCTTGCTTATCAACGCAGTTTAAGGTCGTCAAGACTTGTCGACTTTGACGATTTACTCTTTTTTGCAAAACAACTTATTTTAGAAGGCGTTTACAAAAAACCTGCCTATAAGTTGATTATCGTTGATGAAATGCAAGATACGAGCATGCTTGAATACCAAATTGCAAAGAGTTTTTTTGATAAAGCGCAAATTTTAATGTGTGGCGATCCTTATCAAACTATATACTCTTGGCGCGGTAGTGAGCCTTTCGCTATTATGGAAGACTTTGAAAAAAACTTTTTTGCCGAAAGGATAACTTTGAGCGGAAATTACCGCTCGACCGATCTCTTGACCTACGCGGGCAGGTACTATCTTGCCGAGAGTTTTCAAGGTAAAATACCCTATCCGCCTGAGCCTAAAACGGACGGGGAAGAAAAGATAGACCTAGTAAAGTGCTTTGACGAAGTTGAAGAAGCCGATTATCTTTTTGATCTTATAAGTTCATACGACGGCGACCGCTCGTCAATTTGCGTTATGGCAAGGGCAAACCGCTATCTTACTAATTTATATAAAAAGTTAGAGCGCAAAAATTTGTCGGTGGTTAAAAGCGAGCGCATACCATTTTTTACCGCCGATTCCGACTTGCAGTTTTACAAAAAACCCGTTATCAAAGATTTTTTGAGTTTTTTGAGATTGCTAGTAAACCCCTTTGACAACTCGGCGTTTGAGAGAATTGCTTTAAAGTACGTAAGGGGAATAGGAAAAGAAACCGTTTCCGCTATGACTGACTTTGGCGCGTACGGGATTTCGCTCTCGGCGTTTTTGCAAGCCGACGCATACGTTTACGGCGACCCCTATTATTCGCTAATATCCGCCTATAAGTCGATTAACGTAGTTATTTACGACCTAGAAACGACGGGGCTTGACCTTGAAAAGGACGAAATTATACAAATTTCCGCCCTTAAAATAGGCACGGGCGAAACCTTTAATAGGTTCGTTATTCCCACTTGCGAAATTTCAAAAAAGGCGATATCCACCCACGGTTACGACTTAAAGTATATAACTGAAAACGGTGGCGCTAGCGCGAGCGAAGTTTTAAAAGATTTCCGCTCTTTCGTAGCAAACGCCGTTCTCGTTGGGCATAACAGTTCGTCATTTGACGATAATATTTTAAACAGGCAGTTAAAGTCCGTAGGGCTTGATTTGGATAAAAATCTTCGTTACGACACCTTGGTTTTAGCCCAAGCCGTTTTGCCTAATCTCGGCAATTATACCTTGGAAAACTGCGCTAAAAACTTCGGTATAGTAAACGAAAGAGCGCACGACGCCTTTGCCGACGTCAAAGCGACTGCAAAACTCTTTGAAAAACTATTAGGCGATTTTTATATCCCCCAAACGGACGCAAGAAAGAGAATCGTTTCTCAAAAATCCCCAAAATTTAAAGATTTTTACGAAAAATTTAAACAAATGCAATTAGCGTTAAAAGACGGAAAGACGCTCGAACTCGTCAAGTTTATAAACGACGAATTCGGCGTGCTTGAATTAAACAAACGCCCGTCGGACAGAGAGTCTGCAAACGACCTTTTTAGAGCATTGAAAGGAATTGAAAACGCAACGGAAAAGTCGCTTTGGCTACGCTCGTTTTTAAGCGACGCGTCGCTATCGGGCAGTCAAATGGACTTGATTATCAAAAAGCACGGCAAAATTCCGCTGATCACCGTTCATCAATCAAAAGGTTGCGAGTTTGATTTGGTTGTTTTGGTCGGCGCGGACGAAAACGAGTTGCCGTCTTACGGGGCTCGTCAAAGCGGTAGCGAAGACGAAGAAAAGCGAATTTTTTACGTAGCGCTATCTAGAGCGAAGAAAAAATTCGTCGTTACCTACCCCGCCAATAAGGTTTACGGGCAAAACGTTTACCCTAAAAACCCAACCCCGTACGTAAGCCGTTTGCCAAAAACTGCCGTAAACGCCTTTTCCCCTTACGCCAAAAAGGACTGACAAACTTAAATTTTAAACTAAAAGTCCGCCTATAAGCCGAAAAACGCTATAAATAAATTCTTTAAGAATTTACAAGCGTTAAAAACCTTGACAAAATAAGGGTAATTAAGTACAATATTTAAGTCTTATATACTTCGCAAAAGTGCGTTTCTGTTTTATCGCCAAGACCTCGGTGACCAAAAAGGTCTACCAAACCCTTGTCGCCAAAACGAGCCTTCTTTTGCTCGTATCTAAAACTTAAATAGGCTAAAACGCGTCGCAAATCGGCTTTTTGTCAGCCAACCGCAAAATGCGGTTAGCAAGACTTTATAGCCGTTTGCTCCTTTTCCCAAAAATTCTTTTGCGAAGCAAAATTATTTTCGGGATATATGGTAAAGCACGCCGTAGGGGAGGGGCTTGCTCCTCCTATCAAACCAAGGTTTGGTTTTAATTAAAATATTTCACCCAACTGTCATTGCGAGCCTACGAGAGTAGGCGTGGCAATCTAAAATTTTAAAAAGAGATCCCTTCGCTAAATGACGATAGAAAAATAACTAACCTAATAGTAACAAAAGACTAAACTTAGTAAAAGACAAAAAAACTTTCCGATAAAGGAGAAAACAAATGGAAAACTTCGATTTTAAGAGTAGGTTTGCCGAAAGCGTATTTACCGACGGCGAAATGAAAAAGAGAATGGCAAGTTCCGCCTACGCCGAGTACGAAGAAATAGTTGCAAAAAATAAACCCCTTCCGCTCAGCCTTGCGCACGAAATCGCTACGGCTATGAAGGACTGGGCTATAGAAAAGGGCGCAACCCACTATACCCATTGGTTTCAACCTTTAACGGGTGTTACCGCC
The DNA here is from genome assembly GCA_017466825.1 of Clostridia bacterium. Taxonomy (GTDB): domain Bacteria; phylum Bacillota; class Clostridia; order Christensenellales; family Borkfalkiaceae; genus UBA10281. The sequence continues at coordinate 36,866 of JAFTTJ010000013.1, forward strand.
GAAAAACACGATAGTTTTATCGAGCCCGACGGCAACGATAACGTAATAATGAAGTTTACGGGCAAAACTTTGGTCAGGGGGGAGTCGGACGCGTCCAGTCTTCCTAACGGTGGCTTGCGCACAACCTTTGAAGCAAGGGGCTATACCGCATGGGACCCGACTTCAAAGGCTTTCGTTAGGGACGGCTCGCTCTATATTCCCACCGTTTTCTGTTCTTACGGCGGTGAATCTCTCGATAAAAAAACCCCCCTTCTTCGAAGCGTTGAAGCGATAAATAAACAGGCTCTTCGCATTTTGCGCGCTCTTGGCGATACGAAAACGAATAAAGTTTTCCCCACCGTCGGCGTTGAGCAAGAGTATTTTTTAGTAGATAAGAGCGTTTACGAAAAGCGACTCGACCTTGCCAACTGCGGTAGGACGCTCTTCGGCGCAAAACCTCCCAAGGGACAGGAAATTGAAGACCATTATCTCGGCAAAATTAAGGCAAGAGTTTGGGATTATATGGCGGATCTCGATAGGGAACTTTGGAAACTTGGCGTTTACGCCAAAACTAAACACAACGAAGTTGCCCCCGCTCAGCACGAACTTGCTTCGGTATATACCACCACGAATTTAGCAGTAGACCACAACCAACTTATTATGTCCGTTATGAAGAGCGTTGCAAACCGCCACGGCATGGTATGCCTTCTTCACGAAAAGCCCTTTGAAGGGGTAAACGGTAGCGGTAAGCACAATAACTGGTCGCTCGCCACCGATTTAGGCGAAAATCTTTTTGATCCTACCGAAAAACCGTGCGAAAACAAACGCTTTTTACTTTTCTTTACTGCAGTAGTTTCGGCGGTTGATAAATATCAAGACCTTCTTCGCATATCGGCGACTTCCGCAGGCAACGATCACCGTTTGGGCGGTAGCGAAGCCCCCCCGTCGGTTATTTCAATGTTTATTGGCGACGATTTGTCCGAAGTTTTCACAGCAATCGAATCGGGAACTAAATATCAGGACAAAGACCCTGACGAAGTTGAGTTTTGCGAAGGCATTTTGCCCCACCTTAAAAAGGACAAGACGGATAGAAACAGGACTTCGCCGTTTGCGTTTACGGGCAATAAATTTGAATTCCGTATGGTCGGCTCAAATATGTCGGTTGCCGACGCGAATATCGTTTTAAATACAATCGTAGCCGAGCAGTTTAGAATTATTGCCGACAAACTCGAAAAAGCCGAAAATCTTGACGACGCTATCGATTATCTCGTAGTAAAGGCGATTAGAAAACACGGTAGAATTATCTTTAACGGCAACAATTATTCGGACGAGTGGAAAAAAGAAGCCGAAAGGCGTGGGCTTTTGAATTTGCCTACCACCGTCGACGCGTTGCGCCACTACGCAGAGCAAAAGAATATCGAACTTTTTGAGCGCCACGAAGTATTCACGGCGACCGAAGTTGAAAGCCGTCATGAAATCTTGCTTGAAAGTTATAGCAAGGCTATCGACGTTGAGGCAAGGACTATGGCGCATATCGTAAAAAGGCAAATTATTCCTGCGGTAATTTCTTTTGAAAAGGTCGTTGCCGAAACGCTCAACGCAAAACAAGCCTTGACGTTAGGTCTTAAAAATTCCGCCGAAGGCGCGCTTATCGTAAACCTTTCAAAGGGGCTTGATTCTCTTTATACCGCCGTTTCTAAACTCGAATACGACTTGTCCGTCGGCGCGGATATTAAGTGCAGTAAGGAAAAAGCCGAATACGATAAATCGGTAATTTTAGCCGATATGAGCAAGGTTAGAGAGTGGGCGGACTTTTTGGAAAGTATAACCGATAAAGAAATTTGGCCCTTCCCCAATTACACCGAGATTTTAAATAGCGTTTCTTATTAAAAACGTATTGCGTAAAAAAAGATTAAATATTTTAAAACGTGCGCCCTGAAGTTTATCAACTTCAGGGCGCGTTTTTTTGTTAGTTATTTTTGGTTTTTTAAATTAAATTTCTACGCAAAGACCGCTTGGAAGAGCCAAAATAAACGTCTTTTCAACCCTTAATTTAAGGCATTTTTCGATTGCTTTTTTATAGAGAGAAAGTTGAGTTTGATAGTCTTTTTTAAGCCTATCGGCTAAGTGGTCGCTAAACTTATAATCTATCAAGATTACCTTTCCGTCCTTTACCGCCAAAAGGTCGATTATACCTTGAACTAAAATCTTGGCGTCGGTGTCGTCGCCGTAGAGTTCACGGGCGGAAAAATAGGTCATAAAGGGTTGTTCTTTGTAAAGTTTATACCCTTTTAGCGTATCCCAAACGGGCAATGCAAGCACGCCGTTTAGGTCGTTTACGTTTAAGAGTTCGGCTTGCGATTTTTCAATTAAACCTGCGTTAAGCATACCTATAAGTTGATTATCGGCGTTTTTATCATTAAAATCGCAAAGTTGTAAAAAGCGGTGGTAAGCAACGCCTTGCTTTTGCCTATCTTCCTTAACTTTTAAAGGCGCGCTAAAATCTAACAAGTCTTCTTCGGCAGATAGTTCTTCCGCAAAATGCGGAAAAGCAAAATCTTCCGTCGCCCTTTTCGCCATTTCCACTTGCCTTGCGTTTATCGCCGTAACCGAAGTTTTAACGGGTAAAGTTACGTCCTTTTGGTGGGGGTATGCAAAGGATAAATTGTTATAAATCAAATCGGTCAAAGACTGCCTGCCTTCGTTTAAAACCACTTGTTTTATATTAAAGTCGTTGGGGGTTTTAAGCGACGATTGAGCGTAGGTTATTACGGGCATATCTTTAAGGGACAAAAAGTCGGTAAATTTTTTAGCCAAAACGAATTTTTCTTCGGCTCTACTGTCTTGAATTTCGCTAGTAGAAACAAGGTGCAATCTAGACTTTGCTCTCGTCATAGCCACGTAAAAAACGCGCGCTTCTTCGTTGGCTCTTTCTAAACTAGCCGACTGCTTGAAAAAGACGTTGGCAAGCGTTGGTGTTTTTTTGCGTGTGTCTTCGTCGTAGTGGTAAACGGCTAGCCCGTTTTTGCGAGAAAACAAAACTTCGGCGCGGTCGTCGACGGCGTTGAATTTTTTATGAAGTCCGGGTATGATAACCACGGGGAATTCCAAACCCTTCGAGCCGTGCATGCTCATTACCTTAACCGAGTCGCTACCCGAAACTTCGGAATTAGCCGTAAAAGTGTCGGCGGAATTGATTTTATCCAAAAACTCGGCAATCGTGAGTTTTTTGCCGTCGGGGGTGCTTTCGGCAATAAACCTTTCAACTCTTGACAAGCGTATTTTGCCAAGCGGTTTGCTTGCAATTTGATAGTCGAGTCCCGTTTCGCGCAAGACCTTAGCGATAAGTTCGCCTGCGCCCATAAACTCGGAAAGAACTCTTATCTTTGAAAAATATTCGTCAAAAGCGAGTAGTTTTTGCCTTAAAAGGACGTCTGTTCCATTTTTTTGGTAAACTTCTAAGCAATCTAAAAAGGACGGTTTTTCCTTGGACTTAATTTCGTCTAGTCCAAACCTTCTTATCTTTGCCAATTCTTCGTCGCTAACGTTGCCAACCGCGCTTTTTAAAACGGCAACTAGCGGTGGGTCGTCGGCGTAGTAATTTATAAGTTTAACGAGGTCGACTAAAAGTTTAATTTCGGGGAAGTCCAAAACGTTTACCCTACTTTCCGAAACGACGGGGATACCTTCTCTAACGAGCCTTTTGACAATCTCGTCCGTATAACCTTTCGCCGAGCGTGTTAAAACCGCCACGTCGGAGAGTTCAACCTTTCTCGTCTTTCCTATTTTTTCGTCGTAAAAAGTTTTGGTAAGTTCGTCTTGAATAATCTTCGCAACTAGCGCGCCTTCGTAAAAATCGTCTTCCTCATCTAGGGTTAAAGCGTCCTTTACAAGGTCGTAAAGTCCTTCTATAGGTCGTTTATCGGCAGTTTCTTTCTCAATTAAGTGCAAGGTAGAACTGCCGTAGCCTTCTTCGTAAAGACCGCCCCTTTGCATAGGATTATTTTTATAGTCGACACCGCCGTGCTCTTTTGTGATAAGGTCGGAAAAGACATTGTTTACGGCGGACAAAACCCCGTCTGAACTACGGAAGTTTTTATCTAGCGGAATAGCGTCGCCAATTTTAGTTTGTTCGTATTCGTCGTATTTTTTTGCAAAGATTTCGGGGTTGCAACCACGGAAGGCGTAGATAGACTGTTTCACGTCGCCCACCATAAACAAATTATCTTGCGAAATCAAGTTTAAAATCTCTTCTTGCACGCCGTTTACGTCTTGATATTCGTCGGCGAAAACGTAAGAGTATTTTTCTCTAACCGCAGATAAAACGTCGGGGTGTTGCTTTAAGAGTTTTAGGGTTTTAATCTCTAAATCGTTAAAGTCTAAAACGCCGTCTTTGTCCTTTAACTCGTCGAATTTGCGAGCGTATAACAGGGTGAGATTTGCAAGCGTTTTTATAACGGGCTTGGTATCGAGAAAGTTTTGTAAATCGGCGTTTCTATCCGCAGGGATAAGCGCGCACAGTTCCTTGCAAATTTTAGAAAAGTCCGCCTTTAAGTCGGAAATCTCGCTTTTTACTTGCAAAACGCTCTCCTCCGTAGTCTTTTTTCTCGTCATTGCGCTAAGTTCTATCAAAAGCGCGTTTTGAGCGTCCGACAGAGTTTTTGCCTTATTTATCGCCGTTAGTTTATTGATTATTTCGCTTGCCGAAAGGGCTAGCGACTGGGCTACGCCGTCTTGGGGGTTTAAGAGTTTTACGTCTTCAATAAGCCCGTTTATTCCCAAGGTTTTAGCGAGCGCAACGTCCTTTATTCTCTGCAAAATAGAGTCTTCGTAAAAGGCGTAAGTACTCTCGTTTATCCCGTCAACCGCCGAGAGTAAAAATTCTTCGGGGTTTTCTTCGCTAACGCACTTTGAAAAGAGTTGCAAAACCATATTTTTCAACTCGCCGTCGCCACGGTATTTACGGTAAATTCTAACCGTTTTTAAAAAGTCGGCGTCTTGGGCTTTATACAGTTCGTTAAAAACGCCGTCTATCGCCAAGGAAGAAAGTTCTTTTCGCTTTGACTCTTCGGCAACCGTAAAGTCGGGGTCTACGTCCGCAACGTAAAAGTAGGTTTTTAAAAGGTTAAGGCAAAAACTGTGCATGGTCGAAATGTCCGCCGTGGGGATTTCGTCCAAGGTTCTGCGCATGCGTGCAACGTCTTTTCCTTCGCTTATTTTTTTGATTACCGCCTTTACGAGTTTTTGCTTCATCTCGCTTGCGGCAAGGTTGGTGTAAGTCACGGCTAAAATACTGCCGACGTCTACGTTTTGCTCGGTGATGAGTTTTATAATTCGCTCTATCATAACGAAGGTTTTGCCCGACCCAGCCGACGCCGAAACGAGCACGTTTTTGCCCGTTGACGAAATTGCTCGCGCTTGGTTTGGAGTTGTTTTATCAGTCGTTTTCGTCATTTGCGTCTTCTCCTTGGGTTGGGTTTTCGTGTTGCCAAACGGCTTGTGATATAACGGACGGATTTACCGAAGATACCGACCTTTGCCTGTATCCGCAATCGTCGTCGCGACCGCAAATACTGCCGAATTCGCAGTAAGAACAAGCCTTTTCGTAGGGCGACGGAATAATAACGCCGTCTAAAACGTCGTTTACTGCTTTTTCGGTCAAGAGTTTTGCATATTTCATATAATCGGTCAAAACGTCTTGACTAACCGTCTTTCCAGATAGCGAAGCCCCCTTTTTGGCGGTGATTTTTTTGCCCGCTTCGATAACGTCGCTAGTAAAGGTTTCGTCGAGTCCGAATTTGGGGTCGGTGGCCTGCAAAACTTCGTCGCTGGCGAGCGTTTTGCCGTACATAAAGGGCGGTTTGTCGTCGTCAGAGCCAAAGTCGTCGTTTACGGCGTAGTAGTACGCGCCCGCAGGCTTGTCCCCGTTGGCGGTAAAGGCGTTTAGGTAAAGGTAGAGTTGTAAATTTTGCCCCGTGTAAAACTTGTCGTCGGCGCTTTTTCCCTGAGCGTTGCCCGTTTTGTAGTCGATAATTCTAACGTAGTCTTTATACTTATCGAGTCGGTCGGCTTTGCCGAACAACTTGTAAACTCCTTTTTTAGAAAGCAGTTTAAGGGGCTTATAATCGTTGGACCATTCGGCAAACCAAATCTCGTTGCCGATAGGTTTAAACTGTGAATTTTTGTGTTGGCGGTAAAGGTCTACACAGAGTTTACGCCCTTCTTTTTTGGTTAAAAACGCCGAATAAACGTAGTCCGCGCGCTTTAAAAACCTAGAATATTTTTCATCTTTAAACTCTTCGTCTACGAGTAAATCAGCGAGAGCAACGCATTCTTCTTCGCTTTTTACTTGGTCTATTTTAGGCATAAATTTTTCGGCCAAGGTGTGCAAAATGTTGCCGAAATCTAGCGAGCGAATATCCGCTGAAACGGTGTCCTTTACCCCTACGCCATAGCGAATAAAGCACTTATAGGGGCACGAATAGTAAGTTTCTATCGTCGTAGCCGAAACGTTTCCACGCGCAAAATAGTTATCAACGGGGAAAGACGCCGTTATTTTTTGGCTCTCGTTTATCTTGCCTACGAGAGCGTTTGCAAGGGGTAAGAACTCGCCGCCGCTGAGTTTTGAAAGAGCCTTTATAAAAGACGACGGCTCGGTTACGTCTTTTAAAGCGCCGTGCTTAAAATCGTCACCGCTCGAAAGTAGCGAGAGCATTGCAGGGCGAAGACTAAGGTATGCAAAACTAGCCCTGTCGTCTTCGTCGCTTTGGTTTTCAAAGGGGCGGATGAGCGAAGCCGAAGTAGCCTTTGCAATTTTTTTATCATTTGATGAAAAAATGTTTTCAAGATAGTCTACTATTTCACTCCTGACCGTTGCCTTTCCGCCTGCGGTCGTCAAACTGTAAGTTAGGGTAAGCGAGTCTTCAAAACTTGCAAAAGCAAGGGCGGTCGCTTCCTTTTCACGCCTGTTTACAACCCTGATTTTAGGCTCGATTGAAAGGGCGAGAGCGTCGAGTTTAGAAATGTCGCCGTCTAAAAGTAACGCCGTGTCGGGTTTTACGAAAGGTACGTCGCCCGAAAGCCCCATCATGACGACGCAAGGGTATTTTTTAAATCTTAAATTTTTGATTTCGGAAAGATAAACGCAGTCGCTATATTCGGGGATGAGCGAAATTTCGCCCGCGTCGAGTCCCGACGCGAGAATTTTTAAAAATTCTTCGGCGGTGATAACGTCTTTACCTAAGATGTTTTTTATCTCGTCCAAAACGCCAAAAAAGTTCTTTGTTGCGCTCTCTAAAAACCTAATCTCTTCTTCCGCGCCGAGTTTTTGAAGGTTTTTGAGCATGATTGCAAAGTTAGAGTCGGGCGAGTAGTCCTTTTCAGGTGAATATCCCGACGATTTTACCGTAAAGTCTTTTATTTTTTCTACGAAGACTTCGGCTTGCGCGCTCTTTGGCACGCCGTTTATAAAAGTTATTAAATCGTCCTTCTTTTTGGAAATAACGGTAAGGTTAAATCTCTCGATAGGGTCGGTGGACTTTTCGTTGGGTTGGGGAACGAAGTCGTCCCCGTCGATAAATGAATTTACGGTTACCGACTTTTCGGTTAAAAGTCGAATAAATTTGTCGGCAAGTTTTTTGTCGGCTATAAATAGACCGCTAGTTATAACTTTTTTAATTTCGGAAAGATCGCGGCGACGTATTGCCGAGCGAAGGGCGTTTATTGCAAGTTTGCAAAGCGGGTGAGAAGACAGCGCCCTTTTTTTGTCTGCGAAAAAGGGTATTTGGTAGTCGGCGAGTTTGCGCTCTAATAAAAGTTCGTAATCTTTTAAATTGCCAACGCCGATTGCAATATCTTTATACCTATATCCGCCGCGCAGGACTTTTTGTTTGATTAAAGAGCATACGTAGTCGACTTCTTCGGCAAGGCTTTTACCTTCAAAAATATGTGTTTTATCGCTATATAGCCCCACTTTTGAGAAAATTTCGGGGTTGTAAAGCCCGTCTAAAACCATTTCGGATTCGCTATGATTCGCATACGGAAGGGTCATTGGTTTTTCACCCGTCAAAGAGATTGCGAAGTTTAAAAACTCGTCGGTGTAAACGTCCTTATTATCCCCGGTAACGGCAAAAAAGTCGCAGGAAAGACAAACGGCGTTTAACTTTTCCATTACGGCGCAAGTCTGTTTCGTAACCGAAGAATAGCCCACGATTATAACTCGCGCGTTTTTAATTTGCTCGTCTTTTTCAATGGCGAAAAGCGCGTCTTGCAAGCCGTTGCTACTGTCGGTTAAGCCGTTTTGGGCTAAAAATTCTTCGTAGCCGTCGAAAACGGTTGCCACGTCACGCAGTTTTCTCGCGACGTTTTCAGGGCAGCCGTCTAAAACGCCAAACAGCATTTGGGGGGTAACTTTCGCGCTTTTTAGTTGGGCAATAAGTTCGGAAGTTTTTACGGCGAGCGACGGGCTTGCTTTAAGTCCGCCCAAAACCTGCAAGTCCTTGCTTTTTTCCGACAAAATCTTTTTGACCGCCATAGCAGAGCCTTCCTTTGAAAGGGTTTTCCTGTCGGGATTTAGTTTGGTCGCGTACCTGCCGAAAGATAGGACTTCCGCGCCGAAAGCCCCGCCCGCTTTTTCAACGAGCGCGCTCTCTACCGAAAGGGTGAGTTTGTCTTCACAAAAGATAACAATCTTTTGATCTAGGCTTACGCCAAAACTCGCGGCGTAGTCGCACGCCCCGTCGATACAGTCAAAATAAGTTTTTGCCGTGTAGATTGCCATAGTTCACCTTAAACGCAAATTTATATTGCTCATACTTTGCGCTTTATTATAATTATAACACATAAATAATAATAATCGTGTGAAAATTGCAAACTTTTTATAATTTTGTTTTTACTTTTTTAATAATTTATGATACAATAGGTTTATGCGATAAAATTTTCGCCTTTGGCGGTTTGACAAAAACCAAAAAAACCGTCAAACGCGCTTTTTGGCTTGGCGACGGACAGTCGCTTTAAGCAACGGAGAATTATATGAAGAAAAAATTGCTCGCTTTAATATCCGCAGTTTTGTGTTTAGCAACCCTTTTTGGTTGTAGCGGTATACCCAACAGCGGTTTTGCAGGATCTTATTGGTTGGACGTTCCTTCGCTCACAAAAGCCCCCGACGGCTTTTACGAAAGAATCGAATATGAAATTTCTACCGAAACTAAAACCGACTTTGCGTCTAGTTTATATCCCGTAAACGAAAAACTCACGTTTACCGTAGACCAAGCCAAGTCGGCTTTCGTAACCGAACTTATCGGCGACGGCGACGGATATATTTACAAGACCACCCTTAACTTATCGGGAACGTACTCTTATATCGACGAAGAAAATTCAATCAACTTCACCTATACGGTTGAAGGTGATACCACTACGACCGAAACTCATTTTAAGGGCTTTGAGCAAGGTTTTGCGTGCGTTAAGTCTACGCAGTCTTTGGTAAACACCCTTCCCATATCGGCGTTCCCGACGAGCGAAAAAGATTTTACTAAACTTATCGTTCAAACAGAAACCGTCTACGGCGAAAAGGACGCCGTTCATACCGTAAAGAGCGACGACCCCGCTACTTCGGTGTTGCTCACCAACAACGGCGTACCCAAAACTGTTGGCGACTATAAGAAAGACGCGTATATTGACAACGCGCTTGTCCCCCTTATTTTTAGATGTTTTAAATATGACAACACTTTAAATTACACCTTTTATAGTATAGAAATTTCTTCGGGAGAACTCAAAGGTAGCAAGGGGTCGGCAAAACTCGCCGTTGAAACCTCGCCTGATAGTTCTACCACTCAAACGGCTATTAAAACTATGACGGTTGACTGCAAAATTGATGGCGATAGCAGAATGGACGTAAGTTTTAACACCTTTGGCGTTACCATTTCGACGGTGGGCGAATACTCGCAAGAGTACACCACCGCTTACTATGCAAACAGTATCGGCAACGACGTTTTAGACGCAAGCAACCGCGCTCGCCACTATATGGTCAAGTGTTATAGACCTATGATTTATAACGCTTGTTATTTGGTTTACACCCTTTCGACCGTAAGCCACGTAAAAACGATTTAATAAAAAGCCCTTTACGCCGTTAGCGCAAAGGGTTTTTAAAATTCAGCGATTAAAAATTTTAGGAACTTTTCTTAAAAATATTAAAAAACACTTGATTTGTTTAAAATTTTATGATATTATAAATTTGATAAAAGCAAGGAGAAGGAATTATGTTTATAACTAGCGACGTTAAATACGTAGGAGTAAACGACAAAAATATAGACCTTTTTGAAGGTCAATACGTAGTGCCAAACGGCATGGCGTACAACTCGTACGTTATTTTAGACCAAAAGATTGCCGTTATGGACACGGTTGACGCAAACTTTACTCACGAGTGGCTCGATAACGTTCAACACGCTTTAAACGGCAGAACGCCCGACTATCTCGTAGTTCAACACATGGAGCCCGACCACTCGGCTAACATTTTAAACTTTGCAAAAACCTATAAAAACGCTAAAATCGTTTCGTCGAATAAGGCGTTTATAATGATGAAAAATTACTTTGGCACAGACTTTGAAGAAAGGAGAATAGTCGTTTCGGAAGGGGACGAATTAGACCTTGGCAAACACAAACTCCACTTTGTTGCCGCGCCCATGGTGCATTGGCCGGAAGTTATCGTAACTTACGATTCTACGGATAAAATTCTTTTCTCGGCGGACGGGTTCGGCAAATTCGGCGCGCTCGACGTTGAAGAAGACTGGGCTTGCGAAGCAAGGCGCTATTATATAGGTATCGTTGGCAAATACGGCGCTCAAGTACAAAGCCTTTTGAAAAAGGCGGCGGGGCTTGATATTCAAACCATTTGCCCTTTGCACGGACCTGTTTTAAAAGAAAATTTAGGTTATTATATCAATCTTTATAACACTTGGTCTAGTTATCAACCCGAAGAAGACGGCGTAGTTATAGCCTATACTTCGGTTTACGGCAACACCAAAAAGGCGGTTGAACGCTTGGCGGAAAAACTTAAAGTCAGCGGTTGCCCCAAGGTCGTCGTAAACGACTTGGCTAGATGCGATATGGCGGAAGCGGTTGAAGACGCTTTCCGTTATAGCAAAATCGTACTTGCAACCACTACTTATAACGCGGATATCTTCCCCTTTATGAAGGAATTTATTCACCATCTTACCGAAAGGAATTTCCAAAATCGTACGGTGGCGTTTATTGAAAACGGCAGTTGGGCGCCAATGGCAACCAAGGTGATGAAAGATATGCTTGCAGGTAGCAAAAATCTTACTTTTACCGAAGCGGGCGTTAGAATTCTATCCGCTTTAAACGACGAGAGCAACAAGCAAATCGACGAGTTGGCAGACGAACTTTGTAGAGAATACGTTGCTCAAAGCGACGGCGCAAACAAAAACGACCTTACGGCTTTGTTTAAGATAGGTTACGGTCTTTACGTCGTAACTTCAAACGACGGCAAAAAGGACAACGGGCTTATCGTAAACACGGTTACGCAGGTTACGTCAACCCCCAACAGAATTGCGGTTACTATCAACAAGGAAAATTATTCTCACCACGTAATAAAGCAGTCGGGAATTATGAACGTAAACTGCCTTACCACCGAAGCCCCCTTCTCTGTGTTTGAAAGATTCGGTTTCGTTAGCGGAAGAAACGTAGATAAGTTTGAAGGATACGAACCCCTTCGCTCTGACAACGGGCTAGTTTTCTTGCCTAGATATATCAACTCGTTTATGTCCTTAAAGGTCGAAAACTACGTGGATATGGGCACGCACGGTATGTTTATATGCTCTATCACCGAAGCGAGAGTTATGGGCGACAAAGAGTCAATGACCTACGCTTACTATCACGAAAACGTTAAGCCCAAGCCCCAAACGGAAGGCAAAAAGGGTTACGTTTGCAAAATTTGCGGTTACGTTTACGAAGGCGAACCGCTCCCCGAAGATTTTATTTGCCCCCTTTGCAAACACGGCGCTCAAGATTTTGAGCCTATCGTATAAAACAGTCGATAATCGACTTATAGGCAACTATTTATAACAAAAAACACGGCGTTTACGCCAATTAGAAAGGAGAAAAATTATGAAATATCAATGTGACGTATGCGGTTGGACTTACGACGAAAGCCAAGGCTTACCCGAAGAAGGTATCCCTGCGGGAACGAAGTTTGAAGATTTACCCGAAGATTTCGTTTGCCCCCTTTGCGGAGTCGGTAAGGACTCGTTTTCCGCTGAATAAATACTAAATATTTGTAAACAATAAAAATACGTCTGCTTTTTCGTAGGCGTATTTTTTATAACTTTGAGCGGCTAATTTCCACTTTGACGACAGAGTTAAGGTTGGCATGCTTATAATAAAAGACGAAATAGGAGAAAGATATGAAAGATAATTTAATAAAGGTAGCCTTTTTCGACGCTAAGCCGTACGATAAACCCGCCTTTGAAAAACTTGCCGAAGAAAGGGGGTTAAGGATAAAATATTTTGAAACTCGCCTTACCGAAGATACCGTTAATTTGGCAAGGGGTTACGACGCCGTTTGCGTTTTCGTAAACGACTCGGTTACGGCGGAAGTAATAGAGTCGCTCGTTGAATTTGGCGTAAAGATAATCGCGCTAAGATGCGCGGGCTTTAACAACGTGGATATAAAGAGCGCAAAAGGTAAAATAAAGGTGGTGAGAGTGCCTGCCTATTCGCCGTACGCCGTTGCCGAGCATACCATGGCGTTACTTTTAACGTCGATAAGGCGAATCCATAAGGCTTATATAAGGACGAGAGATTTTAATTTTAGCCTTTCAAACCTTACGGGTTTTGACCTACACGGTAAGACGGTGGGGGTTGTCGGAACGGGTAAAATAGGCAGGGTATTTATAGATATTTGCAAGGGTTTCGGTATGAAAGTTTTATGTTACGACAAATACCCAAATCCCGAAGTGGAAGACGGAAAAACGGTTGTTTACGCGCCTATAGACCGACTTTTTGAAGAAAGCGACGTCATTTCCTTGCATTGTCCACTCACCGAAGAAACCTATCACTTAATAGACGAAAAGAGTTTAGAAAAGTGTAAAAAGGGCGTGGTTATTTTAAACACGTCAAGGGGCGCGCTAGTTGACGCCGAAGCCCTTTTGGCAGGAATAAAGAGTAGAAAGGTCGGCGCGGCTTGCCTTGACGTATACGAAGAAGAAAGCGATCTGTTTTTTGAAGACAAGTCGGGGCATATTATGGAAGACGACGTTTTGGCAAGGCTTATTTCAATGCCAAACGTAATCGTAACGTCCCACCAAGCCTTTTTAACCGAAGAAGCCCTTTCGGCGATTGCCGAAGTTACCGTTGAAAATATAACGCAAGTTTTATCGGGTGGCAAATGCCAAAACGAAGTCGAGATATAAATAAGTCGTTTTTAGGCGTAAATTTGTCTAAAAAATTGTTCTACAAGCAAAAAAAATTAAAAACCCCTTGAAAAACCAACGTTTTTAATATATAATGATGTAGAGAGTTTATAATGGATAATGCTTTTAGGTGCTAAACCCATTATCGGCGGTTCGGTTATTCCCCTTGACGAAAAGGGCGAAATCGTCAACCCGTACATTTATTATTGCGGTGACGTTTTTGGTACTAACCCCACCGTTTAACAAATCATAAAAGCCTAATAATCGTCTTATAGGCTAGGTTTTAACAAAAAGGCTCTATCGCGCACGTGACTGATATTTAATTGCTTATATGCTGTGATATCGCCATAAAAAATATTATATAAGGAAGGATAGTATGCGTAAAATTTTATTGCTAATTATGGCGATTTCATTGTCGCTAGCATTGGTTTGTTGCGGTGAAGAAGAGTCTACGTCTTCGCCCGACTCTACCCCTGAATCGATTACGATTTCAGTAAGTGAATCTGAAAGCG
>JAFTTJ010000014.1 GCA_017466825.1 Clostridia bacterium
CGGAACAAACGTAGTTGATATAGTTTTCTCGGATAGATTTACGAGAAAGGTAAACGTTGGCGAAGTAAAAATGGCAACGAATAACTACGGTAAGGGCAGAAGTTTTTATATAACGGGTATTCCTTATTCGGCTGAAAACGCAAAACTTTTGTATAGAGCGATACTTTGGACGGCAGGAAAGGAAGATATGGACAAAAAGTCGTATTGTACTAACCCACTTACCGAAGCCCATTTCTATGGCGACAGATACGCTATAACAAATAACACGAGCGTAGAGCAAACGACTGTATTTTACGATATGAAAGGTAAGGCAAGCGAAATTACGTTAAAACCGTATGAAATTAAATGGTTATAAACTAAAAATTTAGAATTGATTTGTGAGACTATATGTATATAAGTACGAGAAGTAATGAAAGATTAACGGCAAGTAAGGCTATTTTAAAAGGTCTTGCAAGTGACGGGGGATTGTTTATTCCTGAAGTTTTTCCTACCATAGAGTTTGATGCTACGTGGACTAAAAAAACTTACCAAGAAATAGCGATTGAGGTACTTAAACTTTTTTTAGACGATTATACGGATGAAGAAATTGCATATTGCGTAAATAGTGCGTACGATCAAGTTAATTTTGAAGAGGGTATGGTTGGGTTCAAAACTTTTAATAGTTTAAGTTTTTTAGAATTATATAAAGGACCTACACTTGCTTTTAAAGATATGGCGCTTACAATACTTCCCTTCCTAATTGAAGTTGCTAAAAAGAAAAATAATGTTACGGACAAGTCGCTTATTTTAGTTGCAACGTCTGGAGATACTGGAGGTGCAGCGTTATCTAGTTTTATGAAAAGTGGAACGTTTGATACCGTCGTATTATATCCGTATAAAGGGGTGTCTGAAATACAAGAAAAGCAGATGCTATATTATACCGACGAAAGAACGAAAGCGTTTGCGATAGAAGGAAACTTTGACGATTGTCAAAACTTCGTAAAAGGCATATTTAAGGTTTACCCTAAAGATAGCGAGGTGCTAATTTCTTCTGCAAACTCAATCAATATAGGTAGGTTAGTACCGCAAATTATATACTACGTATACGCTTATTTTAGGGGTGTTGAATCGGGTTGGATTAAGTTTGGGGAAAGTTTTGATATTTGCGTTCCTACGGGTAATTTTGGGGATATTTTTGCAGGTTATATTGCTAAGCAAATAGGTGTTCCTATAAATAAACTTATTTGCGCGTCTAACGTAAATAACGTTTTGACTGACTTTTTCACAATGGGTGTTTACGATAAAAATAGGCAGTTTAAAAAGTCTAATTCCCCGGCAATGGATATATTAGTTTCATCAAATCTTGAAAGACTCGTGTATTTGGCGACTGGAAGAAACGGAGATAGAGTAAAATCTCTTATGCAAGATTTAAACGAAAAAGGCGTTTATTCTTTAAACGAAGAAGAAAGATCCTTTATGGAAGAGTTTATAGGATTTTATGCGGATGAAAACCAAACGTTAAAATCTATTAAAACGGCGTTTGATGAGAATAATTATTTGATTGACCCGCATACAGCAGTTGCGTTTTACTGTTATAAAAATCTGAAAATGGATAGTAAAACACTTATTGTTTCAACGGCAAGTCCGTATAAATTTCCAAGTACTATTGCTATAGCATTAGGTTTAGATGATAACAAGTCGGAATTTGAGATTATAAAAGATATTGCATTGCATACGGGAACGAGTATTCCTAAAGGAATAGCAAAATTACAAGAGTCGGAAAAAACGACGAGTTTAAAGACAACGAAGGAAATTGTGGATATTGTTTATTACAAATAGAATGAACCAGCTTTTACGATATTTTTAAAGAATATCCAACGGATATATATTCTGCGGCAGGTAGAGTAAACTTAATGGGCGATAAAGAAAAAATCAGGGGGCTTTGTGTCCTCCCTGATTTTTTTTACGAAGAAAAAGAACGCAAATCTATGTTCGAATTACGTTCTTATTGGTACGCCTGGCGGGGCTCGAACCCACAACACCGATGTCGGAGATCGGAATTTTTTCCCGTTAGACTACAGGCGCATTTATGCAAAATGATGACTTTATTCAAAAAACATAAAAAAATTATTCTTCGTCGTTTGCTTGGTCTAAAAGTCTGTTGTATTCAGCAAAAACAGCGTCGATAATATCGTCGTCCATTTCAATAGTAAAATTGTCGCTACCGTCTTCGTTGCGACCTACTTCAAAAACGAGCGCTTCGTCTTCTTCCATGCCTTCTAAAAGTTCAACGGGTTGCAAAACGGCGTAAAATTTACCGTTTAAGGCAATTCCTGCAATTTCAACAAAGTCAATTTCTTCGCCGTCGGCAGATAAAAGGGTAACGATATCGTCTTCTTCTAAAACGTTGTCAAGTTCGTCAGTCATAAAAATTCTCCTTATCATAAATTTGCGGTTAAAAGCTTCCGCAACTACCAAATAGTATATAACATTACGCCGATAATGTCAACAAATTTTGTTTTTTATGCTTTACACTTTACTTTTTTGGGGTGTTATGGTACAATAACTAGGCAAAAGGCAAAAAGGAGAGTTGTTATGGCAAAAACGGTTGTCGTCGGTATGAGCGGTGGCGTTGATAGTTCGGTCGCGGCGTTATTATTAAAGCGCCAAGGCTATAACGTCGTTGGGCTTTTTATGAAGAACTGGGAAGAAGACGACGTTGACGGCGTATGCACGGCGGACGACGATTACGCCGACGTGAGAAGGGTTTGTTCGGTTTTGGATATCCCGTATTACGGCGTAAATTTTGCAAAAGAATATATGGATAGGGTTTTTTCATACTTTTTAGAAGAATATAAAAACGGAAGAACCCCCAACCCCGACGTTTTATGCAATAGAGAGATTAAATTCGGGCCGTTTAAAGATTACGCAATGCAACTCGGCGCGGACTATATCGCAACGGGGCATTATTGCGGAATTCGCCACGACGGCGACGCGCATTACCTTTTAAAGGCAAAAGACCAAAACAAGGACCAGACCTACTTTTTAAACCAACTTTCACAAAAGCAACTTGAAAACGTCCTATTCCCATTGGCAGACTTGCCCAAAGCCGAAGTTAGACGCATAGCCGAAGAAAACGGGCTCGCTACCGCTGAAAAAAAGGATAGCACGGGAATTTGCTTTATTGGCGAAAGAAATTTTAGGCAGTTTTTAATGAATTATATTCCTGCTAAAGAAGGGGAAATTCGCACTTACGACGGCAGGGTTTTGGGTAAGCATTACGGGCTTATGTATTATACTATCGGTCAACGCCGTGGGCTTGACATAGGCGGTCAAAAGGGTGACGCCGGTAGATGGTTCGTAATTGAAAAGGACTTAAAAAACAATATTTTATACGTGGCGCACGGCGCGGAAGATAGGTTGTATTCAAAGGGGCTTTTGATGAACTCTTGCAACTGGATACCTTGCGAGCCTGGCAAAAAGGACTTTACTTGTTACGCTAAGTTTAGATATCGCCAAGAAGAACAAAAAGTAAACGTGCATATTGGTGAAAACGGCATTGAAGTTGAGTTTTTTGAAAAACAAAGGGCTATTACCGAAGGACAGTTTTGCGTGTTTTACGACGAAGAAAACTGCCTTGGCGGTGGGGTAATTGAAAAAGCGATTTTTTAACAAGTTATAAAATGGTTATAAAACGGGCTTGGAAAGTGAAAAACTTTCCAAGCCCGTTTTGGTTAAAATTTTTATAAATAGTAGTCTATAAGTCGATTAACGGTAAATTTTCTTTTTATTTGCGAGTTTATACGCAAGGTAGGTAAGCCCTGCGGTGAGTTCGATTAAAAGCAAAGCGTAAAAGGCGACGAATACGTAGTGCGGAAAAGCCTGTTTTACGTGGGAGAAGATAGGCGCGTCAAGGAGCATGTATCTGCCAATGAAATATAAGTCTATCGTCTGTCCGCAAAGGGCGGGAACTAGGGCGTTTAACGCTTCGGTTAAACCGACGAAAATTATAAAGATAACTAAACTAGCAATAAATAGCGGTATTGAAAGGTTTTTAGCGTAAGTACGCAAGGTTACCGCGCCGACTATTACTATAACCGAGTAGTGAATCATTGCTTGAACGTTAAGTCCCATAAACTCCCCAAACGCAGGCGTGGGCATAAGCAATGCGAGCGCACCCGACAAAAGTCCGAAAGTTGCGTTGTATGCGCAAAGGAAATCGTGGAATTTGCCCTTTTTGAAAATTGACGCAAGTAAGTAGGTGTAAAGGGGAACTACCGCAAACTGCAACGGAAGATTAGAAAACTCGTATTTAAAAGCCCCGCTCTTTAACGCAAGTACTGCTTGTTTATAAACTTCGCCAACCGCCATAATTATCGTTGCGGCAACAAAATACCTGCCTATATGTCGTTTATCGTATACTTTTAGCGCAATTATAACGCCGATTACAGTCGCTAAAAGCCAACATAAATGGAATAGGTCGTACGCCTTTGGTACGTATTCTAAACGCACCCCCACGGAGTCTATTACGTCTTTAAGTCGTTCTGCTGTCATTAGTTTGTCCCCATTGCGCCAAAGCGTCGGATATTCGACGTCCGCGCTAAAAAATTAAGGCTATAATTTAACCATATTTTAATTATATATAAAATATAAAATTTGTCAACCGTAAGACAATAATTGAACAAAAAGCAGTAAAACAAACGCCCAAAATGAAAAGTTTATTCTTTTCATTTTAGGCTATAATAAAACCTTACATCTAGCGCCGATTTAATCTTTTCTACCAATAAGATAATCAATATCTTCGTCAAAAAAATCGGCAAATTTACATAAATTTGTCAAAGTAATTTCTCGTTGGCAAAGCAAGTATCTTGAAATAGTTTGCTGGGGAATGTTGATTTTTTTTGCTAGTTCACTAATAGACATGTTTCCCATTAAACTTTTTAAATTTTGGGCAAAAGCAACTATATATTTATTTTCCATATTATTAATTTACACCAATTGGCGTAAATTATTTGACTTTACACCAAATGGTGTGATAAAATTTAATAAAATTCACAAAAGTGAGTGAACAAAGGAGAAATTATTATGTATATTTGCTATCATCATGCAAACCGTACCGATAGGGGCGCCGTAACGTCTTGCAGTAGGTGTAGAAAAGGTCTTTGTGCAGAGTGCGCTGACAAGTTTAGGTCTAACACTTCAGGGCGAATACTCTGTGTAGATTGCTATAATGCGGAGCTTACGCAACTTCAAGCAAAAGCAGACGTTTTATCAAAGAAAAATAGTAAAAGTTATAAAACGAAGGTCGCAGTAGCTGTTATATTAGGCCTTATCCCTGTATTTTTGGGTATTATAGGTACAGTTGTTGGTTTATTTGAGATGTTGGGAGGGGGAACTCTTGACAACTTATACATAGGTTTGGCGCTGCTTGCAATAGGCATATGGGGATCCACCATATTGGCGTCTTTTTCAAAATTAATAAGAAATGCAAAAAGCGTACCTATCAAGGTAGAAGATTTTTTTTATGATAAAGTTTTTAAATCGGAAGGATGTTTAAGTTCTGTTTTTAACTATTTTGTTTGGTGGATTTATATACCTATATGGCTACTTTCATTTGTGGTGGGTTACGTTGGCGTGTTTATCCTTTCACCGATACTCTTTTTCTTTGAAATGAAGACGTTAAAAAACGACGCCGACTTATTTAAAGAATTTGCCGAATTCCAAGAATACGTAAAAGAAGAAAATAAGATTTTTTTCCGAAAGGCAAGAGCAATGACTATGCAACCCAAAGTCGCTCCTACCGCAGAGCAAATCAACTATGTTAAGGGTTTATTAGCGCAAATAGAAAATCTCAAGGGGCAAATTGTGGAAGCAGGTAAAGATAAGGCAAAGGTTTCGCAACTTCAATCACAAATCAACGCTTTAAATAATCAAGTAGAAAGTCAAAATGTTGAAATAGAAGATTTAAAAGGTGCAAACATTGCAATGAATAAGAAGTTTGACGATATATCAGGGCAAATGGAAATGTTTAAAGAGAAATTCGATAGAATTAACAATAGGGATAATCAACCTACAAGGAGAAGTAAACGTGGCAAATAACATAATAGAATTTAAGGGTAATAATCAAACGTTGTTTTATGAAGTTTTGCTTACTGGAAAAGAACCAACGGATACTAAAATTATCGTTCCACCTACGCACACGTTGTTGTTTATTAAAGACGGTAAATTGCAAAACGCTCTTGAAGAAGGAATTTACGAAATATATGATAAAACAAAGGGTTTTTGGATTTTTAAGCAAAAAGTAAAAGACTGGTCTTCACTTAAAGCCGTATATATTTCAAAGACTGCAAAAGTAAGAATTTATTGGGGTACAAATGAAAATAATATTATAAAATACGTAGACTCAAAATTAGGCTATCCTATTGATTTAAGATGTTTTGGACATCTTGAAGTAAAGGTGTTAGATGCTAAAAAGTTTTATCTTGAAATCGTCGCTTCAGGCGGAGAAGATACCGCAGACGACGAAGACGTTGAATCTGATAAATATGCAGGACACAATGAGATATATTCCAAAGATAAATTGACAAATCGCATTCGAGATAAAGTGGTTTCGATAATTGCAAGTGCTATTGAAAGTAAAATTAGACAGGAAAAGTTGTCTTATTTTAATTTAAGTTCGCATAAAGATCAATTACAAAAACAACTTTTAGAGGATTTAAAGCCAGTATTTGAAGATGATTATGGTTTTTCTTTATGTGACTTTTTAATTGTTAATTTTAATCTTTCTGATGAGGACGAAAGTGTTTTAAAAGAAAAATATAAAGATATTGTAAGAAAAGAAAGTCAAATTGAAGAGTATAGAGAAAAGCGCGCATTTGAGCAAGAAGTTAAAAAGGATAAGCAAACTGACATTGTTGAAGAGTTAGAATTTCGAAAGAAAATATCTGCTGATGAAGATTTATTGTATCAACAGCAAAAACAAAGAGAAAGAGAAGAACTAGAATATTCCATTAAAATAAAACGAGAAGAAGAAGATCGTGCTTGGGCGAGAGAAGACAAGAAAAGAGCAGACGAAAAGGAAATAGAACTTAGTCGTCAATACCACGATACAGTTTCTAACGTGGGCTGGAATAACGTCGCTGGTCAGCCTAAATCTGCACACGTTGCTTTTTGTAGTAAGTGCGGTAACGGACTTGAAAGAGGAGACGTTTTTTGTGCGTATTGTGGCGAGCCTACGAAAAATCATGCTCAAATGGAATCTTGCCCTAAGTGTGGGCATCTAGTTTCTATAAACGCTGCCTTCTGTCCGAAATGCGGAGTTAAAATAAAAGAAAAAATAACTATAAATATCACTAGGGATGGGCGATAAAGTTTTGTTATGGGTGTAAAGAGAAAATGCGTAGGATGTGGTGCGGTTTTTGATTTTGACTTTGGAACAACTACTATTTGTCAGTTTTGTGGCACTAAACAATATATTGCGTTTAATGAAAGTACGTATGAACGTATTAAACAAGCAAACAACTATAGAGAGAGTGGGGATTTCGATAAATGTATTTCCATTTATGATGATTTGATTGATATTTACCCAAAATCAGAAGAATTGCATTTTGGGAGGTTTTTGGCAAAATATGAAGTTTATAACACGGACAAAGTGCTAAAAGGTAAAGAAATCGTCTTAACTGTTTGTGAAACACCTACAATTAAAGATAATGATTTTGTTTTGGCAAATTCCCTTGATTTCATGAAGAAAGAATATTTAGATATTGCTTCCGCGATTGAAAAAAGAAGAACAAGAAACGTTATGATAGATAGGGAGTTGGAAAAAAATAATTATCTTGCCATGATAATCTCAAATGGTAAACCGAATGAAAATTTCTTAGCAACGCAAATTTATGAAAAATTAAAGCATAAAGTGGATTTGTTTTATCCTAAAACAACGATGTCGTCTTTTTGTGACGAAGAAAAAATCATAGGCACGTTACTTGCTTGTGCCTGTGTGCCGTGTCTTTACGTTGTTATAGAAGATTTGGACAATATGGATACGTTAACTCAGCAAATAATTGAAAAATTCGTAGAATATAACAATTTTACACGGGTTTGTCTAATTACTTCGGATTATAAAAGGAATAACTATTTTTATAATAATGTTGGTAACGTTATTGATTTTGTTAACAATTTAGAAGAGCAAGTTTTAGATGATATGATTTTATGCTCGCCAATACCATTTAACGATGCGTTGCAGTTTAAAAAAATGCGAAAATACTTAAACGATGATTCTAACCCTAGTCCAAAGGTCAACATTTAAGGTGTTTAAAAAGGGGTAACTTATGAAATGTAACGTATGTAAGGCAGAAATAGGAAACAAAAGCAGATGTCCTTATTGTGGGGCTTCACAAAAAACAATTCCAATGGCGATAAATAAGCAAAGTGTTGAAAAGGCAAAGGCTGCAAGCGCTTCAAAAGTTTTTGAAGAGAACGTAAAAGGCACTCTTGAAATATTTGCAACACAATTGTCATCTTTAGGGACAGGTTTTTTAATAAATGCTCGTGGGTACGCAATTACTAACGCGCACGTCGTTTCTAATGGCGACAAGGTAGATCAGTGTTTAGAAATTAAAGTTGCAAATAGAAAGGTAAATGCAAAAGTTATATCAATTGCTAGCGCTCTATCGGAAGATTTGGCATTGATAAAATTAGATATGCTACCTATAGGAGCAAGACCATTAAAATTGGGAAATTCCGACAAAATAAAAACGGGAGATATTTCTTATATAATTGGCAATTCATTAGGCGACGGAATTTGTATCACTCAAGGTATAATCAGCGACAAGTGTAGAGAGTTTTGCGGTCGAGATAGAATAATGACTGATACTGCTATGAATCCAGGCAATTCGGGAGGACCGTTGCTTAATGAACAAGGCAATGTCATAGGTGTTTGCGTTGAAGCAAGGATTACTAATCAATATATTAAAAATGCGCCTATACCTACGGATGGTATGAAATATTGCATCCCGATAAATATAGTAAAGAAATTTCTAAAAACGTGTAACGTAAATTATGAAGAATAATAATGAGCCCGATTTGGAGCGAAAAGTAGCGCGCCAAATCGGGCTTTGTTTATCAATGCGTTAAATCGTTGTAAAAGAATAGCGTTTTAAAGAGAAAAAACGGCTCTGCATATAAAAGCAAAGCCGTATTGAACTTAAAAATAATTGAAGAACAAATTATTTATCGTCGTTTTTAACGTGCACGTCGAGTTGGTTGAAGGGGATTTCAATTCCTTGTGCGTCAAATTCAGTCTTTACTTGTTCTAAGAGGTCGAAATAAACGTCCCAGTAGTCGTTGGAGTTTACCCAAACTTTTGTTGCTAAGGTGATAGCGCTTGCGTCGTGTCTAACGATTCTGCACATAGGCGCAGGGTCTTTTAAGCATTTTTCATGAGCGCTAATAAGGTTTAAAATAATTTCTTCAGCCTTTTTGTAATCGTTAGCGTATGCAATGCCAAATTCAAGGTCAACACGGCGAGTGTCTTTTTTGCTATAGTTTACGATAGTGTCGTTTGCAAGAGTGCCGTTAGGGATAGAAACGAGTTTATTGTCAGGCGTTCTTACGTAAGTATAAATAAGGTGAATGTCTTCAACCGTACCCGAAACGCCTTGAGCTTCGATATAATCGTCAACTCTAAACGGACGAAGAAGGATAATAAGCACACCGCCCGCAACGTTTGAGAGCGAGCCTTGAAGAGCAAGACCGACGCCCACGCCTGCCGTGGTGATAAGAGCGGCAACGCCAGAAGTATCGATTCCTAAATAACCTAAAAGAGCTAAAACGACTAAAACTTTAAGCCCTATATTGCAAATATAACAAACGGTTTTTGCAATGGTTTTATCAACGTTTTTACTGTCAAAAAGTTTTTTGAGCCCTTTTATAAGCGCGCCGATAATTAAAAAAGATACGATAAGTATTACGAAGGCGATTAAAATTTTAACGCCTTCAGTTGCAATCCAATTTATGAGATTGCTAAAAAATTCATCCCAATTCATAAAACTCTCCTTTTTGCCCTGGGCGAGCAAATTTTATTAATGATATTATACACGGTTTTTGCTAAATTGTAAAGAAATAAAACTTTACAATAAGTGATAATTGTGTTAAAATAACAGTATGCTTAGCGAAGAGAGAGTTAAACGAATTAAAGAATTAAAAGAGCGCAGTTATAGTAGGGGTGTTTTTACCTTTACCGACTTTATGAGTCCTACGTCGCTTGCCGAAGCCGAAACCCTTTTAAAAAAGGGTGAATATTCGACTTTCGGCGGTGTGGACTATGCCGAAAGAAAAATGATAAAATTCGGAAGTCCCGACCTACTTGGTTACGACGATCCCTACCCGATAACCCTTTTAAAGGTTACTATTTTAGGAGGAAAATTTGCCACGGCGATAACCCATAGGGACGTGCTTGGCGCGACTTTAAATTTGGGAATAGAACGCCAAAAGTTGGGCGATATGTTCGTTAACGGCGAATTTGCCTATATAATAGCCGAAAGAACCGTAGCCGTTTTGATACTTGAAGAACTTAAAACCGTTGGCAGAAATAAGGTTAAGGTTGAAGTCGTTTACGAGTTGCCGAGTAGTTTAGCACCTAAAAAGGAAGAGCGTCAATTTTCGGTAGCGTCGAATAGGGCGGATGCCGTAGTATGTAAAGTGTATAATATAAACAGAGAGTTTGGCGCAGACCTATTTGAAAAGGGTTTGGTAGCCGTAAACGGCAGGGTAATACTTTCGCCGTCAAAACCGCTTTCGCCAGACGACGTGGTGTCGGTAAGGGGTTTCGGCAAGTTTGAATTTGTTGAAGAGAGCGGGCTTTCAAAAAAAGGTAAACCTTACGTTATAGTAAGTGTTTTCATTTAAAAACCCGCCTATAAGTTGATTATTACGTA
Organism: Clostridia bacterium; assembly: GCA_017466825.1. Taxonomy (GTDB): domain Bacteria; phylum Bacillota; class Clostridia; order Christensenellales; family Borkfalkiaceae; genus UBA10281. Next base: position 10,914 of record JAFTTJ010000014.1, read on the forward strand.
AAAATATAAAGGAGAGAGTAATGGAAAACGTTTTAGTCGTTAAAAATATGGTTAAAACTTTTAAACTTTCGGCAAAACAGCAAAAGATTGAAAAGACCAATTTAAAAGTTAAGGTAGCCGTAAACGATTTGTCTTTTACCGTAAAAAAGGGCGAGATTTACGGACTACTAGGCCCTAACGGGGCGGGCAAGACGACTACGCTTAGAATGCTTGCCACCCTAATTAAACCCGACTCGGGCGACGCCGAAATTTTAGGAAAGAGCGTAGTTGCAAGCCCTGACGAAGTAAGGTCTAGGATAGGCTTTTTAACTAGCGAGTTAAAACTTGAAGACTTTTTTACCCCCAATTATCTTTACGATTATTTTTCGGCTCTGCACGGCGTTGACAAGGCGGTAGCCGAAAACCGCAAGCGGAATTTGTTTAGAAAATTTGGCATAGACAAGTTTGCCGAAGTGAAAATTGCAGACCTTTCTACGGGTATGAAACAAAAAGTTTCGCTCGTTATATCTATTGTGCACGACCCTGATTTTATTATCTTTGACGAGCCGACTAACGGACTTGACGTAATAACGGCAAGGACTGTAACCGACTTTCTGTTAGACCTAAAAAGCCAAGGAAAAACGATAATAATTTCCACCCATATCTTTTCACTAGTAGAAAAGATTTGCGACAGCGTAGGAATTATAATAAACGGCAAAACAGTGTTATCCGGCGACCTTAAATCGGTGGTTGGCGATAGCAATTTAGAAGACGTTTTCTTTGAGTTATACAAAAAGGAGATGGGCGAAGATGAGTAATATTTTTATCATAATGAAAAAGGAATTGAAGAGATTTTTCACGGATAAAAGAATGCTTCTTTCTCTCTTTTTGCCGGGAATTATATTATATCTCGTCTATTCGCTTATGGGCAACGCCCTTGGCGGAATGCTTTCCGTTGGGGAAGGTTATAAGTACAAAATAGGCATAAACGTTGAAAGCGAATACTACACCGACGGCGTTTTTTCGGTATTAGAGCAGTCGGGCGAAATAGATTTTGAAAAGGTCGTCGAAAAGGACGAAATCAAAGCAATGGCAATGCTAGAAAGCGGTGAAGTGGATATTTTCGTCAAATACAAAAAGGGCGCTGACGGAAAATTAGACGAATTTCAAGTCTTTTTTAATTCGGTTTCACCCGAGTCTACTACTATTTACGCGACGTTTGCGCCAATGCTCTCGTCAATGTCGGCAACCCCGATTTTTAGCGTAGTGCCTACGGATACGGCAACCGCCGAAGATTCGTCAATGATGATTATCGGCATGATGCTTCCGTTTTTAATGGTAACGTTTTTGTTTTCAAGTTGTATGGCGGTCGCAACCGAATCGATTGCGGGCGAAAAGGAAAGGGGCACTATTGCAACCCTGCTCGTAACTCCCGTAAAGCGCAGTCATATAGCGCTTGGCAAAGTGGCAGCCCTTTCGGTAACGGCGCTTGCGTCGGCGGTCGTTTCGTTTATCGCCGTGATAACTTCGCTCCCTAATTTAATGGAGTCAACGGCTGGTACGGGTGTGGAAATCGCGCTCGATTTAGGGGCGCTTGAATACCTTTCGTTATTCGCCGTTATAGTGCTTACCGTAATGCTTTTTACCGTGCTACTTTCAATAATTTCCACTATCGCAAAAAGCGTAAAGGAAGCCAGCGCCTATGCAATTCCGCTGATGGTCGTCGTCATGGTGGTGGGCGTTTCGGGGCTTATGGGAATAGATTTTTCCAATCCGCTTTTTTGCCTTATCCCCGTCTATAACTCGATTGCTTGCATGAGCGCCGTGTTTGCAGGTTCGCTCAATCCGCTTGCTCTACTTTGCATGGTAGTTAGCAATATAGCCCTAATCGCCCTTGGCGTATTCGTCTTGGCAAAACTGTTTTCAAATGAAAACGTTATGTTTGGCAAGTAATAATTTAAAGGTTTAAAATGCGTTGTAATCACGCTTAATTTAAGAGATTTAAACTTTAAAAAAATTTAAACGCCCGAGCGAAAAATTCTTTCCGCTCGGGCGTAAGTTTTTCGACTTTTAAAGCGAGAAACATTCGTAAAATTTTATAATACGTATTGCAATGGCGCGTATCGCATGGTATAATGTAAAGCATAAAGGAGGCAATATGAAAAGAATAATAGCGATAATTCTATTAGTAATAAGTCTACTCACTTTTGTATCGTGTAATAATAAAAACCCCCAAAGAGAATCGGTTAAGTATCCATTATATAATAGCGCCTTTCTTTATAAAGGATTTTTAAATGAACTTGAAAAGCATGATGATGAAGTTGGTAAAGACTTTTTCGTTCTTGCGCCACAAGATTATAGTATTACGCCAAGATGGAGTTTAATCGTTCAAGAAAAATGGAGCAAGGAAGAAAGTTGTAGAGTTAAAGATGTTTTAGTTAGTCAAGATTTTTACGTTTGCAATGAGAAAAAATACGGACGGCAAGTATCGGACTGGGGGCAATATTCGGAAATTGCAATTAACTTTAAAGTGCAATTTTCGTCAAACGCTCAATACGAGCCTAAACTTGGTGAAAATATAATTATAAAACACATAAATGCCAAAAGTAATAACAACGTAAACTATGCTGACCTTTATCAAGGTGAAACTTGTTTTGCATCTATTGGTTTTGAATTTTGTGAAGAAGTGCCAACTGAAGAAAATAGGAAAATTTACGTGGAAAATTACATAAAAGACTGTGTTATGCCATATAGCGAATATAAAATTCGCAAAGAGAACGGTGAATTTAAAAAAGCCGTTGATATTGAAAGTAGGGATATGCCCAAAGGGAAACCTGCTTATAGCCAAGGGCTAATTGACGTTGATAGGGTTGAGAGTGATATAACCGAAATCGCAAAATATAACTTGCCTACTTTATATATTGATATTTTTTCAGGCGAAATAGCGGAGCAATGTAAAAATTATAGTGCAAAAATGAGTGTTAGAGCAAAAGATTTGAGCGATGACGGCGAGTTTGAAGAAATAAAATATTATTGCACTTTAGAAATATACCTTGAAGAATTGGGTGGCAAGTTTGTGCCTAATCTTTCCACAAATTTTATTTTGCGAGCAGTATTTATACCGCTTTATATTGAAGAGTTTGACTTAGATTTAATCAGTTTAGAGAAAACGAACGATATCACTTATTTTAATTTGTATTACGACGGCTTTTGTTGTGGTACGATAAATTGTTTTGATAATAGTGAAGTGTTAGGAACAAGTGAAGAAAAGTACGAGTATTTTGAAAACTTTTTAAAGACTTATTTGCGGTATTATAACCCCAACGAAGAAGTTGAACAAGCAAATTAAAAAACTGAAGTTAGGCTATAAGTCGGTTATTTAGTTGTTTTAGCAAAAACGCCAGCAAAATTTAAGTATAAAAAAGATTTAAAAACGCCCGAGCGGAAAAATTTTTCCGCTCGGGCGTAAGTTTTTAAGTAGATTGATTTTTATAAGTTATATTCAAGGTTTTTGAAAGGGGTAGTTAAGGGTTAGTCGTAAAGGTCGATAACGCTTTTCGCTTTTGCCAAAACCATTTGCTTGAGATTTTCGGGGGCGACGACTTTTACTTTTCCGCCGAAACCGAGAATTTTAGAAACGAGCCACTCGCTAATAGGTAGAGTTGCTTGCGCCGTAAGTTTGCCGTTTAAAGTAAATATTTTATCAACGCCGAGCCACTCTTCAATGTCGGCTTTTACCGATCTATCTATGGAGAGTTCAATCGCTTGGCTAGGTAGATTTGCAAACCATTTGCCGTTTGAAAGATTATTTATTTCGACCTTGCGTTTTTCAAAAATTTCATCTTTTTTGTCGGCGTAGGCTATGCGTGACGCTTTAAACATTCTAAAATCGTTTCTTAGTCTACAAAACGCGTAAACGTACCAAAGTCCTTGCTTTAAAACTATTGCGTGGGGCTCGATATTACGAGTCGTGTCGTTGCCGTCTTTATCGACGTAGCCTATTCGGGTGACGGCGCAGTCTTCAATAGCCGACGAAACGAGCGAAATAACGTTTTTAACGTTGTCGTTACCGTTCCAAGACGAGCCGTCAATGATAAGGTTGCCCGACTGCACGTTTACCACCCTTTCCTTGGGGTTTTTGATGCTGAGCAGTTTTTCGACCGCCGTTGCAACGGTTTTACTGCCCACGTTTTTATTGTAATCGTTTAAAGTGGAAATAACCGCGCTAAACTCTTTTTCAGTCAAAAAACTCGCGGGCAGTTTATAGGTGTCGGCAATGTAAAAACCGCCGTTTCTACCAGGGTCTGCAATAATTGGAATATTGGCAAGACACATAGTGTCAATATACCGCATTACCGTACGGGTGGAAACGTCGAATCGGCTGGCGATATACCTTGCCGAAACCTTGCCTTTTGAAAGTAACAAAAAAAGAATTTGCACCATTGTTTCGTATTTCATAATAAGACACCTTTTGTCATAGTTTTTATCGTTTTTATTATAGCATTAGCCGAGCCGTTTTGCAAGCGTTTTTTTCAACCTGTTTTTTGCAAGGTTTAGAGAATAAAAAACGATTGACATCAACGGGCATAAGTGGTAAAATTAAATATAAGTTTTATAGCGCGTGGGCTACTTTAGTAGCCACGACAGGAGAAAATATGTTAGCGTTATATTTGATTTTAAGTGCCTTGATAGGTTATCTTTTCGGCTCGATAAGCATATCCGTACTCGTTTCTAAATTTGCTTTTCACGACGACGTGCGCTCGCACGGTAGCGGTAACGCCGGCGCGACTAATATGGCAAGGGTTTACGGCGCAAAGGGTGGACTTATCGTTTTACTCGGCGACTTTTTAAAGGCTATCGTAGCGGCTACTATCGTACTTTTAATAACCGAACCCGCATACGACGAAATCGCGCTTATGACGACGGGTATTGCCTGCGTTTTAGGGCATGCTTTTCCCGTATTTTTTAAGTTTAAAGGCGGTAAAGGCGTAACCGTCGGCGCGGCGGTCGCGCTTTTGATCGATTGGAAGGCGCTCGTGTTTATCGTTGCCGTATTTATCGTAGTATTCGCAATTACCCGTATCGTTTCTATCAGTTCTATTTTGGGCGCAACGGGGCTTACCGTTATCACGTTAATTATGTATACGCTCAATCTTTGTGGCGTCGGCTACGGCTACTTTGCAAATTTCACCCCCGAAAGATTAGTGCTTGCAATCGTCGCTAGCATAATCGTAATTTGCTTGCATAAACCTAATATTGAAAGACTCGTCGCAGGCACGGAAAAGAAGTTTTCGTTTAAGAAAAAGGAAAAATCTGGCGACGCTAAATAATTTTAATTTGCAAGTTAAAAAGTCGAAAAATTCGCAATAATCGACTTATAGGAGTATATTATGAAGGTTTCCGTACTAGGTTGCGGTAGATGGGGCTCGTTTATAACTTGGTATTTATCATCTCGCGGACACGACGTTTGCGAGTGGGGTAGAGAAACGAGCAAGGACTATCAAATTTTAAAGCAAATGGGCGCAAACGAATACGTCAAGTTAAATAGTGGCGTTAATTTAACGTCCGATTTGCCCTTTGCAATCGGCTTTGCGGACGTCGTTATTATTTCAATAAAATCGCAGGCGCTTAGAGAAGTCGCCCTTAAAATAAAGGATATGGGCGCAAAGGATAAACCTGTCGTTCTTTGTATGAAAGGTCTTGAAGAAGACACGGGCAAGCGCCTTAGCGAAATAATGATTGACTGCGGTTACGATAAAGATAAAATCGCCGTTTGGGTAGGCCCGGGGCATATTCAAGAATTTACCGCTCAAAAGCCTAACTGCATGGTGATTGACGGCTACGACGAAGGGTTAGTGCGCAGTCTTTCGGACTCGTTTAAGAGTAATTTGATTAGGTTTTATTACGGTAAGGATATAATCGGTAGCGAAATTGGCGCCGCCGCAAAAAACGTAATGGGAATTGCCGCAGGCATATTGGACGGCGGTGGTTTTAAAGCCCTTAAAGGCGCGCTTATGGCTCGTGGCGCGAGAGAAGTTGCAAGGCTTATAAAAGCAATGGGCGGTAACGAACTTTCGGCTTACGGTCTTTGCCATTTGGGCGACTATGAAACCACGCTTTTTTCAGAATTTTCAAACAACCGTCGCTATGGCGAACAACTTTTTAAAGGCGAAAAATTTGAAAAGTTAGCCGAAGGCGTTTTCACGGCAAAGGCAATGACCGTGCTTGCAAAAGAGTACGGCGTTGAACTTCCTATAACGCAAGCCGTTTACAATATCGTATACGAAAACCATAACCCCTTAGACGAACTTTTAACCCTTTTCGAGCGCCGTAGCGTTTCGGAATTTGAATAGAAAAAACTATATTAACGCAATAAACGCCCGTATAAGTCGATTATCGACTTATACGGGCGTTTTTATTTGATTTTTCATTTTACGTCTTCAAAAAACTCGTCAAAACTCATTTCAAACGTTTTTACAAGTAAAATTACGTAACTCGATTTTGGCTCGTTAACGTTACGCTCCCAGTAATCTACGGCTTTTTGGCTTACGCCGATAAATTTGCCAAGTTGGGCTTGAGAAAGCCCTTTTTCTATTCGTAATTCCTTAATTCTATCACCTATCTTCATAAGTATAGTATAGAAGAAATCTTCTTTAAATACTTGACTTAGAAGAAATCTTCTTTTATAATATTGGTGATAGTCCTAAAAATGAATAAATTTCGTGCAATTTGAGAGTTGAAACGATCAAATCAACAAACTGTTGAGCAATTCAATTTTCTGTTTAGCAAAAATTGTTCAATTTTTTGTTTAGTGGGATTATAATGGAGAAAAACCAAAAAGGAGTTTTTTATGTTAGGAGAAAAAATTAAACAATTAAGAAATGAAAAATGCTTAACGCAAAAAGAACTTGCAGATCAACTTTTTGTTACAGCGCAAGCGGTTTCTAGGTGGGAAAACGACGAAGTAGAACCATCTCTTTCAACTCTTTCGCAAATGTCGCAAATATTTGACGTTACTGTAGATGAACTCATAAATGGTCATTCAAAAAATGAAGCGTCCCCACCTGCTCCCGCCCCCGCACCACAAGTAATTATTGAAAAAGAAATTGTGTATCAACAGGATAAGCCCGTGCTTGCCGTTTGCGAAAAGTGCAATAAGCCTATTTACGATGGTAGTCAAATAGTAAGAGAGTATGATCACGTTTATTGCGCTACGTGCAATACGAACATGAGAAAGGAAGCCTTTGCACGCAAAGTAGCGTACGGCGAACAACAAAGAACGAAATCTTTCGTTTGGTCGAGCATTTGGACTGCTATTATATTGATAGCGTGTATATTTACGGTGGTAACAAATCCTGCAAACGAGTTGAGTTTTAAGATTTGCTCAATCGTAACAGCGCTTTTATTTTTCCCATTCTTTTCGTGTTTATATCTTAAAAACAATTTTGTTGGAGATATGTTTTGCGCGATATTAGAATGGGGGTTCGTCAAATTTCCCACTATCATTTTTTCATTGGATTTAGAAGGAATAGTTTGGCTTTTAACCGTTAAACTTATTTTCTGGATTCTCGGTATTTTGTTAGCTATTGCTATGGGAATTCTCGCTCTTGTTATATCACTTATCGTAAGCCCGTTCGTATATCCGTTTGCGTTAGTACATAATTTTCAACATCCTGAAGATACGGATATTAAAAAGTAAAAATAGAATTGGTGATGAGAAACCGCAAATAATAAAATAAAGCTCCGACTAAGATATACTTTAGTCGGAGTATTATTTTGGGGCAAAATGAGGGCTTTTAAAATTGGTGCATGATAAAAAATAAAATTTTTTTGAAAAGCGGTTAAAAAAAGTTTACATTTTTAAAAGTTTGTGATATTATATTTTAGCCGTAAGAGATTTCGGCTAATTAAATAACTGGGTGTGGCGCAGTTTGGTAGCGCGCTTGAATGGGGTTCAAGAGGTCGCAAGTTCAATTCTTGTCACCCAGACCAACAAAAAAGGCAGGACTAAAAGTCTTGCCTTTTTTGTTATTCCGTGCGACAAGCGGTCACTTACGACGGCACGGAAATAAAAAGCAAAATGCCGTGCCGTCGCAAGTGACGCGATTTTTTATAAATCGCTATTCCGTCAGCCGAATATTATATTCTAAAAATAACTTGGGTGGCGTTATACGGCTTCCTTACAATTCTTGTCGAGAAAAAAACGGTTGGAATAATTAGTTGTATTTTTTGTTATTTTAGAGTGATAAGTTTTGTCAACTAAGGCACGGAAATATAAAGCAAAACGTCGTGCCGTCGCAAGTGACGCGATTTTTTATAAATCGCTATTCCGTCAAGTGGACTTGTGGTTGGGTACAAGGCAAGGGTAGAGTTGTCCACTTTCCTTACAATTTTTGTCGAGAAAAAAACAGTTGGAATAATTAGTTGTGTTTTTGTTATTTTAGAGTGACAAGTTTTGTCAACTAAGGCACGGAAATATAAAGCAAAACGCCGTGCCGTCGCAAGTGACGCGATTTTTTGTAAATCGCTATTCCGTCAGCCGAATATTATATTCTAAAAATAACTTGGGTGGCGTTATACGGCTTCCTTACAATTCTTGTCGAGGAAAAAAGCGGTTGGAATAATTAGTTGTGTTTTTGTTATTTTAGAGTGACAAGTTTTGTCAACTAAGGCACGGAAAGTTAAACAAGAAAAGGGATGAAAAATTAGCATTATTTTTAACTACGCGTTTATTATAAAAAAACGAAAAAGCAGGACGGAAAAGTCCTGCTTTTGTCATTAAATTGGATAATTTATTTTGCGCTAACGCCGTTAAACCCGATTGCTTTTTTTAATTATCAAAGCGATAGAGAAGAGTATACCAAAAAGCGAAATTAAAGGTAAGTCGGTTTTTAAATTGTTGCCGATATTTCCGCCACAGGACGGTGATTCGTTTTTTGCAAAGGCTATTTCGATTACGATATCGCAAGTTGCGCTATCAATCGTCAAAGAGTCCGTAATCGGTAACGGTTCGCCGTTTAAGGTGATTGCGCCAATCGAATAGCCTTCAAACGGGGTAATAGTTAGCGTTACGCTTGCGCCGTGTTCGATTTGGGTTGCGTTGCCGTAGTCGACGATTCCGTTTTCTCCGCAGATTACGGTTAGAGCGTACTTTTTCTTTTCAAACTGAACTTCAAGAGTTTGGTCGCTCGTAACCCCCGTAAAGGTGTAACTTTCCACCCTGCCGACCGAAACGCCGTTTATTAACACGTCTTTAATTTCATACCCGTCGTTAGGGGTAAAGGTATAGGTTTTAGTATCTTCGTTAGTTAAAAGGTCGCCTTGGCTATCCGATTCAATAACGCCGTTATCAGTTGGCGTAACGGCAATACTAAACTGTTTTAAAACCTTGGTGTAGGTCGCCGTGAAAACGGTGTTGCCTAGTATTCCCTTTAAGGGCTTATCCCAACCCGCAAAGACAAAAGCGTATACGCCGTCGTCAGGTTTTTGGGGAACGTCGCCGTCATAGACGGGCACTTCGCCGAAGCCGTATTTATCGCGAACAATCTCCGTTCCGTCCCAATTGCGCCACGAAACGGTATAATACTCAGTTTCTCTATACACCATAACTTTACCTAGGTAAGGCTCGTCGGCGTTTACGTATAAGGGCAGTCTAAACCAACCGTCGCCTATATCCTTAAAGGTTGAACTTAGGCTCTTTCCGTTAACGTGATATACGGTGTATTTATAAGCTGAAGTACTCTCGAAAGGCTTTACGAAAAGATATACTATTTGTCCTGCGTTAAAAGTAGCCGAATATTTTTCACCGCTAGTCGCGTTTATATCGTCGGACAAGTAGTGGTCTAAAAGGTAATTGTTATAGTCGTAATTGATTTCAACCGGCTCTACGGGTTTTTTAACCGCCGAGCCAACGTCGAATTCCGCAAACGTAGACTTACTTTGTATGATAACGGTTTTTTGGAAAACGCCCGCTTGGGTAGGCGTATAACCGCTTACTCCGTCTAAAACGTAGGTATAACCGTCTTCGGCGTCGTAAAGTTCTACTACTAAACTAAATTGCGTGCTAAAAGCAGGAACGAAAGCAATTGGCGGTCGGGAGTCGTCCGTTATAGAAGGGGTTACCGTAGGGGTAAAATTATCGATTATAACGTCGTCTAAAACTGCGTCTTTTTTATCGTCGTCTAAAAAAAGGTCGTCTTTCTTTTCGTAGTTTTTCGTAAAATCTATTTCGTACTTTTTAAGGTCGTTTATAGCGATTTTATCGTCGTCAATAAAAAGGTTAGAAGAGTCTTTTCTCGGTCTAAAAATATCGTTGTATTTTTGGAAATATACGCTAGGTATACAGTCGCCGTCGTAGAACTTAGTACTAGCCCCTTTATAAACGCCGACAAGGTACGCCGTTTTGACGTTTTCGCCAAAGTTTAAGGAAAGGTAAACGCCGTCGGTAAAGGTTGCCGTAACGGAAAGGTCTTGGGTTACGTCGTTTAAAAGCAAGCCGTATTTAACGGCTTCAATTAGGCGATTGCCGTCGAGATCTTCGCCGTTTATGGACAATGAAGAAAGACAATGAAAAGAGTCTGGTGAGAAGATATATCTCACGGAGTCGCCCGAGCATACGCTTATATTTTGATTTATTTGAGCCTTGCCGTTACCAACTACGTTTAGGCTTACGTCGTAGTAGTCGATTTCCTTCCAACGGGCGTAAACGAAAAGGGTATTCGAGTTGTTATAGTAATTTTTATAGTAAGAAGAAGCGTTTACGCTTGGGTTTTCGCCCATGTGATGGATATCTTCCCAACTAACTTGATATAATCCGTCCGCTTCGGGCACTTTTTTACTGCCCTTGCCGAAGTCTAAATACCAACCGTCAAAGGTGTACCCTTCACGCGTGGGGGCGTAAAGTACGAGCGGATGCGTATCGTTTGCGAGTTCTTGGTTAAAGTTTTTGCTATGGTTTACACCGCCGCCTAAATCGTAGTAAACGTTTACGGGTTGCATAGACTCGTCTTCGCAATACTCAAAGGTAAAATTATAGGGTAGAGTATATCCCGATTTTGAAGTTATTTCGTAAGTTGCGGTACAACTCTCGCCGTTGGTGATTTGGTAAGAAATAGTCGGGATAGAACAGTTGTTTTCAGAATATACCGAAGTTTCGGTCTGCAAAAAGGATATCTGACCGCTCAACTCGTCCGTGTAAATAACGAAGTTTTTGTCGGGCTTTATAAAACTGTAATATTCTAGGTCGCGCCCGGGGTTAAAGGTAAAGGTCGTGTTTTCGTAGTCGTATTCAATTTCTTCACCGATAATTCCGTGGGTTACGAAAAAGTTGTTTAAGTAAGTATCCGACTTTTCACCGTTGCCGTAGGTTACTATTATTTTATACTGACCGTACGGCGCGTTTTTGCGGGATATAGTAAACTTTTTGTTCAAGTCGTTTACTTTCACCGTAAAATCTTTCGTTACGTTTCGTCCGCCAAGGAAAATATCTACGGCGTTTACGCTCGCGCCGTCTGAAATTACGTACGAGTATTCCAAATTCACGTCGTCGTAGAAAATATTCTTTTGCTTAGTAAGGCTCGTTGTTGGGGTTAAATCCCCGTAATAACTGCCTTTTAGGTCGGTGGTAAATTGATAGCCAGACTCTATTTTATCATAAAAATAAAGGTCGTAACTAGTGTCCGCTTCGTATCGGTAGCCTTGAACAGAGCCGATATTGCTATCGTCGTAAAAGACGTACGAAAGCCCGTCTTTACCCGATTTTTCGGTGTACGAGTTTAAAATTATCCAAGCCCCTTTAAAAACCGTGGGGGTTGAAGAGCCGTCGAGATAAAATTCCTTTTGATAATCGTCGTCCCAACCTATTACCGAAACGGCGTGGTTTGAATTGGTGTTGGTTTGGTTTGGGGTAAGGTAATACGCCCCGTTGCTTTCAATAAAGCCCGTTCTAAAAGTAAAGGTGAGATAAACGCTTCCGTGATTTACGATATGCTTTTTAATATCTTCTACTGCTTTTTGATTAAAACTAGTCGTAGAGTCGCGAGTTATACACCTTGCTAGTCCTGCGTTTGAATATCTTTCAAAAAAGTTGTAATAGTCGGTTGCGTTTTCACCGCTTACTAGGTAAGAGTATTGGTAAGGCAGGTCGCATTCTAGCATAAATCCCGACTCCTTAACGGCGTCGTATTGGTAAGACCAACTACCGCCTGCGCCTATTTTTTTGTGGTTATCCGAGCAAACGTTGAGCGAAACGCCCGTCCAAAGTTCGGAAAAATCGTAATATTCGCCCGTTGCCTTCATTATAGTCGTAGCCATTGCCATGGTCGAAGCAAAGTTCCAACAGTATCCGTGACTGTCTTGATTTTGCGCAAGGACTACGTATTCGTCTCTCATACAATACTGTGCGGGCAGAGAGTTAGCCGAAATCTCGCCGTCCGCAAAAACGGTTTTGCTTGCCGTAGATATAAAAAGACAAGAAGTCAAAGCGAGTAGAGTTATTAAAGTTGAAAGAAAAATATTTTTTATTCTCATAAAAACCTTTCGTTTTACCGCAAAGCGGTTTTGGTTGTTTTTTTAACGAATTTAAGCGATTGTTGAAACTTAGGATAATTATAATATATTTTTGCGTAAAATACAAGATATTTTTATACTAAACAGCAAAAAGTGGGGTAAGGATAAAAAAATATTGCCAAAAATAGCATAAAATTTATCGTGACATAACGAAAATTTATATTATATATAAAAGCGAATTATACTAATACAGTTGACACGAATAAAAAAAAGATGTATTATTGCTAATGTGGGATTTTGCCCCACGGCGCAAAAGTAGGCTTATCGTTGTGCTTACTTGCGCAAATTTATTACTAAAATAGCAAAATATCCCTAAAAGGGTTTTGCAAAAAGAGAATTATGAGAATTTTACTTGCTGAAGACGAAAGAGATTTGTCTAGGGCGCTCGTCGCGCTGTTCCAAAAAAACAAATATTCGGTAGATTGCGCTTACGACGGTGAAGAAGCGTTAAAGTTACTCGACGCAACTTCGTACGATTGCGCCGTTTTGGACATTATGATGCCAAAGGTCGACGGACTCACCGTGCTAAAAACCATTCGTCAAAGGGGATGCAAACTACCCGTTATTATCCTTACCGCCAAAACCGAATTGGACGATATGATTGAAGGGCTTGACAGCGGGGCGGACGACTATCTGACTAAACCGTTTTCAGTAAAGGAATTACTCGCCCGTATAAGGGCTATAACCCGCCGTGTAACCGAGTCGGGTAACAGCATACTCACTTTTGAAGGACTAAGTTTAAACAGAGCAAACTATTTGCTATACACTAAAGATGGCGAAATTCGTCTTACGGGTAAAGAATACCAAATGATGGAAATGCTTTTGTCGGGGGCTCAAAAAGTCGTTTCGACTAACGCGTTTATGGAAAAAATTTGGGGCTTTAACACCGACACCGATATCAGCGTCGTTTGGGTATACGTTTCGTATTTGCGAACGAAACTCAAAAAACTCAAAGCGCAAGTAGAAATTAAAGCAATGAGAAACGAAGGATATAGGTTGGAGAAGAAATGATTACTAAATTAAGACGCAGGTTTATTTTGGCGGCGGTTCTCGTCGTAGTGGCGGTTATAATTGCAATCGTCGGCGGAATAAACGTTGCAAACTACGTTAATATGGTAAAAAATTCGGACGATATTATCGACGTTTTAGTTTTGGCTAAAAATGAAACGCGCCTGCCTACTATTGAAAGACCGTCGAGATTTCCGTCTACGATAGGGGGAGTTTCAATGGAGACTCCCTATTCTTCACGGTATTTTACCGTCGAAGTAGACTCTAGCGGAACGATAGTAACCGTTGACTGTACGCACGTCGTTGCGCTTACTAGCGATAGGGCGATAGAACTTGCCCAAGAGATTATCGGCGATAGTAAAGACGGTTTTTTGGGGACTTATAGGTATAGGAAAATCGACAAAAGCGCCGACTCTACGATATATTACTTTTTAGACGTAGCAAGGGAAATGGAATCCTTTAATTCCTTTGCCTTTTACAGTCTTATATTCTCGTTTATAGGCATAGTTTTAATTACCTTATTTATCGTATTCGTATCAAAGGTAATCTTTAAACCCGTGCAGGAAAGTTATGAAAAGCAAAGGCGTTTCATAACCGACGCAGGGCACGAACTTAACACACCGCTCAGTATAATTTCGGCAAACGCCGAACTTCTGTCTATGGACGTTGGCGACAGCGAGTGGATAGACGGAATAGAAAATCAAGTGGCAAAACTATCTAGGCTTACTAAAAATCTCGTTTTCGTTGCAAAGATGGAAGAAGGCGAAGGCAGTTTTACCTTTGAGAGAATAGACCTTTCAAGTATAACGCTCGAAGCGTTAAATCCATTTTTAGCCGTTAGCGAAAGCGCTGGCAAAAAGGTGATTTTAAACGTTGAGCAAGACGTTTTTATCGACGGTAACGAAGATATGATGTGCCGTATGATAACCTTACTTATGGATAACGCCTTTAAGCATTCCTACGGCGAAGAAATAGAATTTTCGCTCGTAAAAGACGGTAAAAAGGCTGTGTTTACCATTAAAAACGGCGTTGAAGAGATAGAGCAAGGCGACTTGTCCGTGCTCTTTGAAAGGTTTTACCGCCCCGCAAAATCGCGCGGTAAAGACGCAGGCGGTAGCGGTATCGGTCTTTCGGTCGTTCAGTCCATTGCCGAAATACACAAGGGCAAAGCGTACGCAAGTAGCCCGGACGGAAAGTCTATACTTTTTAAAATAGTTATTTAAAAGTCGTTGGTGCAAAGGCGCTGGGTTTTTAGGCTCGTAATCGACTTTTAAACCTAGCGTAAAAAGTTAAACTTAATCTGACAAAGTGAAGCAAAAACAACGAAAATTTACTAAAAGGAGAAAGTTTATGAAACACGACAACTTAACGGAAACCATACGGTTTTACGAACGTATAACCGCAGGTCGTTTTTACGATAAAGCGCAAAGAGAAAAACTTTTCGAGTTTTCGGCAAAGGCAAATTTCATTAGCGAAAGTCAAGCCGACGAGTTGCGCCAAGTAATTTTCTCGCCTGACGTAGAAGATTGCGCCTTGGTGCAAGACTGCGAAAACGGACTCTTGTTTGAAATGGTTTTTGAAAACCGCTTTATAAAAGACGTTTTAGAAAATAGGCTCAAAACCTTAATTTCTTTAACAACCCCAAGGGGTAAACTTTGGGAAGATAGATTTGAGTGGATAACCTATCTTAGCACGCCTAAAACCGATTATAAAAGGGTTTTTGAAAGCGCAACTTTCGAGTTCGCCAACGGCAACTGCCAAAAGGCGCTAGACCAAATCGAACAGTTTGCAAAAAGTTGCGATATCGACTCTGTAAAGTTCGTTATATCCGCTAGCAACGCTTTAAAAAATAAAGAAAAAGAACTCGAATATTTACTTTTATATTCGCGTTTGCTTGAAGAATTATATTTTACGGCTATTCCTGCTGAAATTACGAGTAGGATAAAAAAACTCTCTACCAAAAAGACTGAGCAAATAGTCCAAAAGGTCAAAGGGTTAAAACTCAAATATTTTGACGAATACGGCGACGGAAGCGTCCGTATGGGTTTTTAAGGGGGTGCGGTTATGTTATTAGATAAAGTTTATAAAAACTGTACCGTTGCCAACGAAGGCTTGCTTGAAAACTCTAAACTTATCGGCGTTGAAGAAATGCCAACTGAGTTTTTACCATTTGATTTTAGACAAGGCAAGTCCGAATATAGCGGTCCTGTCGTTGCAAATTTCGTCGACGGCGACCAAAGAAAGGGCTTTATGCACAGCCCCTGCCATACTCTCGTAGTCGGCGGAACGGGCTCGGGTAAAACTCAATGCTACTATATGGCTCAAGCCGAAGCAATCGCCCGTTCTAAAAATAAGCCGTCCGTATTTTTTATGGATCTTAAAGGCGAATATTATAAAACCATATCCGAACTTTACGAAAAAATGGGTTACGAAGTTTTCGTTTTAAACCTTAAAAAACCCTTTTCTTCGGTCAGATATAACCCGTTAGATCCCGTTTGGAAGGCTTATCAGCGCTATGCGGAAACTAAAAGAGCCCTTCTTTCGGCAACCGGCAAAGAAAGGGAGTATATGGGTAAGACTTATAGTTCGTATGCGTCTTGGCGCAACGGCGTTTGGGCGTACGGGCTTCAACAACTTGAAGAGTGCGAAAACAATCTTCGCCGTCTGTCGCAAATGTTCGTTCCCGTTGAAGGCAAAAAAGAGCCGTCTTGGGAATACGGCGCGAGAGAAATGTTTTACCAGCAAGCAATGGGGCTTTTGGAAGATTCCGAGTATCCCGAAAGGAATATGACTCGTGAAAAATTTACCATTGCAAATATCGTGCGCATTGCTCACCAAGTTCAAGACGATTGCTCGGCGATTTATAAATGGATTGAAAATAGGAAAAAAGATTCCGAAGTAAGGGGGCTCGTTTCCTACTACACCAAAAACGCAAAGCAGACGAGAGAAGGTTATATTTCTACTTTTACGACTAAACTCGACAGGTGGAAAAACCTTTCTACCGACTGGATAACGTCTAAAAGCGAAATCGACGTCGAAGATATTATGGACAGAATAGATAAAGACCATATTGCAATTTTTTGCATAATCGACGAAACTCGCCCCGAAGGCTACGATATTTGTATGGCGTTTATCAACCATTTGATAACCGCCGCAAAAATCCGTACCGACCATAAAGGCCCGTTTACGCGCGATTTCCATATCTTAGCCGACGAGTTTGCAAATATGCCCCAACTTCCGCAAATTGAAAATAGAATTTCTACCTTGCGTAGTTATAAAGTTTGGCTTCACATGGGCGTGCAAAGTTACGCCCAACTCGATAAAGTTTACGGCGAACAAGTGCGAAACATCATAAGGGATAACTGCGATTTCCAAATTTCTTTCGGTACTAACAACTCCGCTACCGTCAAGGAATTTACCGAGTCGCTCGGTCATACTTCTAAACCTACCACGTCTTACACTATTGCAAACGACGGTAGAGTAAATATGTCCGTAGGTCCAACTCAAACCTTGCTCGTGCATTGTAGCGACCTTGCCCAACTAAGACTTGGCGAAGCCTACGCAAAAGTATTCCGTAAACCGTCTATCTTTACCAAACTTGACCCCCATTTTGCTTGCCCTGATTTATTCCATGGCAACAAGCAAGAGTCCGAAGACGTCGCTAATCTCGACGAAATCAACCGTATCCGTTACGATATCTCTTTAGCAGGAACGGATAGCGCAAGGGGGAAACAGAAGTTTACTTTCGACTTCTAATTTAAAGGCTTATATACTGCGCAATACAGCGTTACTAAAAAGCGATAGCGACCCCAATGACCAGCAAGGTCTATTGTGTCCGCTATCGCTTTTTGAGCCTTGTCTTGCTTGTTTCTACCCCTTTAAGTTTTATCTACTTCGCCCCGCGTCGTTTACTGCAAGTGCTTGCCGACTGAGATGACCAACAAGGTCTATCCCATCCGTCAACCCCTTGCGAGCCATAAAGGGCTCCCGCAAAAGATTTTGAAAAAAGATTTTGTGGGAAAAGGAGCAACCGATAGAAAAGTTTTACCAACCGTAGCCACGGTTGGTTGACAAAAAATC
>JAFTTJ010000015.1 GCA_017466825.1 Clostridia bacterium
ACTTGGTAGACCTTGTCGGTCAGCCTTTTCGAGTTGATTTAAAGGCTTAGATGCGAGCAAAAGAAGGCTCGCTTTTAGTTGACGGACACAATAGACCTTGTCGGTCAGCCTTTTCGAGTTGATTTAAAGGCTTAGATGCGAGCAAAAGAAGGCTCGCTTTTAGTTGACGGACACAATAGACCTTGTCGGTCAGCCTTTTCGAGTTGATTTAAAGGCTTAGATGCGAGTTAGCCAAGGCTCGTGAGCCTGAAAAGACTTGGTAGACCTTTTGGGTCACCAAGGTTTTGAAGGCGACACAGTAACGAAGGCTAACGAAGTAGATAAGCCTTTAAATGCGCCAAACGTAAATCATAAAATCCAAATCCTTATCCATTGGAAGGATACCGATATTGCCTTTTACGAATTCGCCGGAAGCGTTTATGGTGAAACCGCAGGATAAAAGGTAGGTTTCTACTTTGGCGAGAGATTCGTTAATAGTATAATCTACGTCGAGCGGAACGTCGTAATAGAATTGAAGGGCTTCCCTTGCGCCTGCGGAAGTTATTCTTACGGTTTCCATACAAAAACCGAAAGTGTCGCCGATAGCGTTGCCGAAGAAAGGCATTTTAGACTCGATATCTTGGTCGTCGAAAAATACTTTAAGATACTCTAAAGCGTTTACTTCAACGTCGTCCGCGGTAGAATCGCTACTGTCGCCGTCAATAATGGTGAGTTGCGACCAAGAAGTGGGCGCGTATCTCGTTTCAAATTGAACGTTAGTGCCTGTGGGAAGAGTTGCGGTGTTGAAATCGCTATATTCAATCATAGCAACGCCGTAAATCGCGCCTAAATAGAAGCCGAAAGAAGCGCTTACGATATATCCGTCTTTAACGGTTACGGACGGAAGGTATCCGTCGCCGAATATGTAGTCGCTTGCAAATATGCCGTAAAGGTTGATATCGTTACCCACGCCGTAATAGAAGGTAGACGCTACGGGCGCCATTAAACTGTCTACGTAGTAGGTGAGTTCGCCCGTTTCGGGATCTTCGTAATAAGACGTGAAGATTTCAGCGGCGAAAGCAAAGCTTGGTTTTGCGTTTTCAAAATCGCCGTCAAAGGCTCTTGCCGAATAGTAACCGCCTGCTTCGTCTTCAAAATAAGTATTATACAAGCCGTCGTTAATCTTTTTGTAGCCGTATTCGTAGCCGTCGATAAAGGACGGAATAGGATTACCTTCGCTATCGTAACTCTTTACTTCGTATTGTCTAAAATGGCAAACGTCGCTTGTTATAGTTTCAACGAAACCTTCTTCAACGTAGCCCGTGCCGTAAACGTTTGAAGTTTGATAGAAGTTAAGCGAATAACTGTCAAGGTTTTGCATGTTTTGGATAGCCTGTTTTAAAGGCGCGTGCGCTTCGTCGTAAGCGTACTTGGTTATTTGAGCAATTTCAACGTCTTCGCCAACGGTTATAAAGGTGAAGAGTTCTTGTACCGCCTTGTAGCCTTCGACTATGTCGTAATCGTCTTCCGCTAAAGAATAAATACCTGCAACAGCGCCGTCTTCAATCATGAGCGAAAAGCCCTTGGGGATAAAGTCATAGGGGTTTGCCGACGAAATAACCCTATCTTTAAGGTTGAAATCGCTACCTACGTAATCAAATCTCCAAGTGTCGTCGTTTAAACGGAAATCGTCTACGGAAAGACCTATAAGGCTATTATATAAACCTGCATCTTCCCACGAAACTTTGTTACCGCCTTCGGTCATGGGGAAATATTCTTCTTCGTTTAAGAAGTTTACGCCTATTTGACAAGCGTAGCCGTCGTGTTTTTTGTAATAAATGGTGGTGGGAACTCCCGTGCTACCATTGGTGTACTCGGAATTCCAATAAGTGCCGTCCATAGCCGTCAAAACGGTCGTGTCGTAGGTTTGTTCAAGTTTGGGGAAAAGACCGATAGTATAAAGGCTGATGGTGATATAACCTTCAAAAGAAATGCGTTCGTTTGCGATTGCGTCGAGCATATCTTGGGTTAAAACGGGCTTGGTGATTATGGTAATCTTCTTTTCGGCGTATTTTGCGCCGTTTTCAAGGCTAGTCGCGCGGACGGTAACGGAAACTTCTTCGCTCACGTCGTTTGCGGTAACCGTTCCGTTTTGGTCAACGGAAGCGTACTCTGCGCCTTCGACGATTTCCCACGATACCGAAGAGTTAGCGTCAAATCCCGTAACCTGAGCCTTTAAAGTTGCCGACTTACCGCTTTTAATTTGGGTTGCGCCCGTAATTTTTACTTGGACGTTTTCGCCAACGGTGGGGGTTTGAGTTCCCCTACCCGTAAAGACGTAAGTTTGAGTGGGGTTTGAATCTTCGTAGTTGCTTGCCTTTGCTATTATGCTGTAAGTAAAGTCGTTTACTACGGACGAAACTTGATACTGAGTAGCCGTAACGGTATGTTTTTGGTCGTTTACGGTAACTTCGTATTCGGTAGCGTTAGCGACGGCGTTCCAAGTTATAAGTCCGCTATCGCTACAAACGACTGCCGTAGGAGTGTCGAGCTTACCTTTAAGCGACGGCGGATCTTGGGGAAGGCACGCCGTAAGCGAAAAAAGACAGGCTACTGCTAATAATACACTTAAAATTCTCTTCATTGCAGGTCTCCTTAATAAGTATAAGTTGCGGTAAGGGTAAAGAGTTTACCCGATTCCAAAGTAAATTCTGCGGTTAAGCCCGTGAGTTTGCCACCGTCGTCAAAGGTCATAGTAACCACGGCGTCGGTTTGGGCTTTTAAGTCGCTTGCGCCAAAGAATTTACCAACGTTTCTCGCGTTGATCTTGCCCGTCAAAACTCCGTTTTCGAGTTTATAATCGGCAAAAATACCGCCGAGAAGTTGAAGTTTAAAAACGTCCTTTGCGTTTACGCCTTCTGCAAATTGATAGTCTACCGTTTCTTGATAGTCTAAACTGTTGGGCGTCAATTTGCCGATAACCGTTTGAATTTCGGCGTTAGAACCGTTTATAGTAACGTTTTTGGCGTAGCCGTAAACCTTTACGCCCGAATCGGTAACGGTTACGTCGGATACGGCGGTTTTGACTTGCGCCATACCGTTTGAAATATCCGACGAAATTTGTACCATACCCGAATTGAGCCAGTATATAATGCCTACGCCAGACGCTATAATATAGAGTAAAACGACTATAACCGTAGTCCAAACACGGTATTTTATTGATTTTTTATTGTCAACCATTTGTTTTATCTCCTATTAAATAAACCAGCGTTTTTTGATAATTGCAAAGAGTATTGCGCCAAGTCCTACGGTTGCGGTAGCAACGGGGATAGCGACGTTTGCAACCGAATCGACTACGTCTTTTACGACGGGGGCGAGTTCGGCTTCGTTTTGAGCGCAATATTCGTTATAGCGGGCTAAAAGGTCGTAGTATTCGGTTAAATCGAGAACTGCTCTATCCTTGGGAAGAAGGGCTTCGATTCTATCCTTTAAATCTACGAGAGCGCCGATATTTTCGGCTTTAACTTCTTTGTCAAACTCGTTGATTTCAACTTGGATATCCTGTACGAGTTTGCTTGCGCCTGCAAGTTTTAACGCGCTAATTTCAGCCTTTGCAGAAGTAACTTTTTGTACGTAAGACTCCCATAAATCTTGGTCTACGCCGTAGTCGGCGGAATCTTGCGTGATTGCGTTAAGGTAAGCGATAGCGTCGTTTACGAGTTTTTCGTTTTGAAGGGTAATCTCTTCAATTTTTGCAACTTGTTCGGCTTTTTCAAGGAAGTTTATCATGTTGTTTTCCATAGCGACGTAATCACTTCTCTTGCTATGCTCTACCTTGCCGAAATACGCTTCGTAAACGATTGCGTCGTAGCCTACGATATCTTCGTTGGCGGGTAAAATCATTTCGATGGGGGATTGTTTGCCCTTTTCCACTTCAACTTTACCTGCCGCGCCTTTAAAGGTGTAGTAGCAAAGTTCAAAACCGAAAAGGTCGAAGTGGGGATGCAATACGCCGTAGCCGGGATCGGTTTCTTCAACGACGAATTCAGAATCGTAGAAAGATTCGAGCGCGGGGGCGTTTACCGACTTAAATTCTACCATTTTAAGGTTTTTGTAGCCGTAGAAAGCGTAGTTGCCGATAAGTTTTAAAGAGTCGGGAAGAACGATTTTAGTTACGTTGGGGTTTTCGTTACCTGCGTAAACTTCAATTCTGTACGTGCCTTCTTTTACGACGAGTTCACCTATTTGCTTTGCGGACGGAACTGCCGATAAAAGCAAGTTGCCCGACTTCATAGTCGTGTAAATAACGCCGTCTACAAGTTGAACGTAATCGTTTACAACAACGTCGTTATTGCCGTCTTCGTCAACGAAATCTTTTAAAGATACGCATCCTACGAAAGCCATTGCGTCAAGGTGAGTAAGGGTTTTAGGAATAGTAAACCCTGTAAGTTTTCTGTTACCGTCGAACGCGCCTTCGTAAATTCTTTCAACGACGGGGGCGTCAAAAGTATAAATATAAGTTGATTGGAAGGCGTAAGAGCCTATTTCAACGAGATTGGGGGCTTTGAAATCGCCTTCAAGGTAAGTGCCTGCAAACGCTCCGCTACCTATTGCGATAGCCGACGAAAAGTCTACTACTTCGATAGGCGTAGGATCTGAAGAACCTGCAACGAAACAGTTGTCGCCAAAGTACTCTACGCTTTCGGTATTTACGCTAGTTAAGGACATACAAGCCGCAAAAGCGTACTGTCCGATAGTTTTTATCGTGCTTGCAAGGGTAACCGATCTAAGATTTGAACAGTAGGTAAACGAGAAATCGGGTACTTTATCTAAAGAAGACGGAATAGTGATTTCGGTAAGTCCCATACAGCCCATAAACACACCGTCGCCGAGATAAACTAAGGTTTCGGGAAGGGTTATCGTGTTAAAGGTGGGCGCCATATATTCGGGATCGTTATTTGAGAACGCGCCTTCGTAAATCTTTTCAACTACGGGCATATCTACGTAATTCAAGGTAGAACAGTCGGCAAAGGCGTACGCTCCGATTTCGGTTACGTTTGAAAGGGTTACCGCCTTTAACGCAGAGCAAGCGTAGAACGTTTGATCTGCAATTTTACCGCTGTATGCCGAAAGGTCGATATTTTGAAGGGCTATATCTTGGGCAAAACACAATTCTCCGAAAACTACTCCGCCGAGAGCGGGCATGTTTACGGTGGTAAGATACGAGCATTCTCTAAACGCTCCAATACCAAATTGCGCGTTTTTGCCGATAGTAACGGTCTTTACGTTAGAGCGATAGAACGCTCCGTCGCCTACGATTGCGCCGTCTGCGATTTCAACGTTTTCAATCGACGTAGACGAAAAAGCGTATTCGCCGATTTGGGTTACTTTATTTAAGTTGTTTACTACCGCAAGGTTTGACGAAAGGTTAAACGCGTGCGGAAGAATAACTATTTGCTTATCTTGGGGGAAGGTTACCGCGGTGAGAGTTTGGCTATCCGCAAAGGCGTATTCGCCGATAGTTAAGTCGCCTACCACCGTGAGCGAATTTATCTTTGCGCCTGCAAACGCGCTACTTGAAATAGTAGTTACCGTTTCGGGTACGACGTAATCACCGAAGTCTACCCCACTTGCCGCGTACACGATAGTATCGCCCGCTTTATTTAAAAGCAAGTTGCCTTCTACTTTATAGTAGGGGTTTTCGCCGTCGACTTCAAAAGTCGTGAGCGACGTGTTTTTAAAGATAGGTCCAAACGCAGATAAGAGTTTGGTTTCCTTGCCTAAAACTATTTTTTCAAGAGAATCACACTCGAAAAAGGCGTATTCGCCAAGCGTAAATTCGCTGTTTGGAAGAGCGACTTGTTTAAGCGACGGACAGTCGTAAAAGGCTTGGTTTTCAATCCTTTCAACCTTGGCAAACGAAACGTTTTCAAGTACGGGGCATTCGCAGAACGCGCCGTAGCCTACGCTTACTAAATCATTTAAGATATTTACGGTTTTAAGGTTTGCGCATTCTGCAAAACAAAACTCGGGGATGGTATCCCTTTCGTAAATATCCACGCTCTCTATTCCACATTGAACGAACATTGCTTCGGCAAGTTTTGTATGCTCGCCTAAAACTACCGCTTTAAGTGAAGTACAACCGCTAAAAGTCGTCTTGCCCGTATTGCGAAGGGCGGTAAGGTCGACGCTTTCAAGCGAAGTACAGTTTTTGAACGCGTTCATACCTAACGAATAGGTCTTTACGAGATTTGCGCTCTTTAAACTTTCACAGCCTTCAAACGCTCTCGCGCCGATTGCTTCTACGTTAGAAAGGTCGATATTTTCGAGTTTTGCGTCGTTATAGAAAGCAAATTCTCTAATAAACTTAATAGAATCGGGAAGGGTTATCGATTTAAGCCCCGTACAGTTGTAGAAAGCGTATTTTTCAATATATTCTACGCCGTCGGGCACTATTACTTCGGTAACCGTGGTGTTGGTTGCAGGGATTTTGTTTGCGTCGTAATCGTCTTCGGGGAGTTCCATCGTCGTGTCAGTATCGTATAGACAGAAGGCGTAAGCCGCTATATATAAAATACCTTCGTCGTCGGGAATAACTACCTTTCCGCCAAGACCTTTATAGGCTATGAGTTGACGGTTTTCAATTACGAATTCGCTCTTAACTATTACCCTTAAACTAGTTTCGATATTAGAGCCGTCTACCGAAAGGGTTATGGTTGCTCTACCTTCCTTTTTAGCGATAACCTTGCCGTTTGCGTCTACTTCGGCAATGAGCGGGTTACTGCTTTTGTAGGTAAGCGTATAATTGTCTTCCGCATACCAAGGATAAACTTGGTGGAAAAGTTTAATTTGTTCACCGGGGTAAAAACTTACGGTGGGTTGAGCGTTTAAGTAAATTCTACTGCCCGTTTCGCCTATTTCGCTAGTTTGAGCCGCGCGAGAATATGCAAACAAGGTTTCAAAATAACTAAACCTTAACCTTTTCATTTCGGCGTCGTCCGCGCCCGAAACGAAGGAGTCGGACTCTTGTTCCGCCGTCCTGCGCTTTACGTTTACGGTAACTATCGCCTTTTTGCCGTCCATGCCTTCGGTAACGGTTATGAGCGTTCTGCCCGTGTCAAGGCACTTTGCGTAGCCTTGATTTACTTCTACCTTCTTTTCGTTTGAAGAAGTCCAAGTCAAAGTTCTAAAATACTCTCTGTCTTCGTTGAAGGTAGGGTCGGAAGTAGCAAGATAGGGGGTAAGGTCGATTACGTCGCCTACGTACGCGTTTACCGTTTGAATTTCAGTACTTTCAAAGTTGCCGTCGGTAGTAAACTTAAAGTCGCCTTTAGTACCGGGAAGTTGGCAAAGATAAATGTTTGAGTTGAGCGCGTAGTCTTCGATTGAAAAGGCGAGCGCGTTGGTGATGAGTTCGTCTTCACCGATATCGTCTAACATATCCGTAATTTCAAACTTAAAGGTGGTGTTTGCGCCCTTTTCGCCGTATACGGGGATTGGGTTATCGGTAAGGAAGGTGTACGAAGACGACGAAGAAAAGGCTATCGGGTATACGCTTTGTACGTAGTGATTGTCGTAAACCGTCATAGTTAAGTAATAACGGTCTTTTTTAAGCATTCTGTCGTATTCTTTTTCGTAGGTTACGTCTTTTATGATAGGCGCTTCGTTGTCGAGAGTGAAATCAAACGAGAACGAATTTCTCTTATTGGTAACGCTACCGTCGTTTTCGTAGTCGAGTTTACCCGTCATAGTAAACTGGTATTCTCTATTGTTGGTAAGTCCAAGCTTTGCCGACTTAAACTTTAAGTCGTCGATATAGGGGTATTGAGTGCCGTGGAAATAAGCCTTTCTCGCATTGTAGTCGGTGTGCGACCAAACTACTTCACCCGTAACTTTATCCGTAACTACGTACTCCATAGTCTTTGCGCTACGCAAAAGTCCCGTATAGATAGAGTAAATACCGTCGATAGTGCCGAGATAGTCGGAAAGGGCTATCTTATCTTCGCTAGCGGGGATTGCGTCGTACTTGCTCGTATCGATATCGTAAAGGTACGAGCCGAGCGGAATTATGTAGTTATAGTAGTACGAACCGTAGGGGGTTGTTGCAACGTAGTCGGCTTTAATCTTGTCTTCGTCGTCGATAGACGCGTCGTGCGCTTCGGACTCTACTTCGTAGAAAGTCTTATCGAACATAGGCGCTTCCGACCAGTCGCCGTAAAAGGCAAGGAAGGGGATATTGAGCGAAACGTCTTGCTCGTCAACGGCGTTGAGTTTTACGAATCCTTCTACGTACATACCGTAGGGGAAACTCTTTTCGATATACGCCCTATCTTCTGCGGAAAGGGTGTAAGTTACCGTAACGGACGCAGTTGCGTTTGCTAAAACGGTGATTTGCTTTCCGCTCAAAGTACCGCCGTCGCCTACTTTATAGGTTGCGTCGCTGTTTAAAACGTACGACCTTTCGGCTACGAAATCTTCATCCGACGTAGAAACGCTTTCGGTAAGGCCTAAAACTTCAAGGTCGTAACTGATAGGCGAGGAAGAAAGGTTTTTAACGTTGAACGTCATTTGGTATACGCCCGTTCTTTGCGGATCGTCGCCGAGTTCGAGTTTGGTTTTATCAATTCCGTCTACGGTGAGATACGCTCTCGTCGTAACCGAATTTTTTAAACTTGCCAAACCTGCGCCCTGCTTTCTGGGCGAATACGCGTTACCCTGTTGGTTAAGCACTATGGTAGCCGTAGACATCATGAGTTGGTTGGTCATAGCCGTCATTTGCTTGGGGGTAAGGTCGTAGTTATCTTTAAGATATTGTCTAATTAAAATTACTAAACCGCAAAGGTTGGGGGTTGCCATCGAAGTACCGCTTACTTCGTCGTAACCGCCACCGGGAACGGACGATTTAATGTTACCGCCGTGAGCGGTGATTTCGGGCTTTAAGCCGAGCGACGGGGTGGGGCCCCAACTCGAGAAGTCGGACATAAACGGACCTGCCTTTTGGCTCAAGGTAATCTTTATAGTACCTTCTTCCTTTTCGGCGAGAATTTCACCGTCCGTTTTAGAAATAGAAACGGTGGGGATATGGTCGGTTTTACCCATTGACATCAAGATATCGCCTTCAATATTATTATAAATAATACATGCGACTGCGCCCGCGCGCTTTGCTTGAAGCGCCTTGTCTTCAAAGGTGTTGTCGCCACGCCTTACGAGAGCGATTTTACCTTCAAAATAACCCGTGGGATAGGAATTGTAGTTACCTTCCTTGCCAACGCCGGGCACCGTTACGTATTCGAGTTCGAGTTCGGCGTCTTTGGCTAAGTCAAGGTCTTCGTAAATTTCGGCGAAAAAGTCGTTGGGTTCGCCGGTGATGTCGTTAGATTCGTTAAAGAATACTATTTGCGAGCCGTTTGCAACGAGATAATTGCTCTTAGTACCGCTGATTGACGCTACCGAGAGAGCGGCTTCGTACGAAGACGGCGAGCCTACCGTTCCCGAGTCGGGGTTGGTAACCTTGTTTGTATTGCCTTCCGCTCCGCCGTACGCCGAACTGTAATCGTTACTTGCGGCGGTGATAAGGCTTATGCCCGCTTCGTAAATAGAATCGTAAACGTCGTTTAAATAGTCGTTGTCGGCTTCTCTTGCAAAACCGCAGGAAGCGCCTAACGACATGTTGATTGCGTCTACGCCGAGTTTTACGGCGTCTTCCAACGCGCATAATATATCTTCGGTTTTACCGCCCGTATCAATATCGGGGAAAACCTTCATTAAAACTAATTGAGTATCGGGAGCAATACCTTGAATAACCGTGTCTTCACCGCCGATAATACCCGCTACGTGAGTTCCGTGTTCGCTATCGTAGGGGAAAACGTCGGTATCCTTGCCTGCGTAGTCGTAGGTAAAGGGAATTTTATTGCTATACCATACGTCCGAAAGTTCTATGTTTTTCGTAGTTTGAGCGGCGATAGTCGTGGGGAGTTTACTAGCGATAGTCTGCTGGTTAAACATCATAGTTGCGCCGCTAATCGGGTGGTCGTTGAATACCGAGTGGCTACAATCAAATCCCGAGTCAAGTACGGCAACCGAAGTGCCAACGCCCGTGTAGTCTACGCCCGTGGGCTTGAAAATACCCGTGTCGTAGATATCGACTACGTTTTCAATAGCCGAGCCTTCTACCGACTTGGGGCGAGCGAAGGTATCCGAAAGTATTACCGACTTTATATCCGCTCTCTTTTCAAGCGCGGATATATTTCCGTAAGTGGTATTTACCGCAACGCCGTTTAAAATCGTGGTATAATTTGCTTCAACGCTATCAATAAGTCCGTCTATAAGTAGATTTCTGACTAATCTGTTCTGTTTAACGGTCAACTGACTAGCCATGTTTTTACCAACGGGGGAGTTGGCGAAATCGCCTACCTTTCCGCCTGCTACGGACGAAACGTACGCGTCTACTATAGAGTCGTCTTGCAAGGTTAAAATAGCAACGACGGGGTCGTCGGATTTATATCCGCCGTTTTCTTTAAGGTATTCCGCCTTAATTTTATCCAACCTGTCTTCAACCGCAATTTTTGCGTCCGTCTTTACGATTTCAAGGCGGTTGGCGTCGGCTACCGAGCCACCGCTCGTTCCGTTTTGATTATTAGCGCCCGTATTAGCGTTTGCGCAAGCAAAACACGAAAACGCCATCGTAAGCACCAAAAGTAATGAAAGAATTTTCGTCTTCATTAAAATCTCCTTTTTTTACGGGCGATTAGCCCCAAATAAGCATAAAAAGTCCTACGGCTACTGCAAGTCCTAAAAGCCCTATGAACAGTATAGGAAGATAGGTTGCGTACGCCGCTTTTATAAGAGCCCATCTCTCGCCTTTGGTAAGTTCTATCCCGCTACTTTTATTGCTTTTGTTTTTATCTTCTTTCTTTGGTTTGTCTTTGCCGTTTTGTTTTTCGGGCAAAACGACTTCGCCCGGACGGGTAACTAAACTCATATCGTATATCGTGCGCCCGTCGTCTACGTATACGATTTTTTCCTTTTTATCTTTTTTAGCCATTTTCTTTATTTTCGCCCTGCGACTTATCGTAAAGGTGGCACGCTACGAAGTGATTTGGCTCGGCTTCGACGTACCTAGGCTGTACGGATTTACAAATTTCCATACACTTTGAGCAACGGGTATGGAATTTACAACCCGACGGCGGATTTGCAGGCGAAGGAATATCGCCGGTGAGCATAATTCTGTTCATCTTTACGTCGGGATCGGGGGCGGGAACTGCCGAGAAAAGCGCCTGCGTGTAAGGGTGCAAGGGCTTTGCGAAAATATCCGCCGTTTTGCCGAGTTCCATAGTGTTGCCGAGATACATTACGAGTATGTCGTCGGTTATGTACTTAACTACTGAAAGGTCGTGCGAAATAAATAGGTAAGTAAGTCCCATTTTGTTTTGCAAGTCCTTCAATAAGTTGATTATTTGCGCTTGTATAGACACGTCGAGCGCCGAAACGGGCTCGTCGCAAATGACGAGTTTGGGGTTTACGGCAAGCGCTCTCGCTATGCAAATTCTCTGGCGTTGTCCGCCCGAAAATTCGTGGGGGTAACGGTCGTAATAATGGGGTTGAAGCCCGCATTGTTTCATTACTTTTCTAACGTGCTCTGAAACCTTTTCTTTTGGCACGATATTATGTACCTTTACGGCTTCGGCAATGATGTTGCCGACCGTCATTCTCGGCGGAAGCGACGAATAGGGATCTTGGAAAACGAGTTGCATTTGCGTGCGGTATTTTCTCATTTCCGACTTGGAAATATCCGTTATATCGTTGCCGTCGAAAACGACTTTACCGCCCGTTATATCGTGCAGTTTTAAAATCGTCCTGCCAAGCGTGGTTTTACCGCAACCCGACTCGCCTACTATACCCAAGGTAGTGCCTGCTTTCACCTTAAAACTAACGTCGTCAACCGCCCTTAAAAACTTGGTCGGTCTACCGAAAAGCGTAGTTTCGATTGCGAAGTATTTTTTAAGGTTTTCAACTTCTAAAATATACTCTGAAGACGGCTTTTTTTCGGTTTCTTGCTCAATAACTTCAGTTTTGATTTCTTCCATTATTTACCCCCTTCTTCGTATAAGTAACAAGATACGTAATGAGTATCGGTAATTTTAATCATATCGGGATATTTGCCCTTGCATTTTTCAACGCAACGATTACACCTGTTTCTAAAATAACAGTTATCGGGCAAGTTTATGGGATTTGGAACGTTGCCCGGTATTGAATATAAAGGCTCGTTTACGTCCGACGTGATAAGGGGTTTGCTCTTTTGAAGGCCTATCGTATAAGGATGTCTTGGATCGTGGAAAATTTCTCTTACCGTACCCCTTTCGATAACCTTACCAGCATACATAACGACTACTTCGTCCGCCATTTCGGCAATTACGCCAAGGTCGTGAGTTATGAGCATTATCGAGCAACCTTGCTCGCGTTGAAGGTCTTTTAAAAGTTCAAGGATTTGCGCTTGAATTGTTACGTCGAGCGCCGTAGTCGGCTCGTCCGCAATGATTAGTTTGGGATTGCCGGCAAGCGCCATTGCTATCATTACCCTTTGGCGCATTCCGCCCGAAAGTTCGTGCGGGTAACTGTCGTAAACGTGCTCGGGCATAGAGATACCGACTTTTTTTAAGAGTTCTACGCTCTTTGCTTTAGCGTCCGCCTTGGGGATATCGGGTTGAAGTAAAAAAGACACTTCGTCGAGTTGGTAGCCTATGGTAAACACGGGGTTTAAACTCGTCATAGGTTCTTGGAATATCATAGTGATATCCCTACCCCTAATTTTATACATTTCGCTAGTCGGCATAACGGCTACGTTATAGGCGCGTTTTCTTCCCTGCTCGTCGTAGCCTAAATCGTCGCTATTAAAGCGGATTTCACCACCCGTAACCTGACCTTGGGGGGCTTGGACAAGTTGCATTATCGAAAGGGACGTAACGCTCTTTCCACAACCCGACTCGCCTACTACGCCTACTATCTTGTTTTTTGGTATACTAAACGTTACGCCGTTTACGGCTTTGACAGTTCCGTTATCCGAAAAGAAACAAGTTTCTAAGTTTTCGAGTTCAATAACGTTGTTTTCGTCTTTCATAACCGAAGTATATTCGCTCTCGGCGAGTTTACGCCTTTTTAAGGCTTCGTAATACTTCATTTGTTTGACGTTATATTTTTGAATTTCGCGACTTTCTTTTATAGAAATATAACCGCTCTTTTTCTTTTCCATTTTTACACCTGTTATTTTCTTGCTTTGGGGTCCATGGCGTCGCGCAAGCCGTCTCCGATAAAGTTAAAGCCGAGTACGGCAACAACTATCAAAAGACCTGCGGGCAACCACATATTAAGGTGATATTTAAGTATCGTATCGTCGTTGGTTGAAGCAATCATAGTTCCCCACGCCGCCTTGGGATATTGTACGCCGAGTCCTAAGTAACTCAAAGTAGACTCGTACAAAATTACGCTACCAAGCCCCAGCGTCATTGAAACGATAAGTTGTGGCATAACGTTGGGTATTAGGTGCTTAAATATCTTTCGCCAAGTGGGAAGCCCCATAACTTCGGTCGCCGTGATGTATTCCTGCTCGCGAAGTGAAAGTATTTGTCCCCTAACTATTCTCGCCGTTCCGCTCCAACCGAAAATGGTTATGATTACCATCAAAACGTAAATGTTTTGGTCGGGGGATAAGTTCCACGAGTCGATAACCGCCGACGCAATCAAAAGTATCGGCAAGGTGGGTATACAGTTGAATATATCGACTATTCTCATTATGATTTGGTCAACAAGTCCGCCAAAGTAACCCGAAATACCGCCTAAAACGACGCCTATAATAGTTTCAAGGAAAACTACTATAAAGCCGATAAACAACGATATTCTACCGCCGTACATAAGCCTTACGAAAATGTCCATACCGTTTTCGTCCGTGCCTAAAATATGCACTAAACTCGGCGGCGCTTTCGCGTTTAAGGGAACGGGACTGTAAACTATTTCAATAAGTTGCTTTTCTTCGCCCGTTATAGGGTCTACGTAGGTTATGTACTTTTCGGTTTCGTAAATAACTTCGGTTCGGTCTACGTGTTCGTCCATATTTTCGCCGACTTCAAAGTCCGTACCCGCAAAGTGGGACGAATAAATTCCCCTGTAAATTTCAGGGCCTAAAAAGGCGAAAATGAACAAAAACGCTATCATTATAAGTCCGATAATTGAGAGTTTCGAGCGGAAAAACCTTCTCAAAACCATTTGCAAAGGACTCATTTCCTTATAAGTTACAACTTCTTCCGCTTCTTCTTCAGGGGTTTCGGGATCAGGCGTATTTTCTACGACTTCGTCGCAAGGAGCGACGGTTAAATCTTTAATTTCTTCCATAATCTCTCCTTACTTACCGAGTTTAACTCTCGGGTCTACTATCGAATACATTATATCCGAGAAAAGCGTGCCTATTATCGTAAGTATCGCCAAGAAAAGGTTGTAACCCATTACGAAAGGCACGTCGCCTTGTCTGAGCGCGTTGTAGGCAAGTCTACCTATGCCGTCGATTGCAAAAACCTGTTCGGTTATCATCATACCGCCGAAAAGTGACGGCAAAATACCTGCGAGCAAGGTTGCAAGGGGAATGAGAGTATTTCTAAAAGCGTGTTTATAAATAACCGTTTTCTCAGACAAGCCTTTTGCTCTCGCCGTGCGGATATAGTCGGCGTTTAAAACTTCCAAGGTGTTAGTTCTCGTATATCTCATAAGTCCGCCGAGCGAGAGAATAACGCTGACGAAAATGGGCAGTACGAGATGGTGGACTATATCGAAAAACTGCGTGAGTCCGCCCCAGAAAGTTTCGGGATAACTTGCCGACGGGTCTATTAAACCGCCTATTGGGAACAGGTCTAAGTCAACGGATAAAATCTTTATGACGATAGCCGCAAAGAAATAGGTGGGCAAGGATAGCCCCATCATAGTAAATATAGTTACGGCGTAATCCCTTGCCGTGTATTGATGCGTCGCGCTTGAAATGCCGAGCGGAATTGCAATTAAAAATTGCAAAATAGTAGCGATAACGGCTATTGCGAAAGAAATCCACATATTTTTGCCGATAACGTCAACTACGGGGTCTTCGTAAAGGAAGGAATTGCCCAAGCCTTTGGTAAACAAATTGCCTACCCAACTGCAATAACCTTCAAATATACCGCCCGATAAACCGTATAATTCCTTGTATTTATCGACGTCGTCTTGGGTGATAAAGCCTTGTTGCAACTGCGACGAAAACTTGTTGTCGATATAGTCGTTAGGCATCATGCGGACGAGCGAATACAAAATTACGGATACGCCGAACAGTATCAATACGGATATTAAAATTCTTTTAATTATGTATTTAAGCATCGTATCACTTCTTTTTAAGTATTTTCTTTGGGGCAACGGCTCGGTTGCCCCGTTTTTATATTAGTCTATTATTGGGTGATTAAAGATACGGTATGAATTCTGGTAGTAAGACCGTAGAACGCCGAAAGTCCCGACTTGGGAGTAAGCGTAGATTTGTCAATCTTGCCTGCGTTGTAAGCGAAAAGGTCGTTTCTTTGATAGGTGGGAAGTTCTACCGCAAGTTGCATTACGATATCGAGAGCGTCTTTATAGAAGTCTGAACGAACTGCCATATCGTCGGTCTTTCTCGCGTTGTCGATAATGTCGGAAAGTTCTTCAATAAGGTCGTATTCGTACTTATACTTGCTCGGGTTTGCAAGAATTTGCTTATAACCCCAGTTTAAGGTAGAAGTAGCCTTTGATTCCATGTGGTAAACTTGGTACATATCGGGGTCGATAGTAGAGCCCCAAGCGGCTGCCCAAACGGTGAGTTCACCGTTTGAAAGTTTTGAAAGGGCGTTTGCATCCGTCTTGGTTATGATGTTAAAGCCGATAGTGTTAAGAAATTGACCTGCTTGATACATTGCAGCCCACGCTGGGTGGTCTTTTTCTTCGCCGGCTATGGTAAAGGTATACGAAAGTTTGTGTCCGTTATTCGTATAAACACCGTCGCCACCTACGGTAAAGTCTGCGCTTTCAACGAGATATTTAATAAATTCTTTTTGCTCGTTTAAAGTCATGGTATAACCCGCTTTCCAACCCTTCTTTTGTACGTAGTTTTTATAGTCGGGGCTTACTACCGAAAGGTCTTCGGGGATAGGCGAGCCGACGTAAGGATAATATGCGGTTGCGCCCTTGGGATAAGCCCAACTTTCAAGCGACATAGGTCTAAAGATGGGTTGAGCCGAAGTTTGGTAATAACTTACGCAAAGTTGGGTGTTGATAGAGTGCATAATCGCTTGTCTTACCTTAGTATAAGGTATTTTACCTGCGTTTACGCCGATATAACCGTAACCCATGGTACGAACCGATTCGTTTTCAATACCCTGACTCTTTTTAGAGTTGAGTTCGGCTTCGGTTTCGGGTTTAGCGTTGGGTTCGGCAAAGTCGATAACGCCTTCGTAAAGGTTGTTGAGCATTTGAGCCGAAGCAACTACGTAATAACGGATATTTTTAATCTTAGGAGCGCCGAGTACGTAGTAGGGGTTTCTTTCAAAGTAGATAACGCCCTTGTCGTAGAAGTCGCTTTCTTTTACGTTGGTAAGACCACCGCTCGCCTTACTTGCAGCGTAAGGACCTGCGCCCATAGGAAGACCTATTTTGTTGGGGTCTTTAACTACGTCTTGCATAAAGTCTTGGCTACCTTTCTTTACGCCGAAGTGGTTTATATAGTCGAACTTAGCAATTTCTTCAGCGCTTGAATAATAACTCATTGGAGCGATACCAAACGAGAAGTTCCAAATTGCCTTGGGGTCGATATTGTTAATGGTAATCGAAAGGACTTCGTTACCGCTCTTTACAGAGCCGTCTTTATTGTATTCAGGTTTGTCGTATTTATCGCCGTTGGGAAGGGTTATAGACTTGTCTTTGTTTTCAAATTTAATACCCGAAATATTATTGATGCCACCGCTGGTAGAATCGAAATATTTACTCATTTCGGCATTTACGATATATTCTTGTAAAGAAGTTGCGGTTGCCCAGTAAGAAACGATTTCGTCTAAAGCGTTGGGATATTTATCCTTGTAAACGAAGTCAATCGCTTGTTCTTCGGTCATATTTCTAGCCTGAGTGTAATCGTTGTGAACAGAACTTACCATCTTGGCTTCTTTTTTGTTCCAAGTAATATAGCCTTCGTTATAAAGGAACATTTCTACGTCGCTAGCGAACATATTTTCATACGCCTTGCCCTTTTCGTCGAAAACTTTAAATTCGGCAAAAGAATCGCGAGAGTTAGAAAGGTCGGTTCTAAGTTCTTCTTTGAAAAGTTCGCCCGCTTTTGCGTAGTCTTGCAAAACGTTTGCGTAAGCGTCGATACCCGCTCTTTCTTCAGCGAGTTGTCTAATGCCTGCGTCAACGCTAGATACTTCTTCGTATTTAGCCATATCCTTTGCTTCGACTACGATTTCGATAAGAGATTCTATTCTCGTCCTTGCAGCCGTTTGGAATCTACTCATAAAGTTGTCTTGCTCGGTTTCGTTGTTGGTGTTGTAACGGTAAGCGTCAAGACCTACTATATCGGTAGAATAAATGGTGCTAGAACCCGTGTAAACGGGGTCGAGATATACGTAAAGGTTAAACAAAACGTCCTTTATCGTAAGGTAAGATCCGTCTGAAAATCTTACGTTGTTTTTCAAAACGAAGTAATAAGTCGTTTTAAGGTCTACGTCTTCTTCACCGCCGTTGTCTACGATCAATAAATCTTGAGTAACGGTGGGTTGATTTTCGCCGTATACGGGCTTGCCGTCTTTGTCGTTTGAGAGCATGCCGATTTGAGTCATACCTACTACGCTACTGTCAGCCGCGTTGGTCGAGAAGAAGGGGTTGAAAACCCTGTCTACTTCGGCGCTTGAAAATACGAGCGGATCGGATTCGTTGTCGTAAATCTTTCCTACTACGCTTTCACCTACGGATTCAGAAGTAGATTCTTCACCGCAAGAAGCAAAAGCAAAGGTAGAAAATACCATCATAATTACTAAAACGATTGAAAGTAATTTGCTTGAAAATCTCTTTTTTGCGTTCATTTCTTTTCTCCTATTTTTATATTCGTCAAGTTTTTATTCGTTTATTACCGTTATTTGAACGGTGTTGTCCGAGATTTGGTTTTCGCCGTTTTCCTTATAGCAAACGCCGTCTTCTACAATCGTGAGATTATCTAAGTCAAAGCCTACGGGCAAGTTGCTTATCTTGTAACTTACCGAGCCCGAAATTGTTACGCCTTTAATAGTAGAATCCTTTGCGATTACGGCTACGGGGGCGAAGATTATTCTCTTTACGCCGGGATAGGTGTTTTTAATTTCTACCGTAAAGTCGCTAAACGTTGCGCCGTCTATAATTGCGTTTTCGATATTGCCGAACAAACTTATGCAAAGGGTGTCGTTTTCGGTTGCGTTTTCAAGGTCGGGGTTTTTAACGAGCGCCGTAGTAGTAGCGTTGTATACCACCTTGAAATTACTCAATTTATAGCCGTTTCCGTAAAACTTCCTTTCGTTAAAATATTCAAAAGTGAGTTCTGTTCCGCCCATGTCGATAT
Organism: Clostridia bacterium; assembly: GCA_017466825.1. GTDB lineage: Bacteria > Bacillota > Clostridia > Christensenellales > Borkfalkiaceae > UBA10281. Next base: position 18,599 of record JAFTTJ010000015.1, read on the forward strand.
CGTTCATTAAATAAACGTCTTTCGCCTTGTTGTTTGCCGTCGTTATATCGTTTGCAGTATAGGCTATCACGAAGTCGCCCTTAACGGGTAAGTAGGACGCTATTACGTTTACGTTAGAGTCGCCTTCTGCATCCTTGCCGGGGTGAACGAAACTCGTATCCCACGGTTCGCCGTCTTCGGTAAGAAATTCAAAGAAGGTATATCCGTCTCTCTTTTCGGCGTAATCGTATCTATCTTTAAACTTGTCGCCCTTTTTGACGGTGTATACCGACTTTTCGGTAACGGGTACTATCTTTCCGTCTTCGTCAACGTAGCAAACGGTGTACGTACACTTTACGTCTTCTTCCCACTTGGCGTAAAGGGTTAGGTTTTCGGTAGTGGTAGAATTAAAATTCCACTCTCCCGAATAGGTAACTTCTTCGCCGTTTTGAGTCTTTTCGGTGTACCAACCGACGAGTTCGTAACCAGACCTTAGCACGGGGGCAAGTTTATCGTCGATTTCGTCAAGCCTTAAAATGGCTACGCCGTCTTCGTCGTAATCGTAATAATGAACTACGCTTTTAGGTGAATTTTTGTAATTACCGCCTTCAAGTTCAAACACGATTTTAATTTTTCCGTCGTAAGGACTACTCTCTTCTTCCCCACAGGAAGAAAATGCGAATAAGGCGCACAGCGCCAAAATTAGAGCAATCAGTCTTTTAATTTTCATGTCTAAATCTCCGTATTTTTTCGACTGCATATTTTTTTGTAAAAAATTTTTTGAAAAATTTTGTTTTTGAGTGTAATTTTTCGCAATTATATAATGTAATGTCGCGCGTGTTATAACGGGCGTTTATAACTCGTATAATTAAAGATTAACCCGCGCTCCCAACTTTAAAAAATTTTAAGGTTGGCTCTTTAAGTAAAATTTAAGGTTTTTACTCATTTTTGCTTGATTTTCCTAAGTTTTTTAATCGCTTTACCTTAAAATTTTACTATTTTTTTTGAAAAATGGTTATAAAAGGGCTTTTTTTTCCATTATAGTTAGTTTATTATATCATTTATCTCGCTTTTTGTCAAAAAATTTTAAGGTTCATTTTAAGTTTAAATGAAAAATTTTAAGGTTTGCCTTTCTTTTGATTGCATAAACCGCGCATATAAATATGTTTATATGCAATTTTTATTTATATTTTTAAGGTGTTTTGCATAATTATACGGCCGATTTTTTGCTACCTTAAAATCGCCGTTGGGCGCGCAATGGGGAATTAAGGGGGACATGAAAAAATTTTTTCTTAACTTTTATACGGCTAAAAGAATATAATGCAGTACGGAAAAAAGGAGATTTTAAATGAATCCGTTTAACGAAAAACCAAGACCGCTTATAAAACTGATTGAAAACTGGCAAAGGCTTTACCCCCGCCCCTACGACCGTCGCGAAGTAGACCCGTATACGAAAACGCGTATTATTTTAATGAACGGCACGGAGTTTGAAGCCAACTGGTTTTCGCACGGGTTTGCTAGGCTAACCGACGACAACGACTTGCGCCGAGAGCTAGCGCTTACCCGCTATATTGAAAAGCAACAACAACTTAAAATTTCGCTTTTAAAACCCAAGGACGAAAGCATTTTAGAGCATACAATCGGCTACGAGCAACTCGCCGTAGACCTTACCGCAGAACTTGCCCAAAGGGAACTCGATTGCTACGTTAAAACGGCGCTCGACTTCGCCCTTTTGGAAGATTTCGACCATCTTTATAGGTACGCTAACCTACTCGAAGGCGAGCAAGGGGTATTTGCCGAGTGGCTAGTGGGTAGATATACCGAAATCATGCCTGCCCGTCCGACTATTTCTCACCACAGACACCCCTTTGACAACGTAAAAAAGGGGCTAAACTCAAAGACGGCGGACGTACAAACCGTTCTTTCAACGATGATAATTACCGCTGCCGAACAGCAAACTATGAATTATTATATGAACGTTACCAATTTTGCAAAATCGGACGCAGGCAGACGGCTTTACCAAGAAATCGCTATGGTTGAAGAAGAACACGTAAGCCATTACGAGTCGCTGATGGACGCAGGTGCTAGCCAATTTGAAAAACTGCTTTGGCACGAGTACGCCGAGTGTTATCTATATTGGTCGTGTTATTCGACGGAAACCGACCCGTATATTAAAAATTTGTGGGAAGAAAACCTTTCTATCGAAATTTCTCATTTACATAAAGCGGTTGAACTACTGCGCAAATACGAAGGCAAAGAGTGGCAAGAAGTCATACCTTGCGGTGATTTCCCCGCGCCTATTTCCCTGCACGAAAACGTCGACTACGTCCGCCGTATTTTAACTGATACCGTACAGTACACTTCGCTTAAAGACGACTACGCGCGCATTAAAAACTTGCCCGACGACGCCGACTTTTTCACCCTTCAAAATATCGTAAACCCCACGGTGGATATCGTTCCTTCGCATAACGTAATAGAGCAAACCATCCGTCGCCGTGGCGCGGACTACCGCTTTCAACTAGCGCCAAACCCCGTGCCCGAACTACGGGATAGGCGCAAGGATAACACTTCGGTCGGCAGAAAGCCCAATTCCGCCCCGTCAACCGACTTTTTCTGTAACGATTAGTATGTTTTAAAGCAACGCAAAAAGCCTAACTATGCAAGCGTAAAATTTTTAGCATAGCGCTATAATAAACCTCTAACTTTCAACCGCAAGTTGGGTTGCTATTTAATTTTCAAACGAAAAGCGCGCGGGCTACTGCCCGCGCGCTATTTTTGGTCTATTTAACTATATTTTTGCCAATAATCGACTTATAGGCGGCTATTTACTGCTTTCTCCACACCATTTTGTCAATAATCCAAATCCGCTTAGCACCTAGCAAAATTCGTGTTTTCAACACGTTTAATCCTTGTTTTTATTTCTTTTTATCGCCCTTCTTCTTTCTTCCCAGCATTTCGGACAACCTGCTCCCTTGCTTCTACTATTTATTATCGCTTCCCATTCGTGCCCAAACTCGCATTGCCACCATACTTTTTTATTTGTACCACGCATTACATCTCTAGGAGTTAAATCGCCATTTTTTGTAGGATGCCATTCTTTCGCTAATATTGGGCTAGTAGTTTCTAAATCATTCTCCCCCGCTAAAAGTTTTTGACCTGCGCAATAAGGGCACCCTCGGCCATTGCTCCTACTTGAAATAGTAGCCATCCATTCATGTCCTTTAGAACATTTCCACCATGCTTTTTTATTTGTTCCACGCATTACGTCTCTAGGAGTTAAATCGCCATTTTTTGTAGGATGCCATTCTTTCGCTAATATTGGGCTAGTAGTTTCTAAATCATTATCCCCCACCAAAAGCTTTTGACCTGTGCAATAAGGACATTCACAGCCATTGCTCCTACTTGAAATAGTAGCCATCCATTCATGTCCTTTAGAGCATTTCCACCACACTTTCTTATCAGAACCTGCGGTTAGTTCAGTTGGTGCAAATTTTATATTTTTGCCAAAATTCCATTCTTGAGTAAGTCGCGGATTTATAGTTGCCAAGTCATTATAACCCACAAAAACTTTTTTCCCAGCGCAAAACGGACAACCACCACCTTTATTCCTGGCAGCAACTGATGCTTTCCATTCGTGCCCACATTTACCATTCCACCATACAACTTTATTAGAATTTGCCGTAACGCATGTAGCTGAAATTTTTCTATTTTTTGTAGGGTGCCATTCTAATGCAAGTGGTAAATTGGCAGTTCTCAAATCGTTAAACCCTTCTAATACTTTTTTGCCACCACAATATGGACAGCCTGCTCTTTTTCTACTATTTATTGTTGCTTCCCATTCGTGCCCAAACTCGCATTGCCACCACACTTTTTTGTTTGAACTATACGAAACATGTTCAGGTTGTAATTTCCCGTTTTTAATAGGATGCCACTCTTTTGCAATAGACGGATATATGGCATGCAAAGATTTTTCTTTTTCGCTTTCAATATACTGCTCATAAATCTTAAACCTATCTCTTGAAACATCAATATCTACATCTAAAAACAATTTAGTAAATTTTTTTATATGATTTATTAATTTATAAATAGTATTTGATAACTCCTTTTCGGAATCTCCCACCCTACAATATATAACATTGTTTTCTAAATCATCCCTTATACTCTCTTTTGTCTCTTTAATCCGCAATAAAAGTATCCCGTTTTCTTTTAACGTTTTTTCTTTATCTAATTCTCTTTTCTTCGCAGCGCTCCCATTATGAAAATACAAACCGTCGTACTCAACACCAATTTTATATTCTGGTAAATACACGTCTATTTCCGTTTTAGAATTAAGCATATAGCGATTACGCGCGGAATAAATTTTTCTTAAATAGAAAAATATTGCCTGCTCTGGAAAACTTGTTCTCATCTCGTCCGCACATTGGGGACATCCACAACCTGTACTTCTTTTATTCACGCTTGATACCCACTCGTGTTCTTTATTGCATAACCACCAAACTCTTTTATTTGAACCCACAGTTACCTGCTGGGGCGTAAAGTTTCCATTTTTTATGGGATGCCATTCTTTGGCAAGACTCGGTAAAACTGTTGCAAGATCGTTAAACCCCACAAGAACCTTCTTCCCTATGCAAATAGGACAATTATTTCCATTACCCCTATTTGATATTTTAGCTTTCCATGTGTGACCTTTTTCGCATTGCCACCAAACGCTATTTCCGTTTCCAACGGTAACGTCCGTTGATTTTAATTCCCCGTTTTTAATCGGGTGCCATTGTTTCGCTAAGTCAGGTCTTACCGTTGCCAAATCATTAACGCCAACCACAATTTTATGACCTGAACAAACGGGGCAATTTGCTCCCGCTGTTCTACTGTTTATAGCCGCTTTCCATGTGTGACCCTTTTCGCACTGCCACCAAACTTTTCTACTTGAATTTATTGTGACATCAATGGGTGTCAAATCCCCATTTAAAGTGAGGTGCCATTGCGATGCTAATTCGGGATTATTTTCATGCAACGATCCTCTTTTTTTTATAATGTTTTTTAATCGGCTTTCTTTACGCTGTTTTTCTGCACAAATAGGACATCCTCGCCCCTTACTTCTATGATTAGGATTGGAAACCCACGAATGTCCATTAACACATTTCCACCAAACTTTTTTAGCTGAACCATACGTAATCTTTTTAGGATCTAATCCTATCGCATTATTTTTATCCCAATCCCATTCGCTCATTAATTCTTGATTATCTATAATATATGTTTTTTGTCTCATATTTCACCTAAAAACTAAAAATCTTTACTTCTAATGGTTTTATCCTACCAAAAAGTAAAGATTTTAATAAAAACTATAAATAAGCATTTGCAATAGCAAAGTCGATAAAACTTTAAATTTTTAAGATTTGCGCCATACCATTTTGTCAACAACGCCGGTGTACGATTGAATAATTTTTACCACCTTGGTTGAAACGTTTTCTTCAACGTAATCGGGCACGGGGATTCCGTGGTTGCCGTCTAAGGTGAGATTTACCGCAGTTTCAACGGCTTGCAAAAGACCTTTTTCGTCAATGCCGGCAAGCACGAAACAAGCCTTGTCAAGGGCTTCGGGGCGCTCGGTGCTAGTGCGAATACAAACAGCGGGGAAGGGCTTGCCTACGCTCGTAAAGAAGGAACTCTCTTCAGGCAAAGTTCCGCTATCTGAAACGACGGCAAAGGCGTTCATTTGCAAGTTGTTGTAATCGTGGAAGCCCAAAGGCTGATTTTGTATCACCCTTTTATCGAGTTTAAATCCGCTTACTTCCAAACGCTTTTTGCTTCTTGGGTGACAACTGTATAAAATGGGCATATCGTATTTTTCCGCCAACTTGTTAATTGCCGTAAATAAGGAATTGAAGTTCTTTTCGGTGTCGATATTCTCTTCTCTATGCGCTGATAAAAGTATATATTGTTTAGGTTTAAGCCCAAGTCTTTTTAAAACGTCGCTACTTTCGATTTCGCTAAGATTAGCGCGCAAAACTTCTGCCATAGGCGAGCCCGTTACGTAAGTCCTTTCCTTAGGAAGTCCGCAATCGGCAAGATATCTTCTCGCATGCTCGGAATACGCCAAATTTACGTCCGAAATAATATCGACTATACGGCGGTTTGTCTCTTCGGGCAGGCACTCGTCCTTGCACCTATTGCCCGCCTCCATATGGAAAATCGGTATATGCAATCTTTTTGCCGAAATAGCCGAAAGGCAACTGTTGGTATCCCCTAAAATAAGCAGGGCGTCGGGTTTGCACGCCGACATGAGCTTGTACGAACAGTTGATAATATTGCCAACCGTTGCGCCCAAGTCGTCGCCAACGGCGTCCATATACACTTCGGGGTCGGCAAGTTTTAAATCTTTAAAGAAAACGCCGTTTAAATTATAGTCGTAATTTTGCCCCGTATGCGCTAAAATACAGTCAAAATACTGACGGCATTTGTTTATTACGGCTGCCAAACGAATAATTTCAGGTCTAGTGCCGACGATTATTAAAAGTTTGAGTTTTCCGTTTTCTTTAAATCTAACGTCAGAATAGTCCAATTTGATTTTTGATTGCATAATTCACCTGTTATTTTTGTTTATTTTTATAATTTTAGTCGATTAATGAACTTATAGGCGGACTTTTTATAGTTTTGCCTTTATTTTTCACTCTCGAACACTTTGAGTTTATCGTAAACTTTTTTACGCTTTTCGGCTTCGGTAAAAACTTGTATGGGTTTACTTTTACCTGAAATTGCCCTGCCTAAATGCCAAAATATTTTGCCGATATAGGCGATTGGGTATAACAAAACGCAAAACTTAACCATCTTTGAAGAAAGGGTTTCGTCGTGCAAAATTTTGAATAGATAATAAAGCCTACCGTGCTTCGTTCCGTCCTTTCCGTGCTCGGAAACGAGCATTCCGCCCTTTGACCGTTGCGCGTCGTTTTGCCCAAAGTTACCGCACGCTAAAACGTCTAAAATAACTTCTTGGCAAATCTCTTCATCTACGGCGTTTGCCCAATTGGGACAAGCGGTCTTTAAGTAGATTGCGCACGTTTTCGTCATCACCGCCGTATAGGTGAAAAGCCCTATTTCTTTAAGAAACGGTATAAGTTGTGCCTGCCAAAAATCTTGCTCTGCCGTAGCGTTAACAAAGGTTGCCCAGTCGCATAAATGTCTTAGCCCAAGCCCTTCGCCAAGCATGTGGTGTTGCATATGAAGTAGAAGTATTAAAGCGTGATTTACGTCGCTAGGGGCGTTAAATTCCCCACCGTCGCAAGTCTTTTTTTGGGGCGTGAAAACGGCGTTTTTCAAAAACTCTCGTACACGCTCACCTTGCTTGCCGTACGGCACGCCTGCAACTTCAAAGTGCATTTCAAGGTGCGCCCGCGGTTTGGTAAACACAACGTGGTTGGGGTGGTCGCCGTGGCTTTTTTCATAGCCCTTTTCTATTAAAAGGTTCTCTATTTCGGCCTGTTTTTCGGGATCGATTAAAAAGTCTACGTCGCCAAACGCTCTAATTCCCTTGTTGGGGTAATAGCCGTTTGCCGCCGCGCCCTTTAAAATAATATAAGGAAAGTCGCGAGAGTTTAAAATTTCGATTAAATCTGCTTGCGACTGCATGACGAAAAAACCCGAGTGCAGTACCGCCATAGCAATTTTTTGCCACTTGGCGTATACGTCTTGGGGCACGGCGCTAAGATATGGCGTTACCGCGTCGAAAGTAGCAAGCGGAACTGCCTGCTTATTACTCGCAATAGCCACCGTTTGCCAATCGACGCCGTCTAAATCGCCTTGATTTAAAGTCAATAAAGACGGGGCTTTAGCAATGCTTTTTGCCGTTAAAAACAATAATATTTTTTGTTCTTTCGTCAAGATGTCCTTTCGCATAACTTTTCCTATAATTTAGCCGTAAACGTGATTAAACTTATTATAATCTCCAAAATCTCATGCCTGACTTTTTCAAATCGGCAACGGAATATATTCCCTTTACGTCAATTAAAACCTTTTCGCAATCTTCACAAGGCTTAAACATACCTTTAATCTGCTCTAAAGTCATAGCCTTAAACTCGTTGTGTCCTACCGCAACTATTATACAGTCGGCGTTAGTTGCATCTTTTACGGCGGTTAACGTTACTCCGTATTCATGCATAGCGTCTCTTTCGCTAGCCCAAGGATCGACTACTACGGGGGTTATTTCGTATTCGTTTAAACGCTTTATAATGTCGTCAACTTTGCTATTTCTAGTGTCGGGACAGTTTTCCTTAAAGGTCAAGCCGAGAATAACGACTTTTGCCGTCCTAGGTGTTTTTCCTGCTAAAATCATTTGTTTTATTGCAGCGTCAGCGACAAATTTACCCATTCCGTCGTTTACGATACGTCCGTTTAAGATAATTTGGCTGTGGTAACCAAGTTTTTCAGCTTCATAAGTAAAGTAATAGGGGTCAACGCCAATACAATGTCCGCCAACGAGCCCCGGTCTAAAACCAAGAGCGTTCCACTTAGTATTCATACCGTCGACGACTTCGTTGGTATCGATTCCCATTTTGTCAAAAACCATTGCGAGTTCGTTCATAAACGCAATGTTTATATCTCTTTGACTGTTTTCAACGACTTTAATCGCTTCGGCCGTCTTTATAGTGGAAACAGGGTGCGTGCCAACTTCAATAACGAGATCGTACACAGCCTTAATTTCGGCAAGACTTTCTTCATCCATACCCGAAACGATTTTGTGAATGTTTTCCAAACGGTGCACTTTGTCCCCGGGATTAATACGCTCGGGTGAATAGCCAATTTTAAAGTCTACCCCACATTTTAAGCCCGATTCCTTTTCCAAAATAGGAAGACATACGTCTTCGGTAACGCCGGGATATACGGTAGACTCGTATACGACGATTGCGCCTTTTGAAAGGTTACGACCAATAATCGTGCTTGCGCCAATTACGGGCGTTAAGTCGGGAGTGTGATCAGTATTTACAGGGGTGGGAACCGCAACGATAATAAATTCGGCGTCTTTTAAGCGAGTTTCGTCACAAGTAAACTCTACAGAACAGTTTTTTATGGCCTCGTCACCAACTTCTTTCGTTGGGTCAACGCCCGATTTGTAAAGGTCGATTTTAGCCTTGTTTAAGTCAAAGCCTATTACGTTTAAACCTTTATTCGCAAAAGCAACGGCAATAGGCATGCCTACGTATCCAAGTCCAACAAGCGCGAGATTTGCTTGTTTTTTTACAAGTTTTTCAGTAATCATAAATTATTCTTCCTTTTATTTTTATCGTTTTTTGGTTTAAGTGTTAGGATTGCCGTCGACGACTTCAAAGAAGGTGTCGGGGCGGTTGGGGTCAAAACTTTCGTTTGCCCACATTACGGTTACCAAATTTTCGGTATCCGATAGGTTGATAATATTGTGAGTGTAGCCGGGGAGCATGTGCACCGCTTGAATTTTTTCACCGCAAACTTCAAAATTTAACACTTCGTCGCTACCAATTTTGCGTTGCTGAATAAGCCCTTTGCCCGCTACGACTATAAAAAATTCCCACTTGGTGTTGTGCCAATGCTGACCTTTGGTTATGCCCGGCTTAGATATATTTATCGAAACTTGTCCGCAATTTCTAGTTTTCAAAAGTTCGGTAAAACTACCGCGAGCGTCGACGTTCATCTTTAGATCAAAGGCGACTTTTTCCTTGGGCAAATAACTTAAATAAGTAGAATAAAGTTTTTTAGCAAAACTTCCGCAAGGGATTTCCGGCAAGATTAAAGTTTCGCTTTGACGACGAAAGTCGGTCAATAAGTCGATTATCTCGCCTAAAGTAACTTTATGAGTAATCGGCGCGTAATAATATTTACCCTTTTCGCTCGGCAAAACTTTTAACCCGTCGTAGTCGCAAGCGTTCCCCTTACCTTGCAAAAGGTCAAGCATCTCGGCGACTAAATCGTCTATATATAGAAGTTCAAGTTCTATTTTTGGATCGCTTACGGTAACGGGCAAATCGTTTGCTATATTGTTGCAAAAAGTGGCTACGGCGCTATTATAGTTAGGTCTACACCACTTGCCGAACAGGTTGGGAAAACGATATACGCATACCTTTGCGCCCGTTTCTTCGCCGTAGGCGAAAACTAGTTCTTCTCCCGCCTTTTTGCTCCGTCCGTAGTCGCTATCGTATCTACCGATACAAGTCGCTTGAATAGACGAAGAAACCATTATCGGGCAAGTGTTTTTATGCTTTTTCAAGCAATCCAAAAGTGTCGATGCAAAACCAAAGTTGCCTTGCATAAACTCTTCGGGATTTTGCGGACGGTTTACGCCCGCCAAATTGAATACGAAGTCGGCTTTGGAACAATATTCGTCCAACTCTTCAAAAGTACCGTCTATATCGTACTCGAAATTCTCTTCAATTTTCAAGTCGGGGCGAGTTTTATCCTTGCCGTCTTTAATGTTTTTTAAGGTGGCGCAAAGGTTTTTACCAACGAACCCTTTCGCCCCGGTAACGAGTATCTTCATAACTTGTCCTTATTTAATAAAACCTATTCCTTTTCCTACTAATAGTTTTTTATCTTCTTCATTTGCTAAAATTTCATCCGAAAGTTTGTCAATAATAGGACTCTCTTTCATTTGTCGTTTTATTTTTTCAGCGTATTCGTCATACGTACAAATTATTCTACACGGATTCCCTACAACAACCGAATTTGACGGAACGTCTTTTGCAACGATTGCTCCTGCTCCTATTATTACGTTATCTCCAATAACAGTATCCGGCATGATAACAGCTTGCTTTCCAACAAACACGTTGTTTCCTATCACTACTTTTCCGACTTTAGTATATCCACATATACGATACATGCTAGCATCATGCGTTAAAATTCTTGCGCCCGTTATCGTTACGTGATCCCCAATCTCAATCATATACGGCGAAACCGTATCTATTATGCAATCCCATAAGACAACATCTTCGCCAACCTTTCCGCCATGAAGTCGGATATAATCTATCATATTTTTTGATTTATCCTGATTAGAGGTACCCCCTCCTGATTTTTTGCGCTTAAATATCCTTTCAAATATTTTCATAAACATCTCCTTACACACAATTATCTCTATACCACTTCATATATTCTTCAAGCCCACTTTCTAAAGATACTTGGGCTTCAAATCCAAGTTTTTCCTTTGCTTTATTAGCGTTCGCCTTACAATGTTTAACGTCCGCAGGGCGTTCTGGAGCATATATAATTTGAGTGTTCTTTCCAGCGATTTTAATCATCATATCTGCTAGTTGATTGATAGTAATACTGCTACCACTACCTAAGTTATAAACGTCAGTACCTAGCGTACTTACTGCCCCTAAATAATTTGCCCTTGCAACATCTTTTACGTTAACAAAGTCTCTCGTTTGAGAACCATCTCCAAAAATTGTTATCGGCTCTCCTGAATAAATTCTCTTGGCAAAAATAGGAATAACGTTTCCATACAAATCAAAGCGTTGATTTACCCCGTATATATTAAAGTATCTTAAACAGACGCCAGTCAACTCAGGATATATACCAGAATACGCCAATATCATTTTTTCTGCCGCCAACTTACTAACTCCATAAGGAGAATCTGCGTTTTGCGGATGATTTTCATCAATTGTAGGCGTGACAAGTTCGCCAAAAATCGCGGCGGAAGAAGAATATACTATACGCGGAATACCGTTGTTTCTCATGCCTTCCAAAACGTTAATCGTTCCTATTAAATTCGTGGACGAGTCTAGTTGGGGGTTATCTATAGACTTTTGCCTTCCTACGCAAGCTGCAAGATGAAAAACAACGTCCGCTCCATACTGCATTGCATTATTTACAAAATCTTTATCACAAACGTCCCCTTGAGCAAACTCTACATTTGCGTTTTTTACATACTTTTCAATATTCGCATAATGGCCTGATGATAAATTATCAATTACTTTTACTTCATAATTTTTCTCTAACAACAATTTTACCACGTTTGATCCAATAAACCCTGATCCACCTGTCACGATAGCCTTCATTTTAATTCCCCCTTTTCAACTCTTCTTGAATATACGAAAGAGCGCCAATCTTTTGTTTAGTTTGCTCAACCGTCAAAAGATCGGTATTGTTTGAGTTAAACTCGGTAAGCGGATTACGAGCGGTATCACCGCTATTGAAATATTTATCGTAATTTAAACCGCGCTTATCGCAAGGCACGCGATAGAAATTACCAAGGTCGATTGCATTTGCGCACTCTTCGTTTGTAAGTAAGGTTTCGTACATCTTTTCGCCGTGGCGGATGCCGATAACTTTAATGTTGTTTTTATCCCCACCGAAAAGTTCGCAAACGGCTTCGGCTTGGGTTTGTATGGTGCAAGCAGGGGCTTTTTGAACGAGAATATCCCCGCTTTCGCCGTGTTCAAAGGCAAACAAAACAAGGTCTACGGCTTCTTCTAAAGACATAATAAATCTCGTCATTTTAGGATCTGTAATGGTTATTGGCTTGCCCGCGCGAATTTGGTCTATCCAAAGGGGAATAACCGACCCGCGAGAACACATTACGTTGCCGTAACGTGTACAGCAAATTTTGGTTTTTTCGGGGGAAACGGTACGCGATTTTGCAACGATAACCTTTTCCATCATAGCCTTGCTCGTACCCATTGCGTTTACGGGGTACGCAGCCTTGTCCGTCGAAAGACAAACTATGTTTTTAACCCCCGCTTCAATTGCGGCGGTAAGCACGTTTTCCGTGCCTAAAACGTTAGTTTTTACCGCTTCTATCGGGAAAAATTCGCACGAAGGAACTTGCTTTAAGGCTGCGGCGTGAAAGATATAATCAACGCCGTGCATAGCGTTTTTAACGCTTGCAATATCTCTTACGTCGCCTATGTAAAATTTGATTTTATCCGCAACTTCGGGCATTTTTGCTTGGAAATCGTGGCGCATATCGTCTTGTTTTTTCTCGTCGCGCGAGAAAATACGGATTTCGCCTATGTCCGTCTTTAAAAATCTATTGAGAACGGCGTTGCCAAAACTACCCGTTCCGCCCGTGATTAACAACGTTTTATTTGTAAATAATCCCATTTTTTTATTATCCTTTTTAGTATTTATTTAATTTTTAAATCGGGAAGTCTTATACTTCCCCAGTTTCTTTCATCCCATACGATATCATCATCTTCTTGGACGATTTCAAAACTTAAACCATTTACGTTATCTAGATTAACGGTGCTTCCCTTTGAGTCTTTTTGGAACATAGTATAAATCGTAGTATACTGCCCCGGAATTAATGTTGACACGTCTATTTCTACACAAACCGTTCCACAGTCTCCATTTTTTCCTGCATAAAAATCATAAAGCATTGCAGTTGCCACGGGCGTTCTATCACGCTTTAAAACTTCTATTCTTAAACACAAATTAGAAACGTCAGCTTCATTTTTCCACTTTAAACGAACGACTTGCTTTTCTTTTTTGGAAAACCTTATGTTGTCTCTATCAACGTAAGCCGTTTCAAGCAAATGAACTTTAATCCCCTCATTGAGAGAAAGGCGCGGTTCATTTTCCAAATTAAGATAAGGCGCTTCGTTTGAAACGATATCTAAATACTTTTCTATAGCTTTTTCAACTTCCCCATCAAAAACAATCTTACCATGATCCATAACCACGCATCTACTGCAAAGTTGACGAATAGTGCTCATATTATGGCTTACGTAAAGAATTGTTCTGCCCTCTTCTTTTGAAACTTCGCTCATTTTATTTAAGCATTTCTGTTGGAACTTCATATCTCCGACGGCTAAAACTTCGTCCATAACCAAAATTTCGCTGTCTAAATGAGCGGCAACGGCAAAGGCGAGTTTTACGTACATACCAGACGAATATCTTTTAACAGGGGTATCGATAAACTTTGAGCATTCTGAAAACTCTATAATTTGGTCTATTTTTTTATCGACTTCGGCTTTAGTCATGCCGAGTATCGCGCCGTTTAGGTAAATATTTTCTCTTCCGGTAAGTTCGGGGTTAAAGCCCGTGCCGACTTCAAGCATGCTTGAAATACGCCCGTTTAAACCAATTTCCCCTTCGGTAGGACCGGTAACGCGAGATAAAAGTTTTAAAAGAGTGGATTTACCCGCGCCGTTGTGGCCGATAATGCCTAATCTTTCGCCTTTATATACCGTCAAATCAATACCGTCAAGCGCCATAAACGTTTCGTTTTTGCCGTAGGTCTTTGCGCCTATTTTTGCATTGGGGTCTTCTTTTTTACGAATACGCGCCCACCAACTTTGAATATCCGCCATTAGCGTTCCGCCACCAATTACGCCTAGTCTATAGCGTTTTTTTAGATTAGAAATTTTTAATATTACGTCTTTTTCGCTATCCATAAAACACCTTTACACCGTATCCATAAAGTTCTTTTCAACTTTGTTGAAAATGATAATGCCAAGGAATAACACTACTAGCGTTACCGCCCAACTTATTCCCCAAAATAACCACGGAATACTTCCGCTGCCAAGCCAACCATAACGCATAATTTCTATAATAGGCGACATGGGGTTACACATAACGGCGTTGTAAAATAAACCGTTACCAAGCGAACTTGCCGTATAAACGACGGGGGTAAGATACATCCATAAAGAAACGCCAAACGTAACTAATACTTGCAAATCTCTATATTTAGTCGTCAACGCTGAAATAATAATACCTACTCCAAACCCTAAAAGAGCCATTTGTACGATTAAAAGTGGCAAGAGCGCCGCCGCCCACGACAAGGAAACGTTTGCTCCGCTAAAAAAGAAACATAGCCATACGACTAAAAACAGTCCAAATTGTATTAAAAAATTGATAATGCAAGTTATTACAGTTGAAATAGGACTAACTAGCCTTGGAAAATAAACTTTCCCAAACACGTTTGCGTTTGTCACGAAGGTGTTAGACGTGTTTTGCAATGCTGTAGAGAAAAACAACCACGGAACGTTCCCTGCAAGATAGAATAAAAAGGAAGGCGTACCATCCGTTGAAAGACCTGCAATCGTACCGAAAATCAACGTATATACAATCGTTGAAAAAAGTGGTTGAATAATAAACCAAAGCGGACCTAAAATAGTCTGTTTATATTTTGTTTTAAAGTCCCTTTGCACAAAAAGCCAAATCAAATCTTTATATTGCCATACTTCTTTTAGATTTAATTCTAGCAATCTATTTTTCGGCTTTATACAAACGCTATATTTATTTTTTTTCTCTTTCATAATTAACTCTCCCTAGCATTTTGTTAATATATGCTTTTATAAAAGTAATGATAGAAATCGACTCGTCCGCTTTTAACGGATACCATTTTATATAATACCACAAATCACGCTTTACTATAGCTTTATACAAGCCTATCCCACGATAATACTGGACTTTTGTGAGCCCGTATTTTTTTCTAAAACAGTCTTTATTTTTTAAAAAAGTTCTTGCGCAATCAACAAAAAAAGGCTCGTCTTGCAATTTGCAAAAGTCGGCAATCAACTTCTTTTCCCCTTGCTCTCCACGATATTTAACTAAAGCCACGTTTAATACGTGTAAAACTACAATTGGGATAACTTCCTGCAAATTAAACTGCTCCAAGTTACCTTTTAAAAGTAAGCACTCGTTTGCAAAAT
Source organism: Clostridia bacterium (assembly GCA_017466825.1). Classification (GTDB taxonomy): domain Bacteria; phylum Bacillota; class Clostridia; order Christensenellales; family Borkfalkiaceae; genus UBA10281. Next base: position 34,195 of record JAFTTJ010000015.1, read on the forward strand.
CTTCCAAAAGCAAAAACTTTTCAGTTGATCTAGCCAAAGAATCCGATCTAAACTCATAATGATACGTCAATTTAGAAATGCACTTTATAGCGCGCATTCTTATATATAACTCAATTAAATAAAGCGAATCCTCGCCATAAGGAACAGTTATATTTCTCGATTGAAAAGCTTCTTTTACAATATTCGATCTATAAAGTTTATTCCACAGTTCTTGCCCGTAACAACTATGCAGAGCCACTTTCGCTATGCTGACTTCAGGTAATTTGCTAAAATTTATAATTCCCGTTGGGAAGACAACTTGTTTTATTTCCTTCATTTCGCCAAAACGCTCGTGTTGACCTACAACACAATCAACGTCGTCAGAAAATGCTGACATTAGGCTTTCCAACGCGTCATTTTCTAAATAGTCGTCGCTGTCGATAAAAAAGATAAACTCCCCTTTCGCTTCTTTAACGCCCCTTCGTCTTGCCGCCCCTGCGCCTTGATTTTCTTGATAAACGTAACGCACTCTTGAGTCTTTTTCAATATATCGCTTGCAAATTGTCCCGCTTCCATCTTTAGACCCGTCATCAATTAAAACCAATTCTATATTTTTATAAGTCTGGTTTAACAAGGAATTTAAACATCTCTCTAAATATCTTTCTGCGTTATATATAGGCGTAATAATACTAATCATAAAAACTCTCTATCGTATAATTTCTAATATACGTTGAGCAACGCTACTCAACCGTTTTTCCTTTAAATTTTCTGTTGCTTGCAAATATTCTATTTTTTTGCTTGCGTTTTCATCTACCCATTTTACGAATTCATTAACGTCTGTTTCCGTAACGTTTCGATAATCAACGTGATAGCATAAAGGGTATTTCCTCAAATGCCCTAAACTTATATCTTTTTCATTTTGATATAAGTTTAATATAGGTTTACCCGTAGCAATCAAATCGTATGCTTTGCTTGACACTTGATTTAAAACTGTGTTTCCTATGTTCACCACTAAATGCGCGTCAGACATTTTTTTATCCAACTCTTCGGGGGATATAAAGCCGTTAACGCTAAGCCGTTCCCCTAAAATTTCCCTATAATTATCAATCGGGGCTACGTAACCGCCACAATACAGTTCTAAAATGTAATTTTGCGGTAAACGAGCCATAAATTCCATTAAAAACTTAGGATCGCGCACGTCCTGATAAAGCATGCCTGCAAAAATCAATTTTACGTTTTTGCTATCACTTGGCGATCCGACTTGCGTTTCGGTAGGAATAATCGGTAAATCAACCACTTCGGTTTTACCCTCAAAATCTTTACAAAAATCCTCGTCAAAAGTGAGCGCCGGCACTATTAAAATTTTATCCGCATCTTTTAAAATTTCTCTCTCTCTTTCTACTGCAAAGTCATAACCAAGATTGTGGCGGTTTGAATCCATTAAATACGGAAACCATTTTAAAGTTTTTATTTGGCTTTTTAAATATTGCCCTACTTCTTGGGTTTCAAATGGGTTAGAAACCGTAATTATAGTATCTATCCCGTTTTCAAGAACGTACTTCTTAGTTGCTTTTTTAAACTCTTCCAAGTGCGATTTTAAATCTTCCGCGCCCTTTTTTTGAAGATAGTTATAATATATTTTGTATCGAATTTTTGATAAAAGTCGCCCTAACCCTTTTTTTTGCAAAGCGCTTGCAACGAGCTTTTTATATTTTCCGTACCGAGTTAAAACCTTTTTTACCGTCAGCCTTTCGCAACTCGGAATTTCTTCGTTACTAGATAAACACGTCAAATGAACGGCGTTAGTCTTTGCCAATTCCTTGGCAATCGAAAAGGCTATTCTACCCGTAGCGGAATGTTCGGGCGGTATAAAATTAGTAATGATTAAGATATTTTTCATATCACAAATCCTTTATTATTTTTTCTAGCTCGCTTATAATCTTTTCTTCTTCAAAAAAAACTGCTCTTTGCTTTGCCATTTCTCGATAATGAAAAAGCAATTCGCCGTCGGATAAAAGTTTTTTCATCCCTTTATAGATACTTTCTTCGTCGTTTGCGGTAAGCAAACCATACTTTCCACCGTCTAAAATATCGCGCGGGCCTACGCAATCCGTTGCCAAACAAGGTGTGTGTAAAATAAGGGCTTCTGCAAGAGATAAACCGTACGCCTCCGCTTTAGAAGGCAACACTAATACGTCTGCTCTTTTTATATATGGGTAAGGATTTTTTTGTTGTCCTAAAAGTCTTACGTTTGTAAGCGAATTTTCTTTAACGAAACTATCCGCAAGTTGTTTTTCCGCCCCGTCGCCCACTATCCAGCAATCAAAATCAAAGCCGTCCGCGTTTAATTTTTTTACGCAACTTAGTAGGCGCGTAACCCCCTTTTCTTCAGATAACCGACCTACGAAAACGAAGGTAAATCTTTCTTTTTTAACATCTACTTCTTCTTCCGCTAACGCCTTTATCTTAGCCCTGTCGTTTAAATTGTATAAAACGAAGTTGTTATCTTTTCTTCCGATTTCTTTTTCAAAAGAGTCTTTTACACCTTCACTCGCGCAAATTACGGCGTCGAAAGATTTGTACGCCGTTATCGCTTCTTCCGAAGTTTTAAACGCCGACAAAAAGCCCTTGGTTTCACCGTAAGCAAAGTCCGAATGAATCCAAGCAATCTTCTTTGAGTTTTTATTAGGCGAACCGTAAACGACTTTAAGAGGCCTCCCAAAGAACTGTGCGATTTCAATATCGTATTTTTCATTACCGATAAAATGCTTATAAAGTTTTTGGGGGGGCTGCCTAGTAGACCACATCCCCGAACCCCAAAAATGTTTAAAATAGGGTAATTTGCTAAATATTTTGCTCTGCCTTTCTTCTTTTGCAAAAAATTTGATTTCAGGCAAAAGGTCGTCGGGTTTTAGCACTTTGTTGGACGTGACGGCAACCGTAACGTCGTAACCCCTTTTATATAAAGCGTTGGATAAATTAGTAACCGTAGTCCTTACTCCGCCTATCCCCCACGAATGAACTACCATTAATACTTTTTTCTTACAAGACGTATCCATTTCCGCTTTCCGTCAATTTCTTTATTGTTTCTTCGTCTTTGAGTATATCTTTGGGATATAAGTCTATTACGGTGGCGGTCTTCATCTTTTCAAGATTTTTAGCCACGCAGTTTTCGTAAGTTGAAAGGATTCGCATAGGATTGCCTGCGACAACGCTGTTGTCAGGCACGTCTTTTGCGACTACCGTTCCAGCGCCTATAATGCAGTTGTCGCCTATAGTCACGTTAGGAAGAATTATACAATTAGCGCCTATAAAGACATTGTTTCCTATGTGCACCTTTCCCACGCGCGTATAACCCGTTTTCTTTTTTAAACTTGCATCGTGCGTCAATATTCTTGAACAAGTAATAGTCACGTCGTTACCTATTTTAATCAAATACGGCTCGCCAAGGTCTATCTTGGTTTCGATAATATCGACGTTTTCGCCAACTTGTCCGCCGCCATTTCTAATTGCGGCAATAACACTATTACTTATTTCTTCTTGAGTTATTGGCGTTTTCGTTATTTTATAATAGAGTTTTTTTATAAAGTTCATAATTTTATCCTTTTTTTATTTGTCTATACGTAATAAAAGCAAGTAGTAAGTTCCAGTTGTTTAACATTGCTTTTTCTTTAAGTCGAATTTTTCCTTTCGCTTTTTTATATTCTTTTAAAATTTGATGAACTTCTGCGTTTGAATTTATGCTTTTTAGGTGATTATATACGCTAGAAAAAGATAATCCTTCTTTAGGTATAAAAACGAACTCAAACACATGTAATAATTCTACAATTTTTTCAAGAAAAACCCGTTTGTTTTGAGCCGTTTCAAGCCCCCATTTTTCCAATAAGCTCTGCGCTGTTTTATAATACGCTAAAGCACAATCTAAAACATGAGGCGGTATTTTTTTTCGCTGCGTATCAATGCAATTCCATTTTCTGTTATAAAAATTTTTATTAAGTGTAATAAAATGGTGTACGTGTTCGGCATAATACATGTTAAATACTCCATCTTGCATTCTGCGCAAAGGAGGAAAATTCAATCCGTTAGACTTTATAATAGAACTTTTAAAAATTTTATTACACACGCTATCCATATTTACTTTTTCATAGAAGCTCGTCCATTTATTCCTAAACTCTTTTTGCTCTACAATTTGAATAATTGGTACGTCGTCTTCCTTCATTTCAACTATGCTATCATTTTTATCAACCACGTGAGTCTTCATTCCAAACAATAAAAGATCCGCATCAGTTTTTTCCATTTCGTCAACTAGCGTTTTATAGGCGTCTACTTCCATCCAATCGTCTGCGTCTATAAACGTAACGTATTCGCCTTGCGCAACGCTAATACCTGCATTACGAGCAGGTCCTGCCCCTTCGTTTTGCTTATCAATTATTTTTATTCTAGATTCTTTCTCTGCATATTCTTGACATTTTTTCAAAGACTCATCTCTTGAGCCATCGTTTACCAAAATCAACTCCCAATCTTGAAAAGTTTGGTTTATAACCGCATCCACGCTTTTATATAAAAAGTCTTCCGCATTGTATACGGGTATTATTATACTTAATTTTGGCATAACAATTTCTCCAAATTTGCCTTCGCTTTTTTAGAATCAAAAAAATTTTTTCTCTCTTCTGCTTTGTTTTGATAAAATTCATAAAGCATATTATCTTTTAAAAGACTTTTAATTCCTTGATATATTCCGTCTTCGCTGTTTTCCACTATAATTCCGTACTTTCCGCCGTCTAACATTTCATCCGCGCCCGAAACGTCCGTCGTTAAAATAGGCTTTGCCAAAATTATCGCTTCCATCATAGTCATGCTAAACCCTTCGTAATAAGACGAGCAGACGTAAACGTCGGCTGCCGAAACGTATTTGTAAGGGTTGCTTTGCTTACCTAAAAATTTTACGTTATCCAACTTCAATTCTTTTGCGTAAGCCTTAATTTTTTCAGCGTCCGGTCCGTCGCCAACCACCCATAAATTATAATTAAACCCGTCGGCATTTAAGCGGTTACAAACGTCTAATAGGCGTATAAACCCTTTAGATTTATCGTCTAACCTTGAAACGTTTATTAAATTTAACCTATCTTTAGGCATTTCTACCCTTTCGCTTGCCAACTCGCGGACTTTTTCTACGTCGTGCGGATTATGCACGACGGTTAAACGATCTTCACTTATTAGCTGTGACACTCTTTTTTTTACTTCGTTTGAAACGCAAACGACGTTTTCAATAGAATTATAAACCTTGCGGAAATCTTCTTCGCTTCCTATATCGTCTATAAGCCCTTGAATATTAGCGCTATGAATCCAAACTAAACCCTTCGCTTTAAGGTTGGTCGATCCGCTAACTATTTTAGCGGTTATACCGCCGAAAAAAGCAATTTCAACGTCGAAATCGTCTCGAATCAACTTTTTATACAAATATTGCGCATTGTGCTTTTTTACCCATTTGGTAAAACTGCAAAGACGGAAATCCCCTTTTAAAATAGACTTTAACGAAGATTTAAACAAGTGTTTTACAGGCGAATAGTAGGATTGATAACGCACTCTTTCGTCAAAACTCTTTATTAGTTCTTCATCGTGATAAGTAAAATTTAACACTGTTACATCGTAATCCATACTAACCAATAAGTTCGCATAGTTTACTAAAACTCTCTCCATTCCGCCCATCCCTAAAGACGGCGTTAAAATAACAACTTTTTTCATTTTCTCTTCTTATAAAACAGATTGCCTATAAAACGTTTCGTCCTATCAAAAAAACTTACGTGGAAAGGTTTGCAAAATTCTTTTCTTATATCTTCTATAAGCGAAACTTCTTCCATTACCCAAGCTTCCATTTTTGAAAGATTAGATTTGTACTTTGAATCCGATTCTTCACTTGAGTGAGTTCCGCTACCGTCCATACCTATATTTTTAATAAGCGTTTCTCGTGGAATAATATTTACCGCGTTATTCGTAAACATCGCATAGTCAAAACGAATCGCCCAAGAATTTATTCTGCCGTTCATTTGATCGTCGTACATCCCTGCGCGATCATTTCCCCACGCGTTGAACTTACTGCGTTTTCCTATTGAAAACCTAAAACCCTTATACGGCTCGTCCGACCAGTCTATCTTGTCCCAACGGTCTTTCCACGTTGCCCATGCGCAACTGCTTACCCTTTGCGTTGCAACAACGTCTTTTTTATATTCTTCAGGCAATTTCATAGGAACGGTAAACCCGCCTATCGACCAAACGTACGACTTGTCCTTATAAAAGTCTAACGCTTGATTCATAAAATCCAAATAATAGGGGGAAGAAACAGCGTCGTCTTCTAAAACGATTACCTTGCCGTGCGTAGTAATTATATTTGTTACTCCACCGATAACTGATGTTGCCAAACCTTTATTTTTTTCAGAAACGATTTTTGATATACTCAAAAACGAGTCTTTTTCAAATGGTTTTATACATTCAATAACACGTTTCGTCGCTTCTGCGCCCTTTTCCGTTTTCGGCCCGTCGATAAAAACATAGACTTCCGTTTCCTTTGCCAACGTATTGTTTCTCAGTGCAGTAAGTGTTTTTTCCAAATGGTCTGCCCTATTATAGGCAAAAACTACGACCGGAGCGTACATTATCTCTCCTTTGCGATAATTTCGCTTATTGCTTTTTCTAAAGTTTGTATTCTGTATTTACCTTCATATATTTCGGTAAGATTTTTATCGTAAAAAATAGCACCGTAATAATTTTTTATCGAAATATTCTTCTTGAGTAATATTTCAAGCCCTAGCCCCATAAGGCGAGACGTCTTTTTTTGGGGCGAAAGCGCCCTACATATATCGTAAGCCGAATACTGCCCGTCGTCGGGACAAATAACTCCCTTAGCTTTTTCAGTAACCGTCAAATATATCAAAGCGCACAAGTTGTCGATATATATAACGCTTTTATATCTATCTTTAAAGGCTTCGGGTATTTTTTTAAACTTTTCGTTTAAATGCTTATACTGCTCTAAATACTCGGTTTTCCCTTTGCCGTAAATGCTTGGAACTCTAATTCTTGCCACGGCAAAATTTTCGTCTTCAATATCTTGCAAATATTTTTCTGCTAGAAGTTTACTCTTACCGTAGTCACTCGTTGGCTCGCAAGGGGTATCCGCCGTAACGAGCCCTTTTTTTACGTCGATAGACGGCTCTTTCCCATACACCGCCATCGAACTGATATATACGAAATGCTTTACGCCGTCCGCTTTTACCTTTGCGCTAAATGCTCTCGTTAAGTCAGAGTTGATTTTATAAAAATCTTCAGTAGTAGCGCCGCTTTTAGGTACGATACCCGCTATATGAACAACGCTATCGTAAGATGAATAGTCACCGTTTTTCCACTCTTCGCCACGCAGACTGACCGTTTCGGCGCAGTAACCTTGACTATTTAAATACGACGCTACCGCCCTTGATAAATCTCCGTTTTTTCCTGTAACGAGTATTTTTTTCAACCCTTATTCTCCCCTAAAACGTCCTTGTAAATTTGGACGATTTTTTGATATAAATCGTTGCCTTCGTGCAAGGCAATAGAACTCTCTCTTGCTTTTTTAGAAAGCGCCGTCGCCAAGTCGTCGTTTTCAAAAATATCTTCTATATATTTTACGGCCAAGGGATATTCCTCAAAACGGTACAAAAATCCGTTTTCGCCGTGTTTGACGTATTCGGGAATTCCGCCAACCGCCGTAGATACGCAAGGCACGCCGACCATCATCCCCTCTTTAAGCGAACTGGAATGATTTTCTATTGCCGAACTCATTATAAATACGTGCGTTTTTTCATACCTTTCGGCAAGTTCTTCTTGGCTAAGTCTTCCGAGCCAAACTACGTTTTGCTCAACCCCTAATTCTTTAATCAAATTCTCGATATATTTCGTATATCCGTTCTTTTTTAGTTTTTCTTTTAGCGAACTTCCGCCGACCATTTTAGTCCCCGGAACGTACACTTTTAAGTCGGGATATTTTTCCTTTAAAATAGCCGCCGCCCTAAGCGCCATATGTAGGCCTTTTATCGTATAGCCCGACGCCGTGCAAGTTAAAGAATGCCTTTCAATTTTGCTTATATCCCATTGTTTTTGGGCAAAGACCTTATTTATGCTAAGCGCTAAAGCGTAAGTTTTTATATTTGGAACGATAGCCCTTATATTACTGTTACACCACTCGTTTTCGCTTATAATACTAGCCGCAAGAGAAAGCATCTCTTTCTCTTTTAAAGCAGATTTTTGGTATTTTTTCTGCTGGTCAAGTATGCTATCGCCTTTTAAAAAATCTCGCAACGTAACCGTCTTTTTTAAGTCTTCGTAAGGTATACCCGCCTGGTAGTAGCGCGCGATTGAACCGAGATACCCCTGCATATAAATAACCGACGGTATACCCTTTGCCTGCCTTAAAGCGCATAGCCCGTGAGTAAATTCCGTACCCCAAACTTGAATTAAGTCGGGTTTTTCTTGAGACAGTAAATTTTGCCAAGCCAAAATATTGCCCTTTTTATTTTCGTTATATAAAGGGGGATAATCGTCTGGCAAAGCGTAATAGGTTACCCCGTCGTGAGAATATTTAACCCTCTCTTTAGTAGGCAATACGGTTGCAACGACTATTTCGTGCTCTTTTTTTTGCTTAAAGTCGCCTAAAAGGGCGTCCATCCAAACGCCGTTGCCATCCTTTTTATACAAGTGGCGACTAAAATCGTTTAAAACTACGTTAACTATCCACAGTATTTTCACTATTTTCGTCCCCCTTGTAAATTACTTTTAAAAATATGGGAATTATGACCGTAAGTACGATAAGCCACATGCCCGTGTTGACGAGAGAAAGAAGTATCGTTTGAACGAATAGCCAAACGACAAATCCAAACCCTTCTTTATTTTTATACGGCGCTAAAAAGTATCTATAAATAACGTAGTAAGCAAAGATTAAAACGCTTAGTCCAATTATCCCAAATTGCGCCGTAAAGTCGAGTATAAACGAGTGTCCGCTATTATGTCCACCACCCCAGTAAGAGCCCAATATAGGGCTATTTATAAAAGTGTTTATTGCTCTTTCATACAAAGCGATTCTATTGTCGTCACTACCTTCAATACCTTCTCTACCTCCCGCTAAGGATCTTAAACGCTCGGAAATAAACTTATTGTCTATAACGTCCGCAAACCACATTAAAAGGTCAGAAAAAAGGGTGAAAAAGGTTACGGTTATGACTATTACGCACACAACCCATACTATAAGTTGTTTTGGCGTTAGCTTTTTATTTAAGAAATAGGTAAACGTGGTTAAAAGAGTTAAAAGTAAAGCCGTCGTATAACCCGAAAAAATTGAAAGGGCAAAGACTAACGCCGTACATAAAAAAGCGTAAATCTTTTTTAGTTTGCCCGTCTTTTGGGCTAAAACGACTAACGGATGAATTAAAACCACCATGTAAACGAATTCATATCCGCCGATATTTCGCCAGTTATATAAAACGGCTTTCGCGGCGTCTGGGTTATCGACGGTAGCCAAATATCTAGACGCATCGGGGAATTCCATACACCCTATAATCGTCGTAACACAGGTAATTAAACAAAGCCAAAAAATTATCTTTGCAAAAAACTCGAACTTTTCGCTTTTTGCGTGATTTAAAAAATAATATCCGAGCACTACGGGCATAAGATCAAGCACCGCTTGGTATCCCCATAGAATAATGTTTCCCCTAGGCAAAAGAAACGTAAGCAACTTCCAAAGCAAAAAAGGAACGAGTAAAACGATACAGTCGTTGAGCGAGCGAGCGCCCTTTATAAGCATTACGAGCGCGACGAGCGCGACGACTACTAGCATATAAAAATATGTCGTCAAATAACTGCTTATAAACCTTGAAACGATAGGCGCGATAGAATAGGCAAACGCCACTATTATAAGCAATTCTATTAAGTTGAGTTTTAAAGGCTCTCTCTTTGCTAACATTTAAAAATTCTCTTCTAAAAACTTAATTATTTTCTTTGCCTGTACGGTATTGGACTTTTCGTTTAAAACGAATTCTCTTGCCTCTTTTCCCTTTTGCAAACGCATTGCCAAATCGCTTTTAAAAACGTCGTTTAACGCTCTAGCAATCCCGTCTGCACTCTCGTCTTCAACGGCGTAGACGTGTGGGTAATACTCGGGTGGCATGCCCGGAAGTTTTGTTGTTAAAATAGGCGTTCCCGAAACCATATATTCCATATTTTTGGACGGGAAGGAATACTTAGTGTAGTCGGGCGCGGTGGGGCGTGGATTTACGAGTAGCGCTGAGCGCTGTTCGACTTCTACCACTTCGCTATTTAGGCGAATGCCCATATATTTAACCGAAGGATTGGTCTTACAAATTTCTTCGAGTTCTTCTCTATAATCGCCGTCGCCGAAAATTTGAAGTTCAGCGTCTGGCAAGTTGGCTTTTAAAAAACCTTCGACGAGCGTCTGTATGCCGTACAGTTTTTTAATACTGCCTGCGTACACTATCACCTTTTTGCCCGTTTTAACTTCGTAGCGTTCACTATCGGCTATTTCGCCGAGAGTGTCGTCGGAATGCCCTTCTAAAACGATATACGGCTTGCCGTCTTTATTCACCCTTTCGTTCATCTGCTCGGTTAAAAAAATATATCCGTCGGCTTTTGAAAGCAGTTTATTGTACTTTTTTGCCGTCTTTTGGTCAAATTGGTAATCGGGTAGGTCGGTCACTATCATAACGACGGGAATTTTGCTCTTGTTTGCAACGCTCGCCATACCCGTTGCGTTAGCCCTGTTTAAACAGTCGCAAATGACGATAGCGTCCTTTTCCTTTTTGTACCTTTTGACTGCGCGCCTTGCGCCAAAATAAATCATTGCTTGGCGGAAAAGTGGTAAATTTATCGTTTTGTAATAATGGTAATTTACGCCGTCTTCTACTTCGTCTTTTTCGCAGATAAAGAGTTTTTTCGTGACGTTTCTGTTAATGGGTAGCCCCGAATAACAATAGACGTCCGCCCCGCTCTTTTTAAGACCAATCATTAAAAGCCTATGATACTTTTGCGCAGGTTGCACCGACGAAGTATTTAGTTGTCGATATTTTTCTTCGGAGCAATTTGCGCAACCGTAAATAATTTTCATTGTAAAACCTTTTTAAAAATTTCTATATGCGTTTTAGCCATGTTTTCTATGGTGTAATCACGAATAGTTTTTAGACTTTCTTCCGCCATTTTTTGCAAAGACGTTTCGTCACTAATAATTTTCAACAATTTTTCTAATGCAATGTCTTCTTTTCCCATAGGGAACAAATAACCGTTTTCCCCGTCTTGGATGAGTTCTAGTCCCGCAACGCACGTATCGGAAACGACTACGGGCAAGCCCTTTGCCATACCCTCGTTTATGACGAGTCCCCAAACGTCGTAACTGGTAGGGTGTATGAGAGCGTCCGCCGCCTTGTAATACTCGTACAACTCAACAGGGGGATGAAAAGGCTCTAAAATCACGTTATTTAAGCCGTTTTCTCTAATAATTTCTTTGTATTTTTCTAATTCTTCCCCACCGCCGATAAGTAGTAAACAGCAGTTATCGTCTATCTTTTTCCACTCTTTTAAAAGATAATCGTAACGTTTGAGCGGAATAAACCTACCTACCGCTATCGCTATTTTTTTATCCGTTGGCAATCCTAGTTTTTGTCTTAATCCAAACTTTTCTTGACTATCTAACGGCTTTTGCAAAATATCCGTAGCGCGTAAAGTAGAAAAAGTATGAATAAAAATTTTATTTTCGTCTGCGCCGTATCTTAAAAAATACTCTTTTGCATGCTTTCCGCTAGCCATATACGCCGTTGCGCTGGAAAGCAACCAACGCTTTACAATATCCTTTAAAAAATTCTTTTTATGCGGTAAAATGACGCCGTCGCAATTTATTGCGTAAGGAACTTTTTCTCGCTTGCATTTGGCAATTAGTTTTCGACTTTCTTTGGTTGAATATTCATAAAAAGCCACTAAAGAATACGACTGTAAGTTTTTACACGCTTCTAAAAACTTTTTTCGTCCGCTTTCTTCTTCTAAAAGATAATATTTACCTTGCAAAAACCACCGCTCGTCGCGTTTATCGCCTACGCTCGTTTCAAAAAACACGTCCACTTGAAAATCTTTTGTAAAACTCTCAAAAAGTTCAAACCTATAAGGCGCAGGATAAGTTGATAAAATTAGGATTTTTTGCATAATATTTCTTCCTTAATGTCTCTCTTTTTTAGCGATTTACTCTTCCGCCTTGAATAATTCTAAATATTTTTTTATAAGGGTTTCCTTTGATAAATTTTCCTGTAAATACTGCCTAGAACAAACGCTTATAGGCTTGTCCTTTAAATCTAAAACGGCTTTTACAAGCCCGTCAACGTCACCTGCGGGCGCGCATACGCCTGCGCTTGCCCTTTTAATTGTTTCCGCTAGCTCGCTATCTAAGTCAAAGGACGCTATAATTGGCGTATTGCAAGCCATTATGCTCCACGTTTTGCTAGGAAGCGCCGTTTTGCCAACGCCTTTTTTACAAATGATGAGCGACGCGTCGCCTAGGCTGTAAACTTCGGATATTCTTTCTTTTGGCAGTAACGGATTTACGGTTACGTTTGTTAAATTCCTTTCCTTTACGGCGGTTTCAAAGTCCCCGTACTCAGCGCCGCCGCCGAACACGACGAAATGCACTTTTTGATCGCCTTTTAACTTTTCAGCGACGTCTAAAATAATATCCGCGCCTTGCGCATAGCCCATATTGCCTGCGTAAACCACGTTAAATTTAGCCCTATCAATGCCAAATTCTTCAAAAAGCACGTTATCGTTTTTTGCAATCGGCGAAATTTGCCCTAAGTCGATAAAGTTAGGTATTAACGCAAGTTTAGCCTTGTCTACGCCCTTTTGCGTTAAATTGTCGTAAAAATTTTGCGAAATAACGGCAATTTTATCGGCTAAAGCGTAAGTCTTTTTTTCTATTTTAGTCCCAAGCCACCAGATAGGGCCGCTCGGCTTTTTTAATATACCCGTAGAAACTAAACTGTCGGGGAAAAGGTCTTGTAGGCTATATATAAATTTAGTCCCTAGTTTTTTAGCAAGTTTACCTGCAAAAACGCCCATGGTTGGCGGTGTGCTTGCCACGAAAACAAAGTCAACTTTGCCTATTTTTTTTACAATCTTTTTATAACCGCTTTCACACTTTTTATAGCGAAGAAAACGCCCAAGCGTTGACGAACTTTCCTTTTTCATCTTAAAGCGGTGAATAATAATCCCGTTTTTTTCTTCATACTCGGCAAAGTTTTGGTACTCTTCGTCAGAAACTCCCCTACAAGGCTGGGGGGTTATTACGTGTACTTCGTTTTGCTTAGCGAGTTCTTCTAAAACGGAAGTATAAATAAAATCGCTCGCATATTTTTCGGGATAAAAATAAGCGGCTAAATATATTATTCTCATTCCGTTTTCTCCAAATAATATCTATATTCGTTCATTTTTCGATTTTCTTTCGTAGTATATTCTCGCTCTAATTTAAACCCGTTTTTTAGGTAAAACGCATTTGCGCCTTCGTTATTTTCGGCATCCGTTTCCAAGCAAATATATTCGCAATCAGAACTCTTTTCTATTTCTTTTAAGTGGTTGATAAGTTTTGTACCGACGCCTTTAGACTTTGCCGTAGGCTCAACGCCGATTGACGAAAGTTCGATATACTTTTCTTCTCTCTTTGCTTCAGACGGCTTTAAAAAGGCGCGAATAAGACGCATAAACACGGTTGGTTTACGCAAAAAAGCGCAAAAACTGTACCAAGCGAAAGGAATTAAACTGCCCTTTATCATAAATTTGTAAAGCCCGCTCATATCCGTCGAATAGGCTAAAAACCCAAGTATTTTACCGTCTTGGTCGAACGCGCCGAGAAGAGTCGACGGCTCGTGATTACAATAGGCGCGGTACATGGTGTTTAAAAAACCCTTGCCCATAAACGTCAAGAAAAACCCTTGAAAGGTTTCAACGTGAATTTTGGCAATCTCTTTTATTATCGCCTTTTCATTTTGTTCGATTTTTCTAACAGTTATTTCTTGCATTTACGCTCCCGTTTAGTCCTTGGGCGGTGTGTACTTTACCCCCAAAACGGCAAAAACCGTCATAAACATAATTTTTATATCGTTCCAAAAGCCAAATTCTTTTATTGCCGATAAATTATACTTCATTTTGTCGGGCAAAATTTGCTCTACGTAAGTTTTATCGACGTCTTCCGCGTTAGACAAGAGTTCGTCTTCGTCTTTGTAATAAATGCTCGTAATACTCGTTACCCCTGCGGGAAGTAGTAAAGTCGCCATCATTTCGGGGGTGTAACTCGCTACGTATTTAGGGACTTCGGGGCGAGTGCCGACAAAGGTCATAGTTCCACGAAAAACGTCTATGAGTTGACATATTTCATCAAGGCGAAGTTTGCGGATAAACTTGCCCACTCTCGTAATGCGCTTATCGTCGCCGACGGTTACCTGCGCGCCTATTTTATCGGCGTCTTGCACCATCGTGCGGAATTTAAAGATTTTAAAGGTTTTGCCAAACTGCGTAACCCTTTCTTGTCTGTAAAACACAGGCCCTTTAGAGTCTATTTTTATGGCGATTGCCAAGATTAAAAAGACCGGCGATAAAATTATTAACATAATCGCCGAAACGAAAATATCAAAACATCTTTTCAAAAATAGGCTAAACCCCTTCTTTTTTAAAACGTCGTAATACTCTTTTACTTCGGCAGTTTGAAACTCTTTAGGCAATTCTTCCCATTTTTTTAAAAGCATCAAACGTACTCCTTTATTATCCTAACGAAATTTGTTATGACGTAGTCTACTTCTTCATCCGTCAAACGAGTGTGAAGGGGTAAGGTTATTTCGTTTTCAAAAAAGGCGTAAGCGTTTGGGAAATCTTTTATATCAAACCCCAAATTTTTATACGCCGTGTGCATAGGCAACGGCTTATAGTGTACGTTACACGCAATGCCCGCCTGCGCCATTTTAATAATAATCTCATTGCGTTGGGTTAAGTTTACGTTAGGCACTCTCGCAATATACAAGTGCCCCGAAGACGAATGCCCGTCCGTATAATGGGGTAAAGTTTTAACTCCGTAAGGAGTAAACGCCTCGTCGTATTTGCCTATAATTTCCTTTCTTCTTTCAAGCATTTTGGGGTATCTTGCAAATTGCGCAAGCCCAATGCCCGCCATGACGTCGGTCATATTGCACTTATAATAAGTGCCGACTATATCGTATTCCCAAGCGCCGAGTTGGGTTTTTGCCAAAGCGTCTTTAGACTGTCCGTGCAATGATAACAGTTGAAGTTTTTTGTAAATTTCTTCGTCGTCAACGCCGTCAATAGTCTTCCACGTGAGCGCTCCGCCTTCCGCCGTGGTTAAATTCTTTACGGCGTGGAAGGAAAAAGACGAAAAATCGGCAACGCTACCGAGCGGTCTGCCACGCCAAGTCGCACCAAAAGAGTGCGCGGTGTCAGCCATAACGGCAACCCTGCCTATGCTTTGTTGAATTTTGTTTTTGGGGCGAAATAACCCCTTCTTTTCATTTACGATTTTAAAAAGCCTATCGTAATCGCAAGGCACACCGCCTACGTCAACGGGAATAATAGCCTTCGTGTTTTCGTTAATGGCGGCGGAAACTGCGTCGTAATCCATCTCGGGCGAGTCTTTTTGACTGTCGATAAGCACGAGTTTAGCCCCCACGTGACAAACGATTGAAGCCGAAGCCGTGTAAGTGTACGCAGGCACGATAACTTCATCCCCTTCGCCAATTTCAAGCACGCGAAGGGCAAGTTCGGCGCAAGCTGTTTGCGAATTTAAGCAAACCGCCTTATTTACACCGCAATAATTTGCTATTTGTCTTTCAAATTCTTTTACTTTGGGCCCCGTAGTAATCCAACCCGACTTTAACGCGTCGGTAACTTCTTTAATTTCAAGTTCGCTCATATCGGGTGGTGAAAAAGGTATGTTCATAATTGCGCCCCTATCGTGTAAATTTTTGCCTAATTCGGCTATTATAATATATACTATATCATTAGTATTATAGCACTTGTTTTACACCTTGTCAACTCTTGCCCAAAATTATTATTATAAATATAATAATAGCCCCGTTAAACGGGGCTTGTTTTTTGAGTTTTTAAAACGTTGCAACAATAAACCCGACGGGCTTTCCGTCGGGTTTTATTGTTTGTTCTTAGATTTTTAGATTGCCACGCCTACGATTGTAGGCTCGCAATGACAATCCCCCAGTCACCTTTGCACAAATGGGCCTTTTATAAGATTTCGTAGACCTTATTGGTTACTCTTTTCGAGTTGTTTTAAAGGTTTAGATACGAGCAAAAGAAGGCTCGCTTTTAATTGACGGACACAATAGACCTTGTTGGTCATTGGGGTCGAAAACTAAAAGCAGTAACGCTCTTTTGCGAAGTAGATAAGACTTTAAACCCGTTTAAAGGCTTAGATGCGAGTTAGCCAAGGCTCGTGAGCCTGAAAAGACTTGGTTGACCTTGTCGGTCACCAAGGTTTTGAAGGCGATACAGTAACGCAGGCTAACGAAGTATATA
>JAFTTJ010000027.1 GCA_017466825.1 Clostridia bacterium
AATTATATTAGACGTATTCATGCCCCACATGAACGGCTTTGAGACGTTACGAGAACTTCGCAAAGATAAACAAGCCATAGACGTCATTATGGTCACTGCTGCAAACGATAGAGACTCCCTCGAAGAAGCTTTGCACCTTGGTGTTGTGGACTATTTAGTGAAACCTTTTTCCTTTGACCGTTTTAAGCTCGCGTTAGATAAATTCATTTCTCAAAAACATGTCTTAAGCGACTTTGATACTCTCAATCAATCCAACATTGACTTCATTATTGACAAGAAGAGAAAACAGCCCCAGGAACTTTTCCCAAAAGGCATTCAAGACAAGACGCTGCAAGCCATTCTCTCTTGCTTAAGAAAAAATCAACCCGAACCTATTACAAGCGATATTATTTCGGAGCAAACAGGTTTAACGGCTGTCACCGTTAGACGATATATGAGTTATTTAGAAGAAAATAGTCTTGTCATTGGAGAATTAAACTACGAAACGGGCGGTCGGCCTTGTATGTACTATTATCTTAAAGAAGACGAATAAAAGAAAACTCCTTGTGTGTTCAACACAGGGAGTTTTTGATTTATTCAATTGTCCATTTTACTCAATTCTCAAATTTAATGCCTTAATTCGCAAAACGATGGGAACAATCACAAACAGTAACGCGTAATTTACCAAGCTGTTCCAAATCTGACCTTGAATAAATAAACGGGACGCCAAGTACGTAAAATATGGTACGCCTTTTGCATAAAGCAACCAGAATGCGGTTGTATTTATCCCCACGGTAGAAATCAAGAAAGTAAGTACGCACACGATTGCTATTTTAACGTAGATACCCCACTTATATTTGATTTTAATACCGTTCACTACAAAACCCGTTACGAGAGCCACCATACCCATTGCAATGCCGATCCACGGCATATAGGCAAATCCGGCAGAGTGATACAAATACCCTACTAAATCGCCTAAAAAACAGGCTGCAAAGCCAAATAACGGACCGATTATGAGCCCACAAAGTGCTGATACAACAATTGTTAAAGAAAACTGTGTATCGGCAAATTTGAACTCAAAAAACATGTTCGCTACCACCACGATAGCCGTCATCACAGATATATAGGCAATCTTGTGGCTTGCATTCTTTTCCGCAAGTGTTGCTGAAAAGAGTAAACGTTTGATCGGGCTGACGCCCTTCTTTTGTTGCGCTGATTCTTGCATAAAAAAAACCTCCTTGCAAAAAAGAGGTCCGCAGGTGTGTGGAATAAATATTTACGCGCGCTATACCTATTCCATATTCGAAGCGGACGCGCCCAGATACCGCAGAAACTCGTTAAAAATTCCGGTTTCTTTCGTCCACCGACAACGTCCCGTTCGGTGGCACTTTACGCATCAAGGCTACTCAACTTTTGTTGCAAGTATTATACTGCTTTTCTCCAAAAAAGGCAAGCGTTTGAACGTACTGCATCATAAAAAAAGAAAAAATTTTTGATATATAAACGGCAGCGAAATAAAATCCGCTGCCGACATTATATAATATTATTTTACGTTTACCGTAAGTTCGCCATTTACAACGTCAAGCAAAAGCACGTCGTTAGGTTTTAAGCTTCCAGCCACTATCTTTTTAGCAATAAGCGTTTCAACGTTAGATTGAATAAATCTCTTGAGCGGACGAGCACCAAATACTGGATCATACCCAGCAGATACTATCTGTTCAATTGCCTCATCGCTTACTTCAAGATGAAGTTCTTTTTCTTCCAAACGAGATTTTAAACCTTTCAGTAACAACCCTACTATTTTCTTGGTTTCGGTTTGTGTGAGTGGCTTATAAAATACGATTTCGTCAAGACGATTCAAAAATTCCGGGCGGAACTGCGTCTTCAAGAGCCTATTCACTTCGTTTTTAGCTTCCTCAGTAATTTCTCCCGTATTTTCGTTTATTCCCTCCAAGATATACGAAGAGCCAAGATTAGACGTCAATATAATAATAGTATTTTTGAAGTCTACCGTTCGTCCTTGAGAATCAGTAATACGGCCATCATCCAAGACTTGAAGTAAAATATTGAAAACGTCGGGATGCGCTTTTTCAATTTCATCGAAAAGCACAACGGAATACGGCTTACGTCTAACAGCTTCCGTTAATTGTCCACCTTCATCATATCCTACATATCCCGGAGGCGCGCCAATTAAACGAGAAACACTAAACTTTTCCATATATTCGGTCATATCAATTCGAATAATGTTCTTTTCATCGTCAAAAAGCGTCTTAGCCAAAGTTTTGGCAAGTTCCGTCTTACCAACACCCGTAGGACCTAAAAACATAAACGATCCAATCGGACGGTTAGGATCTTGAATACCCGCTCTTGAACGTAAAATAGCTTCGCTTACTTTCTTTACAGCCTCATCTTGACCAATCACTCTCTCGTGTAGAATGTCTTCCAAATTAAGCAACTTACTTTGTTCGCTTTCTACCAATTTTGATACGGGAATCCCTGTCCATTTTGATACGATTTTTGAAATCTCTTCCTCCGTTACTTTATCGTGAAGCATCGTATTAGCTTTAACGCTTGTAGACGCTTTTTCCGCTTCCTCTAATTTTTTCTTTAATTCAGGCAGTTTCCCATATTTTAATTCAGCCAACAAATTGAGATTATATTCTCTTTCTGCACGTTCAATATCACTATTAACCTTCTGGATTTCTTCACGAAGAGTTTGAACTTGAGATATCGTCGATTTTTCTTGATTAAGTTTCTCTTTCATTTCGTCGTAATTTTTACGAAGCACGGAAAGCTCATCCTGCAACGTTCTTAAACGATTTTGCGATAAAGAATCCATTTCCTTTTTAAGCGCCGCTTCTTCAATCTCAAGTTGCATAATTTTACGTGCAACGTCATCCATTTCCGCCGGCATACTGTCTATTTCCGTTTTGATCATAGCGCACGCTTCATCAATAAGGTCAATAGCTTTATCCGGCA
>JAFTTJ010000016.1 GCA_017466825.1 Clostridia bacterium
TCAAACTAAGAGTTGTTTTAAACGACTTTTTATAAACAGCGAGATTATAAAGGATGCAACGTCACGTTGCCGTAGGGGAGGGGATTGCTCCTCCTATCAAACCAAGGTTTGGTTTTAATCGGCTAAAAATCAAACGGCAACCAAAGGTAGCCGTTTAGACCTAAAAGCCGTTTGCTCCTTTTCCCAAAAATTCTTTTGCAAAGCAAAATTATTTTCGGGATATATGGAAAAGCACGCCGTAGGGGAGGGGCTTGCTCCTCCCGTCAAACCAAGATTTTATTTTAATCGGCTTTTTGTCAGCCAACCGCAAAATGCGGTTAGCAAAACTTTATAGCCGTTTGCTCCTCCTACACAAGGAAAACCTTATTATACGGCGAAAAACCGCTCGTATAAAAAGTAAAATCATAAGTAAACGTCTACCCCAAAGGGTAGAGTAATAAATTAAAAAATAAAAAGTTTTTAAATATAAAAAGGAGAACAAAAATGAAGACTTTTTTAAAGAAATTGATGGTTTTAATGCTTATAGCAATTCTTTCGATTTCAACCTTCGCTTGTAATGAAGAATCTACTAGCGAAAGCGAATCTGTGGCAACCCCGGACGTTGCCGTTACGATTTCCGCCGAACTCGACAAGGATGAAATCACCGTTGGCGAAACGGCAAACCTTACCGTAACCGTAACGGGTAGCACGGATACTTCTTACGCGCTTTCTTATTCTGAAAACGGAATAATCAGCGTAACTAACGGAGTCGTATCAATCGTTGCTGAAAATCTTAGCATTGCTAAATACGTTACCAT
Organism: Clostridia bacterium; assembly: GCA_017466825.1. GTDB lineage: Bacteria > Bacillota > Clostridia > Christensenellales > Borkfalkiaceae > UBA10281. Next base: position 798 of record JAFTTJ010000016.1, read on the forward strand.
TACCGCAACTGCAAACGCAAACAAGAGCAAAACCGCAATGGTATCAATTATCGTTCGTCCCCTTCCCGTTGAAGGTAGAGTAGGCGAACTCACTTCGGATATGCTCACGGCTCTCGGCAATCCCAGCATTACCGTAAAGGGCGTATTGACCGACAACTATACCGACGTAGACCAACCCATGTATAGCGGTAGCACCGCATACGAAATGGAAGTTTACATGCAAGACGGCAAGTGGAGTGGTACTTGGAACAGAAAAATCGACGTGCTCGGCGCGTCGCCCGTTAAAATTACCGACGTTTACGCAAGAAGCGCTGACGACGGTTACGTAGACACTAACGGCAATTTAGGCCACGCTCTTGAAAGAGTTTTCATCAACAAAAACAACCAAGTTGAAAGAAAGATTGAAAAGAACTATATGAGCGTTCCCGCCGTTTGGGAAGCCCAACACCTTTACAACCACTTAGGTCAACTCACTATCAACAAGTTTGAATACGACCCCGTAAACAACGTTTACGAATACGTATGGAACAGAAGCAATTCAGACGACGAAATGCTTATGACTTATCTTGCATTCTCGCTCACTCCGCTCATGACAGAAACTTTAGACAAAGTTTACTTGGTTGTTGAAAACGGCGCTGTTACCAAACTTCTTGCTCAAACCGCGCCTGCTTATTTGGGCGAATATTACGATCAAAACCAAGTTCATCACTACGAATCTATGACTCAATCTATCGTAGAACTCACTTTCTCTAACGTGGGTACTACCGTAGTTGCAGACCCCGCGCCTTATACCGCTCCCCAACACGTAGAACTTTTAACTTCTGCAATCAACGAAATGAAGAGCGCAACCAACTATACTTTCCACGCAAAGGAAACTATGACTAGCGCTCCTTCGGGAGATTCGGGCGATTACGAAGTTATGGCAGTAGGCGACAGACCTGCCAACAACGTTAGCGCAAGCGGAACGGTAGGCATTTACGGTAAAGTTACCAAAGACGTAATTTTAATTGCCGACACTATGAAGTACAGTTATTCTATGGACGGTAAAGATTACAGCACCGAATACTACGGCTATAAGAACAACGGCGACGGTTCTTACGACCACTTTGAGTACGATTCGGCTAACCAAGGCTTTATTGGAACGAAGAGAGTAAACGGCGACGTAACTGACGTTCTTCCTGCTTTTGATTTCAACCCCAACATCTTCAAGTTTAAGTCTTCATACATGGGTGAAAACGGCGTTACTTACTACGTCTTTGCTTTAAGAGAAACTTCAATCAACAGAGAAGTTGCTTTAGAAGTTTCAATGCACGATTACGCTGACGACGCTAAGGCGGACGGAAGCCAAGAATTTACCATCACCGTAACCGGCGACGGACACCTTTATCAAACTTCGTATCCCTACGATCTCGTTATGGGAACTTATCTCGGTAATATCACCACCACCTACGGCTTCGTAGGAACTACCGTAGTAGAAGAAGCATACTTTGACAATTACGTTCAAAGAGAAATTATGGATGATTGGAGCGATTTCCACGTTAAATACTACTACGACAAGCCCGTTGGTGGCGCTAACCAAGACATTACCGCAGACGTAGCCCTTTCTATCATCTTTGGTGAAGACGCTAAAGACGTGCCCCCCGTTACCGTATTTACGGATATCTTCGGCGACAACTTATACGGACCTTTCTTCGATTGGATCGAAGTTGGCACTAACCCCGACGGCACGCCTATCTACCACGCAAAATTCAACCTTAACACTTCGGCTACCGAATACGACGAAAACTCTATGATTACCAACCGTGACGAAATTTTTGCTAAACTTCAAACTGCTTTGGCAAAATACGGCTTTGCAAAATCTGAAGCAAACTCTGGTAAATACGGTAGCACTTATATCTGCTTTATTAAGAATAACGTTCAAATCTACGTTGAAAACAACGACACCAAAAATATGTGGATTTACTTCTGCGTAACCGGTGACTGGACGCTTAAAAAGGCTTAATTTTTAGCCTACTAGCGTTATAGACCAACACTTAATTAAAGTTATTAACTTGCTAGGTTTAGCCCCTTTTAGGGGCTAGACCGACAAGCACAAGGAGTCAAAATGAAAAAATTATTAATAGCGTTATTGCTTTTACTTTCTTTATCGGCTCTTTCTTTAACAGCGTGTACGCCAACCCCAAGCGGGTCGGACGGACAATCGGAAAGCGTTTCGCAAAGCGAATCTACGGTTTACACGGTAGTTGCAAAACAACCTGAAATAACCGTAAAAGACGAAGACGTAGAGAGTTTAGTCTACAAAGATTTGTTTGAAATTAGCAAAAACGGTCAAATTATAAACGCTTCCGCAACCTTTACCGAAGAGTATTTCGACGGGGGATTTAACTTAACTTGCACGTATAACGGCTTGAGCGCAACCGTAAAAATTATCGTTGAACAAACCGTATACACACTCGAACTTTCAGTAGATAAAGTTACGCTCAGTTTAAGTCAATTAGAAGGCTACGATTTCAACGCCCTTTTCGTTGCTACTAAAGACGGTGCGGTTTTATCTATCACCCCCGATATGGTTACCGACGGCGTAATAGCCCAAGCGGGCGTTTACGAATACTCAGTTTCGGTTGGCGGAATTACTAAAACACTTACCGTACAAGTAGTAGACCATATCGTTGAAGTCGTTAAAACCTATCCTAATTTCCAAATTGAAATAGGCAAAATTCCTACTTTCGATCCCACTTCGCTCTTTTCTCTCTACGTAGACGGGCAGGCGGAAAAGGTTACTTTGGATATGGTTGACGCATCCGTTTTATCTACGGCGTTGGTCGGCGAGAGTTACGACGTAGTATTTAGCGCAACCTTTGGCGCAACTGCGGTAACTCAAGTTGCAACCGTAACGGTTAAGAAAGACAGTCAAATTATAGTAAACGCAAAAAACGTCGTTACTTATCCTAACGGCGACTTTATAGACCTTACTACCTTGTTTGAAATTAGGGTAGGCGACCAAGTCGTACCCGTAACTTCTAACATGGTATCGGGAAGTATCGACTATTCGCAAGTCGGCATAAATACCGTAACGCTCACTTACCAAGGCGAGCAGTACGTGGCTACCGTTGAAGTAAAAAGGGGCGTAATAATCAACTACGCAACTTCGGATACGGTAATCGTGAAAAGGGGAACGGATAAAAACGCTTATCCCTTTGCAAACGATTTTAAAGTAATCGTAAACGGACTTCGCTTTACCGCAATCGACGAATATATCGACGTCAGCGGTGTAGATTTTGATGCCGTAGGCGAGTATACGGTGACTATTAAAGTGCCTTATAACGACCAAAAATTATCACTCACGGGTGGGGTTAAATTCACTTACTTTGAAAAACAAATAACCTACGTCGTAGTGGAAAACGAGTATTCGCTTGAAATAAAAGAAGAACTCGTTACCCTTGCTAAATCTACCGCGTCTTACGACGTATTCAAAAACGTAAAACTCACCATAAACGGCAAAAACCAAACCTTTACCGACGTAAAAAATTACGTAGACGCAATCACCTGTTACGCCGAAGTGTTGTCCGAGCCCATTGATTTTACGAGTTCGGCAGTACAAAACGTAAGGCTCGCTCTTTACGTATACGGCGTTGACTCCGACCCCGTTATAGCCGAATATTCTCTAGTTATTAAGTCTTCTATCACGGTTGAAGGTGGCGGAGCGGTAGTATTTACGGGCGCAACCGTCTATACTAAAGACCTTTTCACCGTTACCGAAAACGGCGAAAAAGTGGAAGTTACTTACGATATGATAAGCGGTAAAGTAGACGTGTTTACGCCGGGGCTTTACCAAATAACTCTCGATTATAAAGGCCATACGGCGCAGGCTAAAGTAACCGTTTTAGACGGCGATATTATCGGTACGTATAGGACGCTTTTATCTACGATAGGCGAAAACTCCGCCGATTACGACGAAGAATACGGCGACGTGGCTACGGCAACTAGAACTCTTCGCAATCTTTTCTATTACGAAGACGGCTCTATTATAGTCGACGGATCTACGGCAACCGTTACGGGCGTAATCGACGAGTCGGTTAGCAAAGTTGATATAAGGCGCAACGATTATACTATGTATTATTCAAACGGAATAATCGTCTTAGACCCTATAAACGCAATAAAACTTCCTTACAACAACGACAAGCGCCCAATGATTTACTTCCACAACCAAAAGTGGAACTTGACGGGTAGAATAACTATCAACTCGGCTTCGAGTTACGTTTTAGATAATACTATCACTTGTTATTCTTTGGATATTTTCAAAATAACCGAAATCCAAACGGGCGAAGAATTCTATTACGCTTTAAAGGTAGACCTTATTGACAAGTCGTCTAACGACACCGTTTACAAAGTAACGCACGGATTCGTTGAGTTTGAAAACGGTAGCCTTCCGCAAGTGGGCGTAACGTCTATCCTTACTTTAAACGGCGACGAATACAAGTTTATTTTGGATTCCGAAGCCAGCGGTTCTATCAAAAAGCCGTCGAATTCGGACAAAAAGTACGTAAGTATGGTGTTTAACGGTCAAATCGACGGTCAAAATGCAACGCTTCGCTCGGATACTTACGAAGGCTTTACCCTTCAAATAGGTAGCGTAGTTCAATTTAAAGTAGGCTCGCTAGAAATTTCCGAAATGAAAAACGGCGGACCTAACTACGATACGGACGAACTTATCTTATACGGACACGATAAAAACGACGAAGGCATCTTCTCGTACAAATTCCATTTAGACGTTAAAAACAAGACCTTTACCGTAGACCAAAAAGACGCGTATTTCGGCTTGTACGAAACGGACGGCGCGTATATCTTCCTTGACGGTTACGGCAAGGGCGTAGTAAACTTTAACACTAAGTCTTATTACAGGTATTCGTTTGCTTATACGGTTACGGGCAACAAGATGGATATCGAATTTATAAACGTACCGTATAGTTTTGCTTACGGCGAAAGGGCAACGTTGTTCGTAGATCCGCTCTTAAACGTTTTAACAGTAAACTATATTGAAAATCCTAGCCTTATGGGTAAAAAACTCGTAAACGCTCAGGTTTTGGACGGCGCTATAGTTGAAATCGAGTCTTATAAAATAGGGGCTGATTCCGACGCGATCGCAAAGCCTAAATTCCTTGACGGCATCACCATTATTACCAAGGACGGCGAACTCACGGGTACTGCAAAAACCAATGCGATTGACACTAAAAAGATTAAGTTTAGCACCCCCGGTTTTTATCAGTTTACCATTACCGTTTCGGTCGGCGGAGAAGACGTGGTTTCTTACTACGCGGTTCAAGTTCTCGACGCCGTGTACGACGGCAACCCCGTAGTTTATAATTACGGCGGCGGTATTATCGATCAAAACACGACTCTTAACATTGACAAATACGGTCAAATAACCCTTGTTTCGGGTGGGGTAACCTATAACGGAATTGTAAAAATTACCGAAGACAACGCCTTTACGGCAACCGCCGAAGATAAGGACGGCGCTAAAATTTTTGCAAAAGGTAAACTTCTTACAAGCGGTTTAATCGAGTTTAAGTGTAGCGGAGCGGTTGCGTTTAACGATTATTACACGAGCGGTCAAGTCGCTTACGCAGGAGCGGAAAAGATTGCTGTCCGCAAAGTAGTAGTCGGTGGTGAATACACCTATATCGTAGCGCCCACTACTAAATCTTTCGGCGCAGTTGCAAGCGTTGAACTCATAAGCGGAAATCTTCACGCCGTTGGATCGGTTATGAAGATGACCGTCGGCGAAGACGTTTACTATATTAAGATAGGCAGTTTCGGCGACGTGGAAAACGCAACTAAGGGCGTTATTCTTGCGGATGATTATAGGGGAACTTTCCTTTTGGAAGACGGTAGCCAAATTTCATTAGACGGCTTTGGCGTATTCACCGCGGAAAAGGTAGGAACTTACCTATTAGAAGGAAGAATTGCAACCGCAAACGTCGGAGGCGAACTTACCGTTTACCGCCTTGACAACAAGAATTGGACGGCTCAAAAACTCGATATTAAGTTTGACGCAAGTTTAGTTTCGGGTAAAAACTTTACCGCAGAATACAACTTCATTTGCGACGGATATCCCTACCTTGCAACGACCACCTTTGAGTTTAAGGCAAACGGCGTAGTCGTTATTAAATCTACGTCTTTAGAGCACGACGAAGGTAGTGAAACGATAGACTATTGCCCTATGGATAAATATTCGCCCGCGTTTGCTTCGGCTAACGGCGTTAGCGGTAGTTATTCGGTAAGCGCAAACAAGATAACCGTGCAGGTAAACGGCTTTACTATCGTGTTTGAAATGCCAAACGTAGTTACGGGCGATATTTTGACCTGTATTTCTACGACAATTGACAATTCTACCCACGGATTCTTTGACAAAGGCACTACTTTTGTGATAGAATAGTAGAATATTAATTTCAAAAACCACCTTATAGGGGAGCAATCCCCTGTAAGGCGTAAAATTTTTAATCAGGTTACAAAGTAACCAAATAAAAAAAGGAGAAAAGAAAACATGAAACGCAGCAAAATGTTATTAGTTGCATTACTTGCTATGGCGCTTTCGTTGTTTACGGCTTGTACGACCGTTGTTCCCCACGAGCACGCTCATTCTGATTGGGAAATAATCGTTGCACCTACCGAAACCGAAAACGGTTTGGCAAGTAGAAGTTGCGAGTGTGGCGACGTTGAAAACGTTCATCTCCCCGCGTTGGTAGATGAATTCTGGACGGTTACCGACACTCCGTCAACTCACTACGAACACGGCTCGCTCGTTTATTCGTCGGCTTACGTGGATATCGTTTTTGAATATCCGCTCGTAGAAGACCACGAATTTGGCGACTGGGCTATATCTATCGATCCTACGCTCGATGCAATCGGCTCGGCAGTAAGGGTTTGTCCTTGTGGAGAAGAAGAAACGGGTGACGTTCCCGCTCTTACCGACTCTATTTGGACGGTTACGGCTGAAACCGCATCGACTCACTTCGTTAAAGGTTCGAGAACTTATACGTCTATTTACGGCGAAGTGACCATCGTTTTAGACCTTGATCCTATGCACGAATACCGTGAATGGGTTATTACGGTTGATCCTACTTTAGAAGCAACCGGTACCGCAACGAAAACTTGTGATTGCGGTGACGTTTACGTTTGGGAAATCCCCGCGCTTTCTAACGAAGAAGAATGGACTGTTACGGCTGAAACCGCATCGACTCACTTCGTTAAAGGTTCGAGAACTTATACGTCTACTTACGGCGAAGTAACCATCGCTTTAGATCTTGATCCTAAGCACGTTTACGGCGATTGGACTATTACTGCAGATCCTACTTTAGACGCAGTTGGCTCGGCTATGAGAAAGTGTGACTGTGGCGACGAAGAAGTAGTTGAAGTTCCTGCGCTTACCGACGCTATTTGGACGGTTGCAGACGAAAAAGTTCCTTCTCACCACGAAGCAGGTTATAAGACTTATTCTTCCGTTTACGGTGAAATAACTATCGTTTTAGCAATGGTTTCCCACGACTTTGGTGATTGGACTATTACGGCAGATCCTACTTTAGACGCAGTTGGCTCGGCTATGAGAAAATGTGGCTGTGGCGACGAAGAAGTAGTTGAAGTTCCTGCGCTTACCGACGCTGTTTGGACGATTGCAGACGAAGTTGCTCCCGACTATAACGTAGTAGGTTCAAGAACTTATACGTCTACTTACGGCGAAGTAACTATCGAAGTTGCAAAACTCGTTGCTCCTTACGACAACAAGACCTATTCAAATATTTACTACGACGCTGAAAGAGAAGATTATTACTACAAAAACGGCGTTATCAGCATTAGCGACGTTTGGTCTGATGCAACCGTAGAAATCGACGCGGCAGGCGCTGGCGCAGGTACTGCATACCCCTTCCGTGGCGACGTTAAAATGGTTATGGTAGACGCAACTGTCGGCGCAATGACCATGACGGTTACCGCTCCCCCCGATTCACAAGGCGAAATCTCCGTTTCGGTTTACAACGCTTACGTAGATTTTGCTACGGGTATCGTTATTATCCCCCGTACCGCAGGCTCTATTTACAACGATTTCCTTCTTTTAACCCCCTTCGCTCTCGGTCTTGAAAACACCGTAACCGTAGCGTCGGCATGGGACGATGCAGTTGCTATCGACTACGCAGTTGACGGCGCTTGCGACGTAAGCATTTTCATTTATAAAGAAGTAGTCTACTTCGGCGCGTCTTTCGTAGGAGGCGCTGACGGCGCAGAGATAGCGGCTGACGCTTGCTATAACGCTCCTTACGTATACGCATACGACAAAGACGGCAAACTTATCGAAGGTTTCGTATTTAACGGCGAAAAACTCGTTGTTTCGGATAAACTTGAAGGCACTTATACCGGCAATATGGGCGACGTAGTCATTTCTGGTTACGGCGTAGCAAACGTTAACGGTATGGACGCTACTTACGAAATTTGCGACGGATATCTCGGCGTTTACGTAAACGGCGAATATTACGAAGCAACCGTAGACGGCGACGTTTACACCGCTGTTAAACCTATGGTTAACGTTGCTTTCGACGCAGGCGAACTTGCTCAAGTTGACCCCGTTGAAGCAAACAAAAACGTTGCAATCGAACTCCCCGTTGTAACTCACGAACGTTACACCTTTAAGGGTTGGTATTTAGACGCAGACTTTACCCAAGCGGTAGAAGGCGAATTCATACCCACTAGCGACGTAACTTTATACGCTCTTTGGGCTGAAAAAGTAGTCGTTACCTTAGTTGGCGTATTAGAAGGCGACAACGATACCTTATATCTTGGCGAAGGCGACGTTATTGGTGAATTCCTTCCTGAATACGGCGTTGAAGAATCTATAATGAAGAGATTCGTAGGTTGGTATTTAGACGCTAACGGCGAAAACGCTCTTACTGAAGACGCTGAAGTTTCCGCTGAAGACTCGGGTGTCACTATCTACGCTATTTGGGTAGATCTTCCCGTATATTACGGTTCTTACAAGGGCGGAAACACCTACGGTATAAGTAGCGGCGGATCAGCAAGCTCGACTATTGCAATCGACGGCGACGGCAAGATAACCGGTAAAAATACTGGTACGGTAGTAAGTTACGACCCCTCAACTCAAACTATCGTTTGGGATAAAGGCGGTACTAACTACAATATGTTCTACGACGAAGAATCGGGTATTTTGACTACCGGTTATAGCGCAAGCCTTACGCTTGGCACCGACTATATGGTTTATACCAGATATCAAACTACGGCGATTTCTCACTACGCAGTTAAAGTTGCTAAAACCGAAGGTAGCAGTGATAGGGGCTATTACGCTCGTTTAGTAAAAGTTACTACCGCTAACGGAGAAGTATTAGCGCTTATTTATAGAGATCGTATTTATAGCAACGTCGTTGTTACAGACGCTCTCGGCAACGAATTGACTATTGACACGCTTAAAAATTCAAAGACCGTAGTTGTAAAACACCACGGCGCAACAGTATTGGCAATTGCTTCTCAAGGCAATAGTTTTGCGGCTAACTCTGACACCGTTGATTTAGACGAATACTTCGGTACTTACGTAAACGGCGCGGACACCCTTGTATTAGACGGCGCAGGCTCGGCTTCTTTAAACGGCGTAGTTGGTACTTACGCAGTTGCAGGCGTTGGCTCTGATTACGGCTTTGACGTATATCTTGCAGACGGCGCTGAATACTACGAAGTAACCCTTGACGGAGATTCGTTTACCGCAGTTAAGCCTATGGTAACCATCACCTACGAAGAAGGCGCTTACGCTAATATTGAAGACGTTTCGGTAAACAAGAACGTCGTTCACACCCTTCCCGTATTAACTCACGACGAAAACGTATTCAACGGTTGGTTCTACGACGCTGAATGTACTAGCCCCGTAGGCGCATCTTTCGCCCCCGTAAAAGATACTACCGTTTACGCTTTATGGAAGGTTAAAAAGGTAATTACTATCGTTTACAATAACGGCGACGTAGATTTAGAAGTAGTTTACTCTGAAGGCGACGTTGTAGAAGTTGAAAATCCCGTTTACGCTAAACACGAATTCAAGGGTTGGTACACCACCGCTGATTTCGTTGAAGGAACTGAATGGGTAAGCGGTACTGTTATTGAAGACGATATAACCATCTACGCTAAGTGGATTGACGCTGAAGCATATTATAACGATTATATGCCCACGCGTATTACCGATACTAAACAGGAAGGCGGAAAGGGTTCTATGTTGACTTATACGTCTATGCTTTGGGAAATCAATGCTGACGGAACGGGCTATAGCAATCAACGCAACCCGATTAATATGGGCGACCTTAACGTTAGCAACTACGTAAAAGAAACCGGTTACTTTACTACGTCCGGCGTAAGCACTCAATACTACGGTTACGTTGATAAAGATACGGGCATAATTATTACCAATTACACGACTTCTTCCGGATTAAAGCAAATATTGCTTTGGACTCCGTTTGAAAGTGGCGCAGATATTAGCAGTAGAATTTCTACGTCTTACTGGTTAGGCGGAACGTGCAGAGCAATTCAATACACGTTTGACGGCACGGTATATTCTGCTTTCGTCTATGGTGAAAGCGTATACTTCGGCGCAACCTTTGAAGACGAAAACGGCAACGCCGTTGCAGGCGTAGACTGCTACAATAATTCGGCGAAAGACGATACCGGCAAGGTAATCTACTATCACGACCTTATCGTAAAAGACAAAGACGGCAACGTAATTAAGAAGTTTGCTCACGACGGAACAATGCTTCAACCTATGGACGGCTTTGAAGGCTCTTACACGGGCGAAAAGGCTGTAACCGTTAACGGCGTAAGCAAAATCACTATCGACGGAGTAGAAGGTACTTACGCAATCGTAGAAGACGCTATCTACACCGCAGACGCTTACGTTGACGGTGTTTACTACCAAGTAACCTTAAATAAAGCAGATTACACCGCAGTAGTTGTTAAGCCTATGGTTCAAATCGCGTTTGACACCGCAGGTCTTGCCGACGTTGCTACCGTAGAAGCAAATATCAATATCGCATACGAACTTCCCGTTCCCACTTGCGATACTCACGTATTCCGTGGATGGTATTTTGATGCAGACCTTACTCAAGCAGTTCCCGCTGAATTTATTCCTACCGGAGCAGTTACCGTTTATGCAAAATGGGCTCAAAAGGTAGTTCTTACTATCGTTTACGGTGACGGCGCTGACAGCATCACTCAAGATTATGCATCTGACGACGTTGTTGCTCCCGCAGTTATTAGCGAATTAAACGGCTTGTTCTTCCAAGGCTGGTACTTAGATGCAGAATGCACAGTTCCTTTCACTGCAACTTCTATTAGCGAAAACACTACTATTTACGCTAAATGGTCTTCTGCCGCTCCGTTTACCGTAGGCACTTATGGTGATTATGCAATGGCTTACGACGCTACAACCGGAACTTGGGCAAGTACTAACAAGGAGAAAAATTCTACGCAATCAGGTATTACGATTACTGCAACCGTAGTTGATCTCGTTGTAACCTTTGACTGGAAGGTTTCTTCCGAAGCAAGATATGACTATATGTGTATATATTTAAACGGAAAAATGGTAGCAGGTTCGAACAAGGCGGATACTAGTGGTGAAAAGAGTGGTTCTCTTACCTTTACCGTACCTGCAGGCACGTATATCCAAATCTTCTATTCTAAAGATAGTAGTGGCTATAAGGGTGACGATATTTTAACTCTTAGCAATTTGACTGTAAACGGTGTTCCCGTAACTGCAATGAACTAAAACTAAAACGCTTGCTAAAAGCGAGCGTGTAAACTAAACAAAAAGCCTTGGGCGGTTTTCGCTCAAGGCTTTTTTAACGTTTGTAATTTGGTTAAAGGGTTTTGGGCAAATACAAAGCGAGCGCTATCGCTTTGGCTTTTGGCATACGTAAAGGGCGTAAAATTCGCAAAAGGTTTAAAATACGCTTGAACAAACCTTACTTTTATTGTATAATAAGTAAAAAGCAATAAAAAATAACGGAAAAGGCAAAAATTTTTGTTAAACAAGGGTGGAATTATGATTGCCGAAATAATTGCAAAAACTTACGAAGATATTTTAATTGAAGAGTTGCAACCTGCAATGGGTTGTACCGAGCCTATCGCAATAGCCTACGGCTCGGCAATACTCGGCGACGCTTTGGGGGAAACGCCTACCGAAATTTCGGTAGGGCTCAGCGGTAATATTATCAAAAACGTAAAGAGCGTTATAGTTCCGTCGTCGGGCGGTATGTACGGCATTGAGTCGGCAGTATCGGCAGGGGTTGTCGCAGGTTGCCCTGAAAAACGGCTTGAAGTTTTGTCGGGGCTTGGAGCGGACGCCAAAGAGAAGATTTTAGCGCTGAAAAATTCTTGCAAAATTGCCGTTAACGAACTTATATCCCCATGTACGTTTGATTTACGTCTTAATGGCAAGAGTGAAAATCACGAGGCGAGCGTTCAGATTACGGGCGAGCATACCAACGTCGTAATGGTCGTTTTAGACGGTAAAGACCTTACCGCAGGCTATAAGCAAAGCGGGGTTATCCCGACTAATGAAAAGATTGCGGATAGGTCGCTACTCACGGTTGAAAACATAGTAGAATTTGCAAAGGCTTGCGACCTTGAACGGATAAGACCGTATGTCGAAAGGCAAATACAAATGAATACCGCAATATCCGACGAAGGTTTAAAAAACTATTACGGCTCGGCGATAGGCAAACTTATTTTAGAAACTCAACCCCAAAGCGTAACGGCAAAGGCAAAGGCTTACGCTGCCGCAGGCTCTGACGCGAGAATGAGCGGATGCGAACTTCCCGTCTGCATAATTTCGGGTAGTGGAAATCAAGGCATCACGGCTAGTGTACCCGTCGTAATTTACGGAAGGGAACTTGGGTTTAGTCAAGAAGAAATTTTAAGGGCGGTCATTTTATCCGACCTTGTTACCGTGCATTTAAAGACGGGTATAGGATGTCTTTCGGCGTATTGCGGAGCGATTAGCGCAGGTTGTGGCGCAGGCGCAGGCGTGTGTTTTTTAAAGGGTGGTGATTACCGTCAAGTTGCCCATACCATAGTAAACGCCCTTGCGATTTTGTCGGGAACGATTTGCGACGGCGCTAAACCGTCTTGCGCGGCAAAAATCGCTATGGCGGTCGAAGCAGGCGTTATGGGGTACGAAATGGCAAGGTCTAACCGCCAGTTTATCAGCGGTGACGGCATTGTTACGAAAGGCGTTGAGAACACTATCAAAAACGTCAGCGAGTTAGCCCGTGAAGGCATGTCCGAAACGGATAAAAAGATATTAAGCATAATGCTTGCTACCGAAAAATCGGACAAAAAATGATTGTGCTATTAAATATAAATTGCCCGTTTAATCAACTTATAGGGCAGTTTTTGTTAAAAAAAGATAAAATAACGGCGGAAGATTTGCAAAAAACGAATCTTCCGCCGTTTAGCGTAAATTTTATAAAGTTAAATCTTTCGCCGTGTATATTTCAAAAGCGTTATCTAGCAAAATCTGCGTGGGGGCTAGGCGAAACGTAACAGGTTTTATAGTCGGTGTAAATAACGCTACCCGGTTTTGCGCCCGACGGTTTTTTAACGAACTTTTTAAAGCAGTAGTCAACGGGTACTTTAGCCCCTTGTTTTGCGTCGCTATAAAAAGCGCAAATCTCCGCCGCAACTTGAATGACCTTGTCGGGGATTTCACCGCCTTTAGTTTCGACTATAACGTGCGCAGAGTGGTAATTTTTGGTGTGTAGCCAAAGGTCTTCCTTAAAGGCGCGTTGGGTGAGCCTATCGTTTTGAACGTTGTTCTTTCCGCATTTTATAATATAGCCGTCCACTTCAAAAACCCTGTAAGGACTTTCTTCGGTAAACTTGGGTTTAAATTTCGGCTTTGGCAAAAGCCCTATTGAAACGAGTTCGTCTTCAACGTCTTTAAACTCTGCAATTTCGCGCGCTTGGTTTATAAACAAAAGCACCGTGTTTAAATAGGCAAGTTCCTTTTCGGTCTGCGCCTTTTGGGGGACTAAAATTTCAATCGTGCGCTTTTCTTTTGCGTATTTTTTAAAATAGCGCTGGGCGTTTTGGCTTGGCGTAAGCCTTTCGTCAAGAGAGATTTCAATGGGCTTATACTCGTCGTAATAATTTTCTAAAACGCAAGATTTCGCCCCTGCTTTAAGCCTATAAATGTTAGCCGTTATTAGTTCTCCCTTTAACTGTAAAAGGTCGCAATCTTTGCAGGATAAAAGTTTTTCGCTCTCGGTTTGTAATTTTTTACAAAGTTTTTTGATAAGCCCGTTTACCTTGTCTAAAAGCAGTTTTTTCTTTAAGGTAAACGCCTTGTTTTTGTCTTTGTTTGTATAAAAATCTTCGTAAGCCTTGGCAATCGTTTGGTAGTAGATTTTATCCCCTAAAATCGACGAGTAGTCGCAAACGTAAACGTCTCTTAATTTTCCCTCGCCCCCAACGTTTGGCGAAATCTTAGGCTCGTAAACGAAGTTAAAAAGCCTTTCGTAAAGGTCTTCCGCATTTTCAAAATCCTTACATTTTTCCGACGCTTCGGTTGCCGTAGAAAAGGCTAAACCCTTTACGTTTTCAAACAAAAACTTTGCTAAATCTCCCCCCGAAAAGGCGGATAATCGACTTATAGCCGTGTTTTTATCGGTTAATTCTATTTTATCTTGGGGTTTAGGAAGTTGGTATTTTGCGCCGGAAAGCGTAACTCTCGTAGTGGCTACGTCAAGCGGAGCGTTTTTCAAGCATCCTAAAATAACGCCGTTTTCGGTTAAGATAAGGTTTGAGTACTTGCCCATAATTTCGGCGTAAAGCACCTTTTTGACTTGCTCTTTAAAGTCGTTTCTGCCTGCAAAGGTAAGGCGGATAATTCTTTCAAAACCGACAAGTTCAACGTTTTCTATTATAGAGCCCAAAAGGTGTTTGCGCATTAGCATACAAAAGCCGAAAGCGGTTTTTGGATTGGGTTTTTCCGCCGACGTAAAACACACTCTGCAACTTTCGGCGTTTGCCGATAAAACGAGCGTTTTATTGCCCGTAAAGGTGTGCAAAGTTAAATATACGTCGTCTTTGTCGGGCTGACTGACCTTGTTTACCTTTGCCCCTTTGAGCAAATCGTTAAGTTCACGCGCGACGTGTAAAAGCGAAAAAGCGTCTTGTGCCATATATATTCTCCAAATTTACGGTTTTGGGCAAATTTTGCTAAAAATCTAGTTTTAAAGGCGTTTTGCCGAAAAACGGTGGGTTTTAGGTGCGTTTTAGTAACAGTTTATATATATTATATAAAAATTTTAAATAAAAGTAAAATTTATATCGATAAAAATTTGCAAAAGATAAGAAAATATGTTAAAATACATTTCGAGCCTAATTCGGCTTTTAGCAAAGAAATACAAATCTTAGGAGATATATTATGAAATACGCTATTGAAAAAGGCGAAAAGAGCACCGTAAAAATCGCCGTAACCTTAACCGCTAAAGAATGGAGCGAAGCGCAACTTCTTGCCTACAACAAGACCAAGAACAAGTATTCCGTTCAAGGTTTTAGAAAAGGCCACGTTCCCAAGGCAGTTATCGAACAATACTACGGCAAGGGCGTTTTCTTTGAAGACGCTATCAACGAGTGTTTTTCTAAATACTATTTTGACATTTTAGACAAAGAGCCCACCGTTGAGCCTATCGACAGACCCGACGTACAAATCGACAAAATCGACGATAAAGGTCTTAAATTTACCGCAATCGTACCCGTAAAACCCGAAGTTGCTATCGGCGCTTATAAAGGTATAAAGATCGAAAAAGTTGAGTATAATGTAAACGACGACGATATTCAAACCGAAATCAACAGGCTTTTAGAAAGAAACGCAGTTGAAGTAAACGTTGACGGCAGACCTTGCCAAAACGGAGATATCACCGTTATCGATTACAGCGGCAGCGTAGACGGCGTTAAGTTTGACGGCGGTACGGCAGAAAAGCAAAACTTAACTTTAGGTAGCGGAATGTTTATCCCCGGTTTTGAAGACCAAGTAGTTGGCATGAACATTGGCGAAACCAAGGACATCAACGTTAAGTTCCCCGACGACTACGGCGCAGAAGACCTTAAAGGTAAAGACGCAGTATTTACCGTAACCCTTCACGAAATCAAGGAAAAGAAAACCCCTGAACTCACCGACGAATTCGTAAAGGAAAAAGAAGCGTTTGCAACCGTTGACGCATACAAAGCGAGCGTAAAGGAAAGGCTTGAAAAGGCCAACGCTCAAAGGGCTGAAAGAGAAGTTGAAGATAATCTTATCAAGGCTATTACCGATTCGAGCGAAGTTGATATTCCCGATTCGTTAATCGAAAGAGAGATTGATAATATGGTTCAACAAACTTCTTACAGACTTATGTATCAAGGTCTTAAATTTGAAGATTATCTTAAATACACCGGTCAAACCGAAGAAGATTACAGAGCAGGTTGCCGTGATTCTGCAAAAGAACACGTTAAAACCCAACTCGTTATCGACAAGATTTTAACCGAAGAAAAGATCGTTGCCACCGAAGAAGATATCATGGCAAAAATCGAAGAACAAGCAAGTTCGGTTGGCAAGAGCGTTGAAGAATACGCAAAGAGCGTAAACGACAAGCAACGCGCTTATATCGAAAACGGCGTAATTATCGATAAACTTTTCAAATTCTTAAAGGAAAACAACGAAATCGGCGATAAAAAGCCTGCAAAAAAGGCTACTAAAAAAGCGACTAAAAAAGACTAATGAACTTGGGGGTGATTGCAAAATTACCCCCTTTTTATCCCCAAAAGGCAGGGGCGCTTAGCCGTTTTTAACCAAAATATTGGATAAAAATAAGAAATTAACGGCTAAACTTTCCTAAAATGAGTAAGGGAAATAAAATTTGCAAAGGAGTAAAAATATGGCACTTATACCAACTGTAATCGACCAAACTGATAGAGGCGAACGCGCATACGATATCTATTCTAAACTTTTAGAAGAGAGAATAGTTTTTTTAACCGGTGAAATCAACGACGCCGTTGCAAATACCGTCGTTGCTCAACTTTTGTACTTAGAAGCAAAAGCCCCCCAAAAAGATATAACTATATATATAAATAGCCCGGGCGGAAGCGTTTCGGCAGGGCTTGCTATTTACGATACAATGAATTATATTTCTTGCGACGTAGTAACCATTTGTATCGGCATGGCTGCGTCTATGGGCGCTTTCCTTCTGTCTAGCGGAACGAAAGGCAAGAGATATTCTCTTCCGTCTAGCGAAATTAT
Organism: Clostridia bacterium; assembly: GCA_017466825.1. Classification (GTDB taxonomy): domain Bacteria; phylum Bacillota; class Clostridia; order Christensenellales; family Borkfalkiaceae; genus UBA10281. Next base: position 18,118 of record JAFTTJ010000016.1, read on the forward strand.
GATTCATCAACCCTTGGGTGGCGCTCAAGGTCAGGCTAGCGATATTAAAATTCAAGCCGAACACATTTTAAAAACCAAAAAGAAATTAAACGAAATTCTTGCTAAAAATACGGGCAAGAGTTACGAAGAAATCGAAAGAGATACCGATAGAGATAACTTCCTTTCGGCAGAAGAAGGGGTTGCTTACGGCATTATCGACAAGATTTTTTATAATAGAAAAGGAGAATAAATGGCAAATTTTCATAGTGGCGACGGCGAGTGCCGTTGCGTGCTTTGCAACAAGACGAGAGAACTTGCAAAAAAACTCATCAGAAGTGATAACGGGCTTTATATTTGCGACGAGTGTATCGAACTTTGCGTAGACGCTTTAAAAGAAGAACGGGAAAAGGACGGGGCAACCAATATGCAACTCCTTAAACCCCAAGAAATCAAAGCCGAACTCGACAAGTATATCGTCGGTCAAGACAAGGCGAAAAAGGTTTTGTCGGTAGCCGTTTACAATCACTATAAAAGGGTTAATTTAAGGGGCAAATCGTCTGACGATACCGAAATTGAAAAGAGCAATATCTTGCTGTTAGGCCCTACGGGCTCGGGCAAAACTTTGCTCGCAAGGACTTTGGCTAAAATTTTAAACGTGCCTTTTGCCGTTGCCGACGCTACCACTTTAACCGAAGCGGGCTACGTTGGTGAAGACGTTGAAAATATCCTTTTAAAACTTATACAAAACGCCGATTACGACGTAGAAAGGGCGCAAAAAGGCATAATTTATATCGACGAAATAGACAAAATTGCAAGAAAGAGCGAAAACGTTTCCATCACTCGTGACGTTTCGGGTGAAGGCGTTCAGCAAGCCCTTTTAAAAATAATTGAGTCTACGGTTGCGTCCGTTCCACCGCAAGGCGGAAGAAAGCACCCCCAGCAAGACTGTATAAGAATTGACACCACCAATATTTTATTTATTTGCGGTGGGGCTTTCGTCGGGCTTGATAAAATCGTTGCTAAAAGAAAGGACAACGCGTCTTTCGGCTTTGGCGGAAAGGTTAAGTCGGACGAAAAAGACGTAAACGCCTATATTGAAGAAATTCAACCCCAAGACTTAACTAAATTTGGTCTTATCCCCGAATTTGTCGGAAGAATGCCCATTACCGTAGGCTTACACGCCTTGGACGAAACGGCTCTTGTAAAAATTATGACCGAACCTAAAAACGCAATCGTAAAGCAGTATAAAAAATTAGTCGGTCTTGACGACGTTGAACTCGTCGTAACAGACGACGCCGTTTTAGAAGTTGCAAAAAGGGCTATTTCGTTAAAGACGGGCGCAAGGGGACTTCGTACTATTTTTGAAAATCTTATGCTAGACAGTATGTACTATATCCCTAGTGATAAAGATATTGAAAAAGTCGTAATCGACAAGGACGTAGTGCTCGGTTTAAAAACCCCCGATATCGTAAAAAAGAGTATAGCGTAAAGTTTCACGTAAAACCAAAAAGCCTAGCAATCGCTAGGCTTTTTTTATGCAAAAGAGCGAATAATCGACTTATAGGCTAGTTTTTACATGTAAGTCGGAACAAAGTGTGGAAAGATTTTTACAAATTGTGCTGTTATTTAGGGAACTTTGCAAATTTTTAGATTGCCACGCCCATTTGCATAGGCTCGCAATGACAAAAAGATAAACCGTCATTCAGAGCATAGCGGAGATATCTCTTTTTTGCTGTCATTTTGAGCATGCGCAGTATGCGATAGAATCTCACTTTTTAAAAGCCTTACAACCCGTCCGCCCTGCCTTTGACAAGCCACCTTTCCTTACACAGGGACGGCTTAAAGTGGTTTAGATAAGCGACTACTAATCTTTGTCGTAATTTGCTAAATCAAGAATTTCGACAGGGTCTAAGTTTAAAACAGCGCAAATATTTGCAAAAGTATCTAGAGATGGAAGTTTTTTACCGTGTAAGTAGCAAGATATTTGCGTTTGTTTTACTCCAACTTTTTTTGCTAGGTCTGATTGTGTTAAATCGGAATGTTTTAGTGCTTCAATTAAATTATCCTGTATTTTTTCTAAAGATATCATATTTTATACCCCCTTATATAAATATTATATACCTAATGGACATAAAATACTTGACATATACCCATTGGGTATAATATAATTTAAAAAAGGGGGTTATTATGAAAAACGAAAACAAAAACTGTTGGAACTGTGAATATTACAAAGCCTATTACACGAAAGGTATATGCTCTTATGACAATACTTTTACGGGTTATTGTAGGTGCAAAAATGAAATAGTAAAAAACTCTAATTCTTGCGATAAGTGGTCAAAGCGATACCGTATGAAAAAGATAAGAGAAGGTTTACGCAAAAAGGTTTTGGAAAGAATTAGTGAAGATATTTCAATGATAAGGCAAATAATGGAAGAAGAACAAAAGGAAGATTTTAAGCAAAATTGACGAATAATCGACTTATAGGCTAGGTTTTAATAAAAAATCCACCCGCATAGCGAGTGGATTTTTTATTTATAGATTGTAAAAAAGTAAAATTACCAAATTACGATACGCTTGCTGGGCGCAATATACATTTTGTCAGTCTTTTTAACTTTGAAAGTTTCGTACCATTCGGGGAAGTTGCGCGGGGGCATGTTAGTACGCAAAATATTAGGTCCGTGAACGTCCAAATTCAAAAGAAGTTGTTGGTATTCGGGTTTTGCTTTTACGCACCAAACTTTTGCCCAGTTGGTAAAGTATTCTTCATAAGAAGCGTTGGGCGTTCTTGACATAATATCCAAAGTAACAGCCATACCGCCGTTGTCTGCCATGTTTTCGCTAACGATAAACTTGCCGTTTACCTTACCCCAAGGAAGTTCGATTCCGTCAAATTGCTTAACCATAGCGTTTACCTTGGTTTGGAATCTTCTTTGGTCGCCTTTCGTCCACCAGTTGTTTATGTTACCGTTTTCGTCGCACTTTGCGCCGTTAGAGTCGAAAGCGTGTGAAATTTCGTGGCCAATAACCGCGCCGATACCGCCTAAGTTTTCGCTTCTAGTTTGCTTTAAGGAATAGAACGGGGGTTGCAAAATAGCCGCAGGGAAGGTTATGTCGTTTACCGACGGATCGTAACAAGCGTTTACCATGTGGCCGGGCATTTGCCACTTGGTCGGGTCGGTAGGCTCGGTTACTTTTGCCAAGTTTTCTAAAATTCTCGCTTGGCTTAAAGTGAGCATAATGTCGAATAAAGACTTTCTGTCGCTAAATACGAGTTTGTCGTAGATGGGTTGAACTTTGTCGGGATAGCCCATCTTCACGCCCATTTTAGAGAGTTTTAAAATTGCTTTATCCTTGGTTGCTTGCTCTAAAATATCGTTGTTTTGAATTCTCGTTTTGTAGGTGTCGATAATTTGATAAACGATTTCTGTAATATCTTTTTTGGCTTCTTCGCCGAAGTATTTTTCGCCGTAATATAAGCCTACGGGTTCGGAATAAGTCCCCGAAGCGAGTTGGTAAGCGAATTTTTCAAGCGGGGTGTTAGCCTTAATACCTGCGATAGTGCGGTAGTAAACGCTACCTAAATCTCTCAATTCTTCGGTAAGGTATGAGCAAGAACTGATAATTGCGTTTACGTAAGCCCAATGCTTGTAAACTTCAAGATTTTCTTCGGTAAAAACTTCCTTAAAGGCTTTGAAGAATCTAGGTTCTGAAACGATAATAGTTTCGGGGATAAAGCCGAACAAATCTTTTAAAACCTTTCTAAAGTTTACGGGTTTTAAAAGAGAAGCAACCTTAGAAACCTTCATGGGGTTGTACGCCTTGATGTATTCCGACCATTCTTCGCTAGTTTTTACCAAACCGCCCAAAACGGCGTCGAATTTTAAGGTGTCTTCTAAGTATTTTGCTTGATCTTCGGGGGTTAAATCAGTCTTTGCTAAAATCATTTTAGCAACGTTAGTCCAAATGCCCAAAATCATTTCTTTTTGTTGAGCCATTTCTTCTTTGTAGTAAGAAGCGTCGGGCAAAATTACGCTAGGGCCTTGAATTGAAACGCAATGAGCCTTAGAGTTTTTCATATCCGTATCAACCGAAATTCTAAACGGAAGGGGGATTCTTTGAAGTTTTAATTTTTTATACAACTTGCTAAAAGATTTCATATCGACGATTTTGTCGATAATAGCGACGTTTTTAAGGGCAGGGGTAATGCCGTCCGCATCTCTCTTTTTTACGTTTTTGACAACTTTAAAAAGTTTGCAAGCGTTTTCAACGTAGGCGTTGGGGTAGTTTTTGGTCTTGCACATTTGATTGAATTCGCCAATCATCAACTTTTCAACGTCGTCTGCAAGCACTTGAAAACCGCCTGCGGTGGGCTTATCGTCGGGAATAACTAATTTGTCTAACGTCTCTTGGTTTACGTAGGTAAACAAGTCGTCCTGAATTCTTACTTTTTCCATTTTTTACTCCTTTAAAAGCATTGCGCGCCCGAGCGGTTAGCGCCGACGCGAAAAAACTTTATTTATAATAAAAATTATATGATTATTATACAACTCTTTTTTCAATATTGCAAGGAAAATCAAAAAAAGTTGGTAAAATCGACTAAAATAACGCAAATTTCACTTAAATTTTGCAAAAAAACGGCGGAGTTTACTCGCCAGTAAACTCCGCCGTGTAATTTTAAGCGGTTATTTCCTGTTTTTAGCCCATTCCTTCATACGCAAATCTTTTGATAAAATCTTTTTGCGAAGTCTTATTGATTGGGGGGTAACTTCAACTAGTTCGTCGTCGGCGATAAATTCAAGGCATTGTTCGAGCGACAAAATAGTGGGGGTAATGAGTTTTAATGCTTCGTCCGAGCCCGACGCGCGGTTGTTGGTAAGGTGTTTTACCTTGCATACGTTTACGACTAAGTCTTCGTCACGGCTGTTTTCGCCAACTACTTGACCTTCGTAAACCTTTTCGCCTGCGCCAAGGAAAAGAGTGCAACGCTCTTGGGCGTTGAAAAGACCGTATTGGGTGGTAACGCCCGTTTCAAAAACGACTAAACTACCGCGAGTTCTCGACGGGATATCCCCTTTGTATTCTTCATAGCCCGCAAAAACGTGGCTCATAATTCCAAAGCCCTTGGTGTCGGTAAGCATTTCGCTACGGTAACCGAACAAGCATCTTGCAGGGATAGAGAATTGAAGTTTGGTAGTACCGCGGTCGTCGGCAGTCATTTCGACAAGTTCGCCCTTTCTTCCGCCGAGTTTATTCATTATTGCGCCAACGTAGTCGTTAGGCACTTCAATAACCAAATCTTCCATAGGCTCGTGGGTTTTGCCGTCGATTTCTTTAAAGATAACCTTCGGGCGGGAAACTTGGAATTCGTAGCCTTCTCTACGCATATTTTCAATCAGGATTGAAAGGTGAAGTTCGCCACGCCCGAAAACCTTAAAGGTATCGGCGTTTTCGGTTTCTTCAACTCTCATAGAAACGTTGGTTTCAATCTCTTTAAAAAGCCTTGCCCTTAAGTGGCGTGAAGTAACGAATTTACCTTCCTTGCCGGCAAAGGGGCTATTGTTTACCATAAAGTACATTGAAACGGTGGGTTCGTCAATGGCGACGAAGGGGAGTTGCTCAATGCAATCGGGCGAGCAAACCGTTTCGCCTATGTTTATTTTTTCAATACCCGAAAGGGCTATTATATCGCCCATTTCAGCGCTTTCAACTTCAATTCTTTTAAGCCCTTGGAACTGATAGAGTTTGCCGACTCTCGCGCTCGTCGTCTTGCCGTCGGTATGGATAAGGGTAACCGCTTGCCCGTCGGCAATTTTACCCCTTACTATTCTACCAATACCTATTCTGCCAACGTATTCGTCGTAGTCAACGTTGCAAATAATGGCTTGTAGGGGCTCGTCAATTTCGCCTTGTGGCGCGGGGATTTCTTGTAAAATGGCGTCGAGAAGTGGGTTCATATTGTCGCCGTGCTCGGTTGCGCTGGTTGACGCCCAGCCTTGTTTTGCGCTTGCGTAAACGACTTTAAAATCGAGTTGGTCGTCGTTTGCGCCAAGTTCAATAAATAGGTCTATAATACCGTCAATCGTCTTATCAAGGTCACCGCCCTTGTCGATTTTGTTTACGCAAACGATAGGTTTTTTATTGAGCGAAAGGGCTTTTTTAAGCACGTATCTAGTTTGGGGCATACAGCCTTCAACCGCGTCTACGAGAAGAACTACGCCGTCCACCATTGAAAGTATACGCTCAACTTCGCCACCGAAATCGGCGTGGCCGGGCGTGTCGATAATATTTATTTTAGTGTCTTTGTAAATAACGGCGGTATTTTTTGCGAGAATAGTTATTCCACGCTCTTTTTCAATATCTCCGCTATCCATAACTCTCTCGCCAACCGATTCGTTTGCGCGGAAAATATTGTTTTGCTTTAAAAGTCCGTCAACGAGCGTCGTTTTGCCGTGGTCGACGTGGGCAATGATTGCTATGTTTCTTACGTTTTCTCTACGTGCCATAAAAATCTCCTAAGGGCGAACTATCGCCCTTTAAAAAGGCTTAAATCAACGAATAGTATAACTTTTAGTTATAAATTTGTCAATTAAATAAAAATACTTTTATCGCAGTAAGCCTATAATCGTAAAAAAATTAAAATTTAGCCGTCAAATATTTTACGCGTGCTTTAAAAAATAGACATTTTTTAAATTATGTGGTACAATTTAAGCATGAAAAAGATTCTTATGATAGCAACGGGAGGAACTATCGCTTCAAGGCGCGGGGACAAAGGCCTTTCCCCACAGATGAGCGGTGAAGAAATGCTTTCTTACGTTCCGCAAATAAAAGACTTGTGCTTGGTCGATTCCCTTCAACTTATGAATATCGACTCTACCAACGTTACCCCTAAAGAGTGGGAACTGCTCGCCAAGACGATTAAGGAAAAATACCCCTTTTACGACGGGTTCGTCATTTGCCACGGTACGGACACTATGGCGTATACGTCGGCAGTCCTTTCCTATCTCGTGCCCAAAAGCCCCAAGCCTATCGTAATTACGGGTTCGCAAAAACCTATCGATTTGGTCGTAACCGACGCGAAAACCAACCTATACGATAGTTTTTTGTATTGCGTTAGCAAAAAAGCGTGTGGCGTTAACATAGTTTTTAACGGCAACGTTATAAACGGAGCAAGGGCTAAAAAGATGTACTCTAAAAACTACAACGCCTTTTCGAGCATAAATTATCCGCTCGTAGCCACCGTGCAAGACGGTAAGGTTTTAAATTACCGCCAAACCAAATATTCGGGCAAACCGACTTTTTACGAAAAACTCAATTCGTCGGTCGGCGTGTTTAAGTTGATTCCCGGAGCGGATAGCGCGGTTTTAGAGCAGTATTTTGCTTATTACGACGCCGTCGTGGTAGAGAGTTTCGGTACGGGTGGTATTCCCGATAGCGAAGATAGCGGTTTTTACCCCGTTATTGAAAAATGGCGAAAAAGGGGTAAAATATTAGTTATGTGCACACAAGTCGTAAACGACGGTAGCGATATGTCCGTTTACAAAGTGGGCAAAAGCCTTAAAGATAAATACGGCTTTTTAGAGTCTTACGATATGACTTTCGAAGCCGTCGTCGCTAAACTTATGTGGATTTTGGCTATTACCAAAACCCCGTCAAAAGTCAAAAAAGCGTTTTACCGCAACGTGGTAGACGATATTTTATACACAGAGGGATAAAATGTTAAAGAAATTTGCAAGTTACTATAAACCGCATTGGAAACTGTTTTTACTAGACATGGTTTGCGCGTTGCTCGTTGCCGTGTGCAATCTCGTCTATCCCAAAATAGCGGGTGAAATCACAAAAGTTAAAGATTTAAATTTCGTTTTAATCGGCGGGGGAGTATTGCTTGGGATTTTCGCCTTAAAGGCCGTTCTAAACTATATCATTTCCTATTGGGGACACGTAGTCGGCGTAAGAATTCAAGGCGACATGCGTAGAGATTTGTTTAAGCACCTTCAAAGATTGCCTTTTTCCTATTACGACGAAACGAAGACGGGCTCTATAATGAGCAGGCTTATAAACGACCTTTTTGAAATTTCCGAACTCGCTCACCACGGCCCGGAAGACGTGTTTTTATCCGTCGTAACCATGGTAGGCGCGCTCGTGATGGTGCTTACTATTCATCCCCTTCTATCTCTCGTAGTGCTAGTCGTTTTACCCTTTATCATTTTAATTGCGATAAAACTTCGCGGTGGAATGATGCACTCGTTTAGGGTGTCGAGAGAGAAGACCGCCGAAATTAACTCTACGGTTGAAAGTTCGGTTTCGGGCATAAGGGTAGCCAAAGCCTATACTGCGGAGGAACACGAAAACGAGAAGTTTGCCGACGCCAACGAAGGCTTGCAAACGGCAAGGGCTATGCAGTATAAAGCCATGAGCAACTTCCATACCGCAATGAGTTTTTCGATGGACTTTTTGTATTTAATCGCTTTCCTTGCGGGCGGTGTTTTTTACTGCTTGGACTGGATTGGAATCGACGGGCTTACGTCGTACGTTTTGTACGTTTCGAGTTTGATTACCCCGATAAGAACTTTCGTAGCGATTTTCGAGCAAATTCAACAGGGTATGACGGGCTTTGAAAGGTTTACCGAAACGCTCGCCGTAGAACCCGAAAATGAAACGAAAACCCCCGTAGAAGTCGATAAACTGCAAGGTAATATCGTTTTTGATAAGGTTAGTTTCCGTTATAAAAAGGAAAAAGACGACGAAGAAAGTTTAATTTTAAACGACCTTTCTTTAAATATAAAAGCGGGCGAAACGGTCGCTTTGGTCGGCCCTTCGGGCGGTGGCAAAACGACGCTTTGTAACCTTATTCCTAGGTTTTACGAAATAGACGAAGGAAGTATTTCAATCGACGGAATCAACACCAAAGACATGCGTTTTTACGACCTTCGTAAAAATATCGGCATAGTCGCGCAAGACGTTTTTATTTTTAGCGGAACGGTAAAAGACAATATCGCTTATGGCGATTTCGACGCTACCGACGAACAGATTTTCGAGGCGGCAAAACTCGCTAATATTCACGATTTTATAACTTCGCTCGACGACGGTTACGATACCTACGTCGGCGAAAGGGGGGTTAAACTTTCGGGCGGACAAAAACAGAGAATTGCAATAGCAAGGGCGTTTTTGAAAAATCCCCCCATACTTATTTTAGACGAGGCGACGTCCGCTTTGGATAACGTTACCGAAATGCAAATTCAAGATGCTTTAGAAAGGCTCAGCGTGGGCAGAACGACTATCGTCGTCGCTCATAGACTTTCTACCGTTAAAAACGCTGACGAGATTATCGTTATCGACCAAGACGGCGTAAAGGAAAGGGGTACGCATCAAGACCTTTTAGACAAAAACGGCGTATACGCAACTTTATATAACTATCAATTTAGGAACGCTTAAACTATGCTTTCTTTAACTCAAATAAGGGCGAAGTTTGGCAAAGATAAAAACCACTTTGCGCTTGCCGACTTCGTTTTAACTAAGGGCGCGCAGATTTTGTACGCTGAGCAAGACGGTTTACTCGCATATTTTTGCGACATACACGTCCTTTTCGGCGCTAGCGGAAAGGGGCTTGAAAACGCTTTGTCGCTAGTCGATAAGGCTAGTTGTTTCGTGTGTTCTTCGCCAGCGGAAGGGGACGCCGTAAACGCTAAATTTGGCTTTTCGATGCAAAAGCCATGCTATCAAATTTTATACGAAAAACCTTTCGGCGCGCTCTTGCCCGAAAACACCGTCGTAAAACCCTTGCCCCCAACCGACGAAAATATCGATTTTGTCACGGCGACGTATACGCTCGGTTTTGCAAGAGAAGACATAAAAAGGCTTATGTCGGATTATACTTTTTACGCTACTTATACGGGCGGTGAACTTTCAGGCTATATAGGTCGCCACGACGAAGGCTCTATAGGGTTACTTGAAATATTTCCTAAATTTCGCCGTATGGGGCTAGGTGCTTTTTTGGTTGATTATATGGTAGAAAGGCTTACCAAAGACGGCGAAATAGCATATTGTAATATTGAAACGACTAATGAAAAGAGTTTAAAAATGCACCTTAAAATGGGCTTCGTCCCGTCGAAAAATTTAGTCTATTGGTGTAAATAATCGACTTATAGGCTGATATTTTATATAGAGTGGAGTAAAAATGAGAGTATTTTTAACCGTTTTAGACAGTTTTGGCATAGGCGCTTTGCCCGACGCTAAAGATTTTGGCGACGAAGGTAGCAACACACTAAAAGCCTGCTATGAAAGTGGAAAACTCAATATTTTAAACATGCAAAAATTAGGACTTTTTAATATTCATGGGGTGAACTTTGGCGAAAGGGTTTTATCGCCTATCGGCTCGTACGCCCGCTTAAAGGAAAAGTCCAAAGGAAAAGACACCACGGTTGGTCATTGGGAAATCGCAGGCGTAACGTCTAGTCACAGTTTGCCAACTTACCCAAACGGGTTTCCGCGTAGCGTCATTGAAGAATTTGAAAGGGCTACGGGCAAAAAAACTCTTTGCAATAAGCCCTATTCGGGTACTGAAGTAATTAAAGATTTTGGCGCGGAGCATTTAAAAACGGGCGATTTAATAGTGTATACTTCGGCGGATAGCGTTTTTCAAATCGCCGCCCACGAGCAAGTCGTTTCGGTTGAAGAACTTTATAACTATTGCAAAATAGCAAGGAAAATTTTAGTCGGCGAGCACGGAGTTGGCAGGGTTATTGCAAGACCATTTATCGGCGACGAAAAAAGCGGTTTTATCCGTACGGCAAATAGAAAAGACTTTTCAATTCTTCCCCCAAAGGACACCTTGTTAGACCTTTTAAAAGATGGTGGGAAAGACGTTTTAGGGGTAGGCAAAATTTACGATATCTTTGGCGGTAAAGGGCTTACCGAAAGTTTTAAAACGAAGAACAATGAAGACGGTATAAATAGGTTTAATCAACTTATAGATAGGGATTTTGACGGTTTATGCTTTGTAAACTTGGTCGATTTCGATATGGTTTACGGGCATAGAAACGACGTTTTAGGCTACGTAAACGCCCTTAATTACTTCGACTTAAAACTTGGCGAAATGATGCCCAAATTTAGGCGGGGCGACCTGCTTATAATCACCGCAGACCACGGTTGCGATCCGTCCACGCCGTCAACAGACCATTCGAGAGAGAGCGTGCCTATGCTCGTTTACGGAAAAGGCGTAAAAGCGGGGGTAGACCTTGGCGAAAGAGAGAGTTTTTGCGATATTGCAAAGACGATTGCAGATATTTTTGAAATCTCAAACGACTTACAAGGACAGTCGTTTAAAAGGGAAATATTATTATGAAAAAGAGATATTTGAGTTTAGTAAGCGCGATAACGTCGCTTATCACGGGCATTACCTTGCTCGTCTTGGGTTTAATATTTTTAATGCGCGTGTTTATGGGTAAGGAATATACCCCAACCGTTGAAGAAAATCTTTGGATAATCGAAGTTTTACAAAGGGTGCAAAAGGCGGGGTTTAATATATTCTTTTCTATAATGGGTATAATACTTACCGTAATTTTGGCAATTTATAGGTTTATGCTCACTTATTTTTACTTTAAAATGGTCGGAGCGGACGATTCTTTTTATAAAGCGCGCATTGGCGAAGTTATATTTTATTCCGTACTCGCAATCGTAATGGCTGTGGTAACGGGTTGGTTTTCGTTTAGCGGAAGGGGAATTTTGCCCCCCGAAACAGAGCCCGTAATGCTCATTTTATTTATATTATATTGTTTGCTTGGCGCTTTGCCGATAATTGAAATAGTCATAATTTATATTATTAAGTTGATTAGTTCTAAAAAGGTAAAAGATATTCCCCAAAAGGAAGAAATTATTGGCGAACTCGACGATTTAGCAGAAAAAACTGCAACCAAGCTCGCTCCAAAGTCCGCCGATACGGACGAAAACGGAGAAAAAAACTAGTATTTTATTCCGCAAGCAAGGACTTTTTGGCAAAAAAACCCCGATAAAACAAGGGGTTTTGCCAAAAATAAAAAACACGCAAAAAACTTGCAAAAACCCCAAAAAAATGCTTGACAAATATTTTTGCTTATGATATTATATACGAGCGTTGAACATGAGTTGACGGGGTGTAGCGCAGTTGGTAGCGCACGTGGTTTGGGACCATGGGGTCGGGAGTTCGAGTCTCTTCACCCCGACCACTTCGACTATAAGGACGGGCCTTTAGCTCAGTTGGTTAGAGCAGCCGGCTCATAACCGGCCGGTCCTAGGTTCGAGTCCTAGAAGGCCCACCATTAAACGCAAAACTAAATATGGCCTGGTAGTTCAGTTGGTTAGAACGCTAGCCTGTCACGCTAGAGGTCGAGGGTTCGAGTCCCTTCCAGGTCGCCATCATATTATAGCCCTTGAGTATTCAAGGGCTACAATATACGAATAAGTGCTGGTGTAGCTCAATTGGCAGAGCAGCTGACTTGTAATCAGCAGGTTGTGGGTTCGATTCCAATCGCCAGCTCCAGTATAAACAACCGTTAACACGTAAATTTAATATATGGGTAGGTTCCCGAGCGGCCAAAGGGAGCAGACTGTAAATCTGCCGTCACTGACTTCGGTGGTCCGAATCCACCCCTGCCCACCACCAAAAAAGACATACCAAGCAAGGTATGTCTTTTTTGGTTTTTGGCATAGGGCGGATTTTAGGATTAAAAATTGCTTGCAATTTTCTACCGCATTCCGCAAGGAATCTTGCCGAGAGTTCTCGCTTGCGAGAAACGGCAATATCCACCCCTGCCCGTAGTATGTTTATGCAATGCATTTTCGCATTGCTCTTTTTGGTTTTGGCATAGGGCGGATTATAGGATTAAAAATTGCTTGCAATTTTCTGCCGCATTCCGCAAGGAATCTTGCCGAGAGTTCTCGCAAATGTTTACAAAAATTAAAAAATTTTAAAACAGTCGGGTTATTTTTGAAGGCTCGTTGACAACGGCAAAAAAAGGTGTTAAAATTAAATAGAAAGCGGTGTTTTTTGCTTGTAATTAAAAAGGTAAACCTTTGTACTTGTCAACTCAAAAACTTCGCTATAAGTCGATTAATAGGGTGAAATTACTATGAGTCAAATGCAAAAAGAATATTTCCCGGACGGAACGCTCGTAGGCGAGTGGTTTTATCAAATAAAAACGCCTTCACTTAAAGAATTGGGCAAGCCTTACGTTATTACCGATTACGGCGTTAAGCCCGACGGAAAGGTTTACACCAAGGCTATGCAAGATTTAATAGACCGCATTTTTGCGGACGGCGGTGGGGTTTTGGTCGTGCCGAGCGGTACTTTTTATACGGGCGCTTTGTTTTTTAAGCAAGGCGTAAATCTTTACGTTGAAGAAAATGGCACGCTAAAAGGTAGCGACGATATCTCCGATTATCCCGTTTGCGACACCCGTATCGAAGGCGAGAGTTGTAAATATTATCCCGCATTGATAAACGCCGACGGCGTTGACGGGTTTACCATGTGCGGAAAGGGTGTTATCGACGGCAACGGCGAGCGTTTTTGGAAGGCTTTTTGGAAGAGAAGAGAGTGGAATCCCGATTGTACCAATAAAGACGAGCAACGCCCACGTCTCGTTTTTATATCCAACAGTAAAAACTGTGTCGTTGCCGACTTAAAACTGCAAAACTCTCCCTTTTGGACTAATCATATTTACAAATGCAACCGCGTAAAATTCTTAAACTGTCATATTTTTGCCCCTAAATCTCCCGTTCCCGCGCCTAGTTCGGACGCTATTGATATCGACGCTTGCACGGACGTTTTGGTTAAAAACTGTTATATGGAAGTCAACGACGATTCCGTAGTTTTAAAGGGTGGTAAAGGGCCTTGGGCGGACGAAAGCCCTGAAAACGGCGCAAACGAGCGAATAATAGTAGAAGATTGTCGTTACGGCTTTTGCCATAGCGGACTCACTTGCGGATCGGAATCCATTTTAAACCGAAACGTTATCGTGCGCCGATTGACGGTTGACGGAATAGCCCAACTAATTCATTTTAAACTGCGCCCCGACACCCCACAGCGTTACGAATATATTTCCGTCGAAGGGGTAACGGGTAAAATTTTACACAGTTTTATAAACGTAAACCCGTGGACGCAGTTTTTCGACCTAAAAGGTCGTACGGATAAGCCTATTTCCATCGTCGAAAATATTACGATAAAAGATTGTCAATGTTCGTGCGGAACGTTTTTTAACGTCAGCAAGGACGTAAAACAGTACGAACTCAAAAATTTTGCCCTACAAAATTTACAAATAGAAGCGACTGTTTTTGGCAACGACTTTGCCGTAGTCGACGGAATAAAAACTGAAAAAGTAAATGTAAAAACGCTCTAAAAACACACAAAACAGCGTAAAAGAAAAAGGAGTAAGCGGTTGATTATTGCGTAATAGAGCGTTAAAAAATGGGATATTTTAAGTAAAATAGCCGAATAATCGACTTATAGGTGGGGTTTATGTTGAATATAACCAATGGCGACTACTTTAACGAATATTTTAAAAATAAGTTTAACGCGCGCGCCGTGCCTTTTAGGGAAGTTATGATGCAAGGCGTTGCGAGTGAAAAGATTTTTTCAAGCGAGTTTATTTCAAATAGGGCAATAAGCCTTGGCGTTGAAGAGAGAGAATACTTAAAAAACTGCGCCGACCTACTTTCGGCAGTAGACGAGTTAAAGGGCGGTGGGCAAATAGACCTTTGGTTTGGCAAGGATACTTTTTGTCAACTAAACGCTTTGACCGCGCTTGCCTATTTAGAGCAGATAGGTTACGGAGGTAAGGTCTTTTTTAATTTTATCGACGACGAATCGTTTGAAATTATAAGTGAAAAAACCGAAGTAAAACTAGGTGTTTACAATCAAATTTATATCGACGTAATTTTAAATAAACGCCCGCCCAAAACCTACGGCGTTTTAGATAAGGAAGGCGTAGATTTATATTTTGACTACCTTTCAAACAACGGCTTTTTAGCCAACGAGATAAAACTAATGGCAAAAAAATCTAAGGAAGAAATAGTAGAGCGCCTTATAAAAATTTCGAGCAAGTACGGTTTGTCAGACTTGCTTGCAGTTGACCTTATTAAAAGAATTTTAGGGTAAAAGTAGGCGTATAAGCCGATTATTAGACAAAAAAAGGAAGAATAAGGCAAAATGATTTTATATTACGTAAGGCACGGAGATCCAATTTATAGCCCCGACAGTTTAACGAAATTAGGGCACGAGCAGGCAAAAGCCCTTTCAAAAAGGATGGCTAAATTTGGGCTTGACGAAATCTATTCTTCGACTTCGATAAGAGCACGGATGACCGCCGAGCCTACTTGCAAGATTATAGCGAAGGTTTGCCAACTACAAGCACTTGGGAAGGGTAAATCTGTGAAAATTTATATTAAAACGCGCCGAGAACTCTCTCGGCGTTTTTTTTGCGCAAAAGTTAACTTTGACAAAAACGCGTCGGAGTAAAAATACCAAAACTGCCGAAGAAATCTTAAAAAATAGACTAAAATATTACGAAAACGGCTAAAATTTTCAAAATTCATGACAAGAATTGTAACAAACTCCCCAATTTTTGTTATTGACTAAAACCCTTTTTTTCATATATAATAGATGCGATAATGGGCGCATATCTTTATTAAAATGCGCGAGCCCGCTCGCAACGAGTAAAATATAGAGTGTATGAATATACTTGTTGCCACGGGAAACAAATTATAGCAAAAAATAAAAAGGCTAGCCTTTCTTTCGCTTGAAAAGCGAAAGAATAATCTTAAAGGCAACCTTTCGACAAAAACAAAAAGGAGAAAATGATGACGAAATTAGGCAAAAAAATAGCAATATGCATAGTTTCATTGTTTGCGTTTATCGCTAGCGTATGCGCGATAATCGCTCCTAGCGTACAAAGCGCTGACGCCGCCGACACTTACACCGTTAAAGAAACGGCGTTTTTGGCGTACATTGACGATTGTGCCGCTTCAAACGGAAACTTTTACTTAATCGTAACGATGTCTGAATTAGACACTGAAACGGTGGCGGAAGGAGTTGCTTACGATACGTCTACCGACGATATGCCGACAATGTTTACAAATTTTGATCTTTTCAACAAGGTTAAAATCAACGGCTACACTTTGGCAGAACTCGGCTGTACTTCCGTGTGGGAAAACGCTTTTGACGTAAACGCAGGTGGCGGAGCGCCCATGTATAAACTCCGTTTCCACATGCACGCAGACCCAACTACTTGGCAAGCCGTAATTAGCGCGGGTAAAGTCGTATTTGGCGTAGGCAGTAACGTTACTATTAGCGAAGGAACTTTAATCCCCGGTTACGCGTATTTGACGGGTGATCACTCTGCGACTGTATACCGCGCGGGCTGTGACTTCGTTTCAAGCGCTGCAGACGTAAACTACGGTGTTATGTCGGTTGGCAAAACCGACGTCCTTTCGCTCGATTACATTACTAATTGGGACGATAACTATAACAACGCTTACTTAGGTTTTTCGCTTAAAGGCGACGACTATGCGGGTAATGGGGAGCAAGTGGAAAGACATCCAGACTATTATTCGTCGATATATACTACTAATTTGTTCGCAAATAAAATTATGATAGACGGAGCGCTGGGTTATGGAAATTATGCTACGGTTACCGAGTCGTACGGTTTATTTAACCATGGCAGTAAAGGCAAGGGCATGCTTTCATGCGTTGTAAGAAAGCCCGAAACGGAAGCGCAAAGTATAACTATTCCTGCAGGTACGATATTCCCATCTTGGGCAATGAGAAACTTGTTTGATCATAACGGGTTTGCGGTATACATGATGTATGAAACCCAAAACGACGTTACTTTCTATAAGCAAGCGGACGGCTCTTGGGCTCAAGAAGCAGAAACTCAAGAAGTAGTAACTCAAGTAACGATGGCGAAGGTTGTTGGCGATGTGGACAACTTTACCGTATTTACGCTTGGCACTCACGACTATCCCGACTCTGCAGATAACTACGGCGGAACTGACGTAACGACATTATCTTGCTTAAACGAAGAAGATTTTTATTCAAAAATAATTATAAACGGTAGCGCTATTACTGCCCCTGGCGAAGCGTACATAAACGTTTGGGGAAATAAAGGCTCGTTTGCAATTCGTACTACTGCGGGTACTAGCGCAACTAAGATAACCATATTAGCGGGATGCAAATTCCCGTCATATGAAAAAGTGAATAGTGGCGTGGATAAAGTATACGTAACGGATCAAGACGTAACCTTTGAAAAAGACGGCTCGGGCAACTGGGCGTTAGCCACCGTAGAGTATGACACGGCTGTAAGCAAGGTTGTTTACGCAAGAGATAATGCAACTAACTGGATGATGTTTACACTTTCAAACAAAGATTATCCCGATTCCGGCACGAATTACAATCTTTCTACAACGGAAGAGCAAATTTCCAAGCTTAACCTTTACGATAAGATTATAGTTGACGGATATTCGCTCCGTTCAAGAATTGTTCAACACGGCAATCCGATTGAAGCGCCTAAAATTAACCTTTGGGTAGCAGACTGTTTTGCTATTAGAATACCCGGCGCGAGCGGAACGCTCGACAGCGCGCAAAAGGTAACTATTAGAGCGGGAGCGCAATTCCCGTCTTATGAGTATATTACAAACGGCGGTAAAGCTTACTACGTAACTACCGAAGAGTTTACCTTTGTAAACGTAGGCGCAGATAACGGCGCTTGGGAAAGACAGTACAAAGCGACCTTCGTTGCGGACGGCGAAGTCGTCGATACTATATCCTATCTCGCAAGCCAAGGTTTAACCGCTCCCGAAGTGCCCGAAAAAGCAGGTTATAGGGGCTCGTGGGAAAGTTATACTGCAAACGGCAATATCACCGTAAACGCAGTTTATACCGCAAACCCCACGTCTTTAGGAAGTACGAGCATAAGCCAGATGAGAAGAATTGATAACACTTCTAACTTTTTGGTTATTCAACCCAGCAATAGTGATTATCCTGCGTCGGTTGAAGGTTCGTGGAATATAGGATTAGACGTTTCTCATCTTAGCAAGTTCAATTTGTTTGATTATATCACCATTAACGGACAAACGCTTAGAGAAATTGGCGTTTTAAGCACGGCAATCAATAAGTTTACGAGAGCAGGTCTTGGACTTGAAACCACCTTAAGTGACCAAATGACGATAGTCGTAAAGAAGGGTTGTGAAATTCCGTCTTACGCATTTTGGCAAAACCCCACGACTGAATATTCTTGCTACTTAATTGATGCAGATTATACTTGTAAGTTTGATAAGAGCGAAGGCAAAACAGAAGACATAGCGTTTACTATAACAAAAACTAGTACCGATACGGTAGACAACAACTACAATGAGTTTGAAGACCATTATATTTTGTCCGACCTTAACGCGCCCGGTTATTATAAAACCGACTGTTTTAAAGACGGAATAGAAGAACTTACCAATTGTACCGCCATTGAACACTACCGCTATGGACACGTCGATTCTACGTCCTTTACCGTTTCGTTTGACTTTAAGTTTACAGGCGCAACCTATTACGAAAATTTGGAAATAAACTTTGGTACGCAAGGCTTTAGCGAAGGAACGGGAAATATAGAAACTCACTTTGGTTGGAGAATTTACCTTATTCGTGGTCAAGCCGGCGCAGTAGCACAAGACTTTTGCGTTGAATATTATTCTAATACTAGCACTAATCCAGGGAATATCGCGTATAAAACTTTAGGAAACGCAGCGCTTGTTGAAGGTCAAGTTTACAACATAACCATAGGTTATAGGCTTGACGACGCGGCTACGGGCACGGTTACCGTTTATACCGCGCTTAACGGAACAGGCTGTCGTGATACTTACGATTTAGGTGGTACTTTCGTTACGTATGCGCCTTATATCGATACGTTTATTTTTAAATCTCGATCTGGCGGAAACATAACGATTGGCGACCCCGGTAAAGATTTATCCGCACCCGAAACTAACGGCGTTATCTTTGAAGGTACGAATATCGATACCGTTTATACGGATAAGATAGTTCTTCCTTCTCCCGATCCCGTTGCAAACGGCAAGTTTGGTGAAGTATTCGTAGGTTGGACGACTGACAATACTACTTATCCCGACCTTTACCCCGCAGGTTACGAATTTACGGTAGGCGCAGAAACTAAACTTTACCCCGTATGGATGAACTTTAATATGGTTGCGGGCGCGTCCGTTCGTATGCACGCGACTGAAAGGGGAATTCGTTTTACCGTAAAAATAGATAAAGACCTTTACGACGCAGGCGCGCAACTTAACTATTTTACGGCGTTAGGTACAATCGTTGCTCCTACGTCTTACCTTGCAAAGAAGGAACTTACTCACGCAGACTTACCCGTTGGCTATTACGTGGAAATACCAACGACCATAATTTTTGACAACGGCGTTTATAATTCGGCAATGATCAACATCAGCCCCGACCAATACGCAAGAGAATTTTCGGCAAGAGGATTCGTAAAAGTAGCGTATACTACGGGTGATGGTTATATTTACACGGCGTACAATAAAGATCAAAACTCAAGAAGTATTTTCCAAGTAGCCGATAGAGCAAAGTCTAACCAAATTTCCGACGGCACGGGTACGCTCAACGAATACGTAGGCTCGGTTGCCGACCTTACGATAACTTCTTCTTACGGCGTAACTAAAACTAATGATAACGGCGGTTATACCGTAAATGCGCAAGTAAGCGGTGATACCGTAACCGTAACTTTAGATAAAGCAGTCAAAGCGGTAATGATAAACGGCGTAAGACTCGTTATGGGCTACGGCGCAGACGTAAAATTGAGCGGTATTGCATATAGCGTAAGCGGATATAAACTCTCCGCCGACGGAAAGATTGCAACCTTTACCTTTGCTAAAAAGGACGACCAAGTAAGCAAAGAGCAATATATTGAAGAACTCGAAAAATATTTGGCTCGTACCGACTACACCGCAGAGCATTTTGCCGTTGTAAAAGGTTTGGCTCAGGGCGCAATAGATGCGATTAACGCAAGCGATGAAGCAAGCGAATGGCAGACTACTTTTGACAATGCCGTTAACGCTATTGCAACTATTAAGACCGCCGCCGAACTCAAGGCAAACAACACGGGTAGCGTTGAAGAAACTTTAGCAGCCCCCGTTCTTTCAAGGGGTTTAGGCTATACGGTAACTTGGGGTGCGGTAGCAAACGCAGATTATTACACCGTACAAGACGATAACGATTACCGTGACAGAGTAGTAATAATGGCAAATGAAGCCTTAACTTACAAAGCGGAAGTTATTGGCAACCATACTATTACGGTAACCGCGCACTCTTATTATAAAGCAAGAAATAGCGCAACTAGTAACGCAGTTACTACTCCCGAAGTAAAACCCGTATTCACTTACAAGTCAATGCTCGACGGATTGTATAAATTCTCTGAGGGCCAAATGGGTACAATGGGGCTTTCTACAAGCGGTGGATATTATTTCGACAAGGACGATGAAAAATATTTCGCTTACTACAACAAGGACACGGGTTGGTCGCCTTACGAAACTGCCGCAACCGACTGGACTTCACCTAGCGAATTCCCTGCCCACGCTCAAAGATTAAAGGATATGGGCAACAACGTAATTTTAGTAGCGCGTGATACCAAGGCGGAATATAAATCAACCGACGTTTGGTCAACTAGTAGGCTTAAATACGTTATGGATACCGCTTGGTCAATGGGTATGAAAGTTCTCGTTTGCGATGCCGAACTCTACGCTCTTTCTATGAGTGATCCGAACGTTGATGGTGCTGGTAGCAAAGCAGAAGTTACAACTGCAATCAATAATAATACAGGCTTTAAGTATTACGTAACTCACCCTGCTTTCTACGGATTCTCGCTCGACGACGAACCTTACGCCGCTCAGTTAGAGTGTATGCAATATACTATAAGCGCTATTGACGACGCGTGCGCAGCGTTAGGAGTAAACGATCCGTTCTATCTTGCATGCTTATTCCAATATTATGGTAGTGAAAAACTTTACACGGGAAACACCCTTCAAAATTACTATAAAGCTTGGCTTAGCATCCCCGGTGTAGATAACAAATATCTCTACGTAGATATTTACACTCAACACGCAATGGATTATCCGCTCTATTCTATTACTAATCGTTACGCAAACTCGTATGATGCTATATACGGCAGCAGTAACCTTGGTGGTAAATACGACTTCTATCAAGCAATAACTTCGCATACTCAAAATAGCGGTACGCTTTCTGAACAAGACTTGTATATGTCCCTTCTTTACGCGGCGGCGCATAACGTTGCGGGCTATTCATGGTTCTGCTACTTCCCAATTACGGGTGAACTCGCAGGTACTATGGTAGGTTACGACGGCAACGGATACGGCAACGGTATTGGCAATAAAGCAAGCGGTAGTTATTACAACGCCGCTAAAACAGCGGGCTATCAATTTGAACTTATTCAAGGCTTGCTCGACGGCTACGATTGGACGACTAGAAGCGTGAGCGGAGACTTACTTACGACAACCCTTACAAACGCTTCTGGAAATAAAATAACTTGTTACGTAAACGCAGATGAAGACAAAATGAGTTCTTCCGTAGGTATAACCGCGTCGGGTAGCCAATGCTATAAAGTAGGTTACGGCGTAGGCACGGCGGAAGCACCTTATGAAGCAGTATCGGGTAGCGTAACCCTTACCCCCGGTCAAGCGGTAATTTGCGTAGAATAAAGGAGAATGAAAAATGAAGAAAATTTATAGTAAAATTGAAATTGAAGTAATTGAAATTAGTCAGGATATCATAACCGAATCCGACAACTTTGTTCATACTCCTGAATTCCCCGAAGATATTCCGTAAAAAGGAGTAACGGCAAATATAAGCGTAGCGCTTAACAAAAAGCAAAGCGGTTGCGAAATTTTCGCAACCGCTTTTTTTAACGCAAATCAACCGCCGTTATAAAAGGTAACCCCGTCGTTTTAGTCAATAGCAAAAAAAGGGCTCTGCCAAAAGTTGGCAGAGCCCTAAATTTAGTCGTTTTTAGAGTAGTCTGATTTTTTAAGGTGGCGATA
The DNA here is from genome assembly GCA_017466825.1 of Clostridia bacterium. Taxonomy (GTDB): domain Bacteria; phylum Bacillota; class Clostridia; order Christensenellales; family Borkfalkiaceae; genus UBA10281. The sequence goes on from JAFTTJ010000016.1 coordinate 40,183, forward strand.
GAGAGAAGTTGCGTTGTTAAACCCACACGCAAGGCAAACTTCCATAAAACTCATATGGTTTTCGGGGTCTTTTAACATTTCAATCGCCTTTTGCAAACGGATGGTGTTTACAAAGGTCAAAAAGTTCTTTTCAACCGTTTGCTTAAACTTTTTAGAAAAATATTCTTTGGAGTAGCCGAAGTGTTTTGATGCCGTTTCAAGAGAGATATTTTTATTAAAGTTTTCGTTTACGTAATTGATAAAAGCAATCGCAAGGGCGTTGTTTTCTTCCTGCATGTCGGGGTGGCGCACGTCGTATAATTTAACTATTTTGTCAAGTAGCATATTAGAGTAAGCGCAGTCTACCAAAACGTTCCTATCCGTGCGCTCGTACCAATCTTTAATGTGGTCGAAAAGTTCCTTATTGGCGGACTTGTTGCGTAAAAAACTCGGCAAAGCGACGTTTTTATACACGTCGCGAAAAGTCCTAGTATACTTTTGACTGAGCAGTAAAATGTACGCTTGCTTATCTTCTTCATAATTTTCGTAAAAGTGTACCATTTGACTGTTGCCGATAAAAATCTCGCCTTCTTCCAAGGGGTGGGACGCGCCGTTTAAATGCACTACGGTACTGCCCTTTATCACGCACAAAAACTCAATGCTGTCGTGATAGTGCGGTACGTCCAAAAAGTAGGAATGTTTTTCTAAAAACAAATAAAAAGCGTCGTCTGCGAAATCTTCGTAAACGGTTTTGTCTTTAGGATAATTTTTTAAGGTTTTAACGATCTTTTCCATATGAATAATTTTAATGCAAAAATTAAAATTTGTCAATATAAAGTTAAAAATTCCTTTATTTTTTGATTCCAAAAGGAAATTATGACAAGAATTGTAACTAACGTCGTAAAAAATGATATTGACTTATCTAGGGTTTATGATATAATATAATATATCATAGTAAAAAGTTAAAAGGGATAGTACCTTTTCGCTATGAATAGGAGGAAATTATGAAAAGAAAAATTTTCAGCGCTCTTACCGCTATTGCGGTTTGTTTGACTACTGCGTTTGGCTTTGTCGCTTGCGGTGAACCCGAAAGCGAATCGTCTTTAAGCGGTGGCGTACAACCCCTTACCCTTGAACAACTCGGCGAGGGTTTTAACGCAAAGTATATGCCGGATATGAACGCTATTACTTCAAGACAACTTTCGGGTAAAATCGACGTATGTCTTGACTTTGAGGGAACGCAAACGGGTTGGCAAGCACTTGCAAAAGAGTATGAAAGATTACACGAAGGTAGCGTTATCGTAAACGTAAACACTACTTATGCAGGCTCGACTTATTCGGACAAACTCAATCAAGAACTTACTAATAATAAAACCGAATGGGATATCGTTGAAGGTAACTTAGGTTACGGCAACACCGATACAAAATGTACCGATATGTATCCTACCATTTCGTCCGTAAACCCCTACTGCGGTGAAGGCGTTATGTGGAGTGAAGTTTTAAAGCCCGAAGCGTACAGAACTAAAGAAGCCGACAACAGCGGTGTAAGTAAAATTATGAACACCGAAATCATGCAGACTTGTTGGTTTGTAAACGACGTTGCTTTTAACGCAGCAGTTCAAAAGGGCTACGTAAACGCCGACGGTGAAAAGGCTTATCCCATCACTTGGGACGACCTTATTAACCTTTGTAAAAAGATGGAAGAAGCAGGGTATACCAACCCCCTTGGCATTACCCTTTGTAACGCAAGTATTGAATCGTTGCAGTTTACTTGGCTTCTCCGCGTATACGGCGACTATTACTATCGTCAATTCTATAAATATATAATGGATGAAGAAGAATGGGCTGGTTACAACCCCACCGATACCGTTCCCGAAAACAAGGGTGGTTATAAGCATAGTTACGCTAAAGTTCTCAACTTGCTCTTCGGCGGTGAAGAACTTCGAGACGGATCTGTAGCGGATTGTATTTTAGGCACTCAAAACGTAGGCTTTAAGAGCGAAGTTTATAGAGATTTCGTTTCTCAACTCGCTAAGATGAAGGGCCACCTTATCAAAGACGTTGATAAAGTTGAATTCGGCGACCTTAGAGATAAGTTTGAAACTCAAAGCCAAGGCATGGCTGCACCCCAAATCTTACTTGACTACCAAGGTTTTGGTATCAATTACGAAAAGGCTGAAAAAGAAGGCTTTAAAGTAGGTTATTTCGATTATCCCACTATGGAAAGCGGTTACTATACCAGCGGTCCTAACAAGGGTAAAAAGATCGTTCCCGCAGAAACTATCACTCGTGATATCGGCGGTAACGGCGGTTTCCTTTCGGTTGTAACCCACATTGGCGACACCGCTCAAAACGAACTTAATAAAGACTTCGTTAAATTCGTATTATCTCCCTACGGTCAAACCGTTTACTATAAGGGCTTAGCAGACGCAAACAAAGTTCCCAAGGGCTTATCTACCGTTAGAAACGAACTCGTAGTTATCCCCGACGCATGGAAGGCTTTCTTTAACAAGAGCAATCAAACCATCACCTTCAGCGGTGACGTTGACGCAAACATCTTCCTTTCGTGGGGCGTAAGATACACCTGTGGTGAAGTAAACGTTCAAAACATCATTTGCGACCAATGGCGTGGCCTTTTAATGACCGGCCTTTCGGATAAACAATCTATTGGAGTTCCCGAATTCGTAGCCCTTTGGGCAGACGCCGTAATTGCCGACGCTCAAGCGCTCGTATCTTTCAACGGCTGGCCCGTTGACGTTTGGAGCAATCCTAACTACAAACTCTAATAAGCGGAGTTTTAAAACGATTTAGACACAAAATATATTTAATTCAAACTTATTGCGCCGTCCTGATTTACTGTGACGGCGCGTAACGACTTATCCTAAAAAATTTATACGGGGTAGAAAAATGGTTTTAAAAGTTACACAACAAGACAGAGATCGAGTAAAGCGCACGGCAATAATTTTTGCCAGCGTATTTGCGGTATGTCTTGCGCTTATGGTACTCTTTCTTTGTTTGATGCCAAGGGCTGTCGAATTTACTTCGCTCGGCGCAAACGAAGAGAGAATTAGCGGTATCGTAAGCGGACACGACGACGATTTCTATTACGTTAAGGGCGAAAACTTGTTTAGCAAATACGATTCGTATACTCACGAACAAGTTTACGAATTTAACGTAACCGAGTCTATAAAAGCAAAACTGACGGAAAAAGGCGACGTTGCCGTAGACGGCAGTTTTAAAACGTGGCAAATTCACACGGTTAAAGGCGAGAGCCACGATTGGTTGCTCGCTACCGACGAAAACGGTAACGTTTTCAAACTCTTTGAAGAAAACGGCGAACTTAAAGTATCCGACGACTATATCCTTATCAAAGGCGACGAAAAAGGCTCGTTCGTTTCTAAGACGTGTAAGGGCATTGACTCTATCGGCGACGATATGTATATGCTCACCGTTGAAAAGGGATTTTTCTACGTAACTCGCTACGACCTTGAAAATTTAAAAGCGGGCGAAGTAAAGAAAAAGTTCATTTGGGATATTAGCGCTAGTACGGACGCTCAATATTACCAAATCGAAGCCTTAAAGGGCAATACGGGTATTATATCTTTCATAGCGCACGGCGATTACGTTTTCATTATGAAAGACGGCGGCGGTATTATAAGGCTTGACGCCCAACTCGTAGACGCTTACGTAAACGACGAAGAATTCGACTTTTTCAAGGCGGCGGAAGAAGAGACTAAAATGACCGAAGAAGAAATTCTTCTCTACGACCAAATTTACGCTCAAACTTACCGCGCTCATTTGGAAAGTGAACTTTTAACTCGTCGCGAAAATAAAATCAACGCAGGTCAAACCTTCACGGTTACCGAAGAGCAAATTAAAAACGGCTCAATTGAAGATTTAGAGCAGTATTTAGCAGACAACTTGTCGTCTACGACTACTGAAAGCATTAAAAGAGTGGGCAAAGAGAACGCTCAAAAGGCGGCGAGCGACGCAACGGGCAAACTTTCCGATTGGCATAAAGACTTTAACCTTGAAGATAGGAAAATGAAGATAAAAAGACAGTACGTTGACGACAACAAACAGTACTATAATTCAATCTTCCCCGGCGAAAATACTATTTACGGCTTGATTTATTCAAAAAAGAACCAAGCGTTCTATTACAGCAACGCGTCGGACGGCTATTTGTACGAAGTTAAACACGCCGACCTTGCAGGCGCTAAGGTAGGTTCGTTTTTAAGTGAATATTCAAGTAAAATCGAAAGCGTAAAGTGCGCCGAAGGTCAATCGTTTAGTAATTTCGGTAACGGAATCGCCTACAACGAATTTTCAAACTCTGTCTTTATAAAATATGCCAACGCAAGAACGTTGACTATAATAGACTTAAACGATATGAGCAACTATAAAGTTGCGTATACCTTTGAAGGCGACTTCGATATGTATACCGTTATAGGTAATAAGGACAATACTATTACTCACGTAATGCGTAAGGTCGTAACCGTCGGTTTAGACGGAGCGGACGTGCCGGGCTTTATCGTAAGTTCTTACGAAAACGAGCCCTATAAGCACAAAGCGCTTACTGAAATTATGTTCGTGGTATTCCTTGCCCTTTCGGTAGTTTCGGGTATAATCGCTTTGTATTTTGCTTTGGCTTTAAGAAGCGACGCTTCGGTCGAAAAGGTTAAGTTTATCGCGAAAGATACCAAAAAGAACAAGTTCGTTTATCTTGCCCTTTCGGTATTTATCATAATGCTTATAATGTTCTGTTATTACGAAGCAATCGGCGCAATCGCAATGTCGTTCTTTGACTATACGAGAGAAAAGCCGTCGTGGATATGGAACAATTTTGCAAACTATATAAAGATTTTCAACAGAAAGGAATTCTTACCTTCAATAGGAAATATGTTGTTCTTCCTAGTTGCCGATTTAATCGTGTCGATAGTTCCGCCGATTATTTTTGCAATGTTGCTCATATTAATTAGGAATAAGGTAACTTCCGACTGGATAAGGTCGCTCATGTTTATACCCGGAATAATTCCAAGTATTGCGGCAATGCTTATTTGGAGAGTTGGTATTTACGGCGACGACGGTATTTTAAACCAAATAGTGCAGGCAGGTGGCGGACAGCCCATAAATTGGCTACTGCACGAAGATTTTGCAAGGTGGTCGCTACTTTTCATGGGCTTCCCGTTCGTAGGGGGATACCTAATCTTCTACGGCGGTATGATGAACGTGCCACAAGAATATCACGAAGCGGGCAAACTTGAAGGCATAGGAATAATCAGGCGGTTCTTAACTATTGATATTCCGCTTATCGTGCCTCAAATCAAGTATATTTTCATTACTACGTTCATAGGCTCGGTACAAAACTTTGCAAGAACGCACATTTTAAGGTCTACGGTCGTTACCACACCCGTACAGAGCATGTACGAAATGATGACGGTAGAAGCCGACTACGGTATGTCTAGCGCGTACGCAACGCTCATATTCATATTCTTATTCGCAGCGGTTGCCGCAAACTTTAAAATGCAAAAAGCAGACGCTATGGGGGACGATTTATAATGGAAAACTACAAATTAAATCTTGAAACCCAAAAAATTAAGCCCAAAAAGAGCACGCTTATAATGCCACACGAAAAACCGCTCGCGCAGATAATAATTTTAACGGTTATTATAGTATGCTTGCTGTTTTCCTTCCTTCCGCTCTTTTTGACGATTGTCAACGCCCTTAAACTTGACGATCAAGTAGCGAGCAACGCCTTTGCTCTTCCCGACGTTGCGCATATCGGCGAAGCAATCGTTAAAAACTTTTCCGCCGCGTGGGACGCTATCGGTAAATATTATTTTAAAACCATTTTAGTTGCACTTATCGGCGCGGTTGCCGAAACTATCGTAGGCGCAACTCTTGCGTACATACTTTCCTTTAAAGATTTCTACTTTAAAGACTTCGTGTTCATGCTTTTCATTTCGGTGCTTTTAGTACCGTCGATTATAGGTTATCCCATACTCGTTCCGCTCGTAAGAGATACTTTCGGGCTTGGCGATAACTATCTCGGCTACTTAATAGCAATGGTAGGTGGCGCGCAAGTTTCGGGTATGTTCCTATTTAAAACTTTCTTCTCGCAACAACCAAAATCCCTTTACGAAAGCGCTCAACTCGACGGCGCGAACGACTTCGTAATTTTAACCAAAATTACCGTTCCGCTCGCTCTTCCTATTATCTTATACTATTTCGTAGGGTGTTTCTCGGGTATTTATAACGAATATCTTTGGGCGAGCCTTATTTTGGACAATAACCAAACTCTTACCAACATAATGTACGCAGTAGTAGATAGCGGAGCAATCAAGTACGGCTCAATGTACGCAATGTATATCATTTCGTCAATTCCGCTCATTATTACGGTTATTATTTCTATGAAGTATTTCAAGAGTGGTGAGTTCGCCGCAGGATTGAAGTTATAATCAGTAATAACAAAAGGCTAAGCGTCGCGCGTAATTATATTTAAAGTTATGCGCTCTTACGTTGCCTAATAGAAAAATATACGTTTTGGCGGTGGATATATCCGCCGCCTAAAGACACAAAGATAAAGGAGAATTAGTCAAGATGAAAAACAAAAAGTTTTTGGCGATATTATTTTCCGTAATTTTAGTTGTTTGTATTGCGGTAGTAGCGTTAGCAATAGGTCTTTCGCAAGGTTGCAACCCTTCTAGCGAAAGCGAATCTACGCCAGCAAACGACAACGTAGCGACGGTCGTTTTCGATTTAAACACCGAATATCAGACCAACGTTATTAAATCAAAGGAAGTAACTATCGGCAGAAGAGTTTCTCAACCCAAGGCTTACATTATTGAAGACAATCCTAACAACTTGCAAATTTACGGTTGGTACACGTCGAAAGACTTTACCGAAGAAAGCAGGTGGGATTTCAAAAAGGGTAGAGTAAGCCAAAGTATGACTCTATATGCAAAGTGGGTTGAACTTTACAACGTAGACTACTACGTGAACGGTGAAAAACACTCTACCGTAGAAGTTTTCAACGGCGATAAAATTGAGGAAACCGCCGAAATGGTAATGGGATATAAATATCTCGGCACTTTTACGGATGCAGAGCACACTACGGCGTTTGATTTTACTAAGCCTATTACGGACAACACCAATCTTTACGTAAAGCGTTCACCCGGTATCTATCTTTCAGATAGCGTAGAAGAAGGCTCGTTGTCTTCGGGTGGACTTGCAGATTATCTCACGTCGCTTTGCGGTTCGTACGATCCTGCCGCAGGTTGTGAAGAAGGTTGGGTAGAAGAGTATACTATTGCGTCCACGGGCGAAAAGTGTACTTACGTAAACTTCGGTCGTAACCCGGTTTGGGGCGACGGTTACGTAGAACTTTCCTTAAACCTTGACATTACCGAATCTCAAATCATTCGTTTAACTTATAAAAATATCGGTAAAGGTACTAAAATCAACTGTTACTTTACTTCAATGCTCGACGATAACACCTATTCGCTTACCGGACCGTCGTACAACTCTAACTTCAACTGGCCCAACTACATAGGTGGTCCTGTTGGCGACGCTCTTGCAATCGAAAACGAGCAAAGTGAAGACAGCGCATGGTCAACCGTAGACTTTAACTTATACGAAGTTTACAAAAACGGCTACTCGGTATGGGGTACTTCGCCCTTGCTCGGCTCTCTTCGTATTGAAGTAAACTACAAAAACACCGATTCTGAAGACTGGGCTAACGAAATGCTCATTAAGTCTATCGAAGGCGTTCCCTTCGCAATAGACACCGTTGACAGTCAAGAAATCGAAGACAAAAAGGTAGAAGATAGCCAAGGCGAAATCGACGCGGCTGCAAGCCTTATTGCAGATAACCCCAACGGTATTCAATTCGTAAAAGATACGGGCGCAGTTACCGAAGTTAACGGCAACGTAGAAGTTTACAACACTACCGAAGGTTTACTTTTCTGGGCTGAAAACGAAATCGACGCAAGAACAAGCGTTGGTTTAAAGAAGAGTTTCGTAGCAGAAGTGCCTGCAAGCAAGACGGTAAACCTTGCAGAACTCACTACTTTAAACGTTACTTTACAAAACTTTGGCTATGCCGAAAGCATTATCGTTCGTACCTACAATGAAGATAGAGTTCCTATTAGTTCTACTATAAAAATTGCCGCTAGAATGTCCGAACCTAAAACCTATTCGGTAAACTTGTACGGCAAATTCGGTATGGAAAAGAACTTTACTAAGGTAGAAGTGCTTTATACGTCGGTCGGCGTAGACAATATGATTCTTTTCACCGATATCAGCTTTGGCGATTTTGTTCCTTACGATACCGTAGGTCTTAACTTCTACGATAAGTTCTGTTTTGGAATGACTGACTCCGCCGACGTAGACGTGGAATTTGAGCCCGACCTTATGGGTACTTGGTTTGACGTTTATGCAGACGGCGCGTCTATCGAGTCGCCTATAAAAGATTACGACGCAACTAACGAAGGTTATGCGGATATGACGTTAGAATACGACCTTCCCCAACACTCCGAACTCACTAAGGTTCAAGTAGAACTTTTCATCAACTCATCGTGGGGTACGCCGTACGTTTACGAATTAGACGTTGAAGAAAAAGGCGCTGGCAAAGCAACCCTTCCTATTTATGAAAACGAGAAGGGCTTTGTAAAAGCAGTAAGATTTACCTTCCTTGGCGGAACGGGCGCAATCGTAATTAAAGAACTCTCTTATAGCCTTAACGAACACAGTTTGCCGTATTATCAAAGTTATGATCTCGTATATAACAGCGGTCACCGCGACTGGAAAGGCGAAAACAACTTCTATGACTACGACGACAAAGGTCAAGCTTCAACCTTTACAAAGGGCGCAAACGAGCCTTATCTCGGCTTTAGCATTTATATCGGTTACTCGGCAATGGAACCCTACCTTCAAACTCCGCACACGACTAAGAACGTCTTAATGACGGGCAAAGCAAGGGTTACTCTCGTATATCAAAACAGAACTAACGTCGGCGATATCGGCATGCACGTAGCATTCGGTTATAGCGATAGATCTCCAACCGACGGCGACAACTTAATATGCCAAAACCACGCTCTTGTGATAGATTCTAACATGGGCGATTACGAATGGTCCGCCGTATCTATTGAAGTACCCGACACTTACGTTGGTAAATATCTCGGTAAGGTAAACTTTGAGTTCCACGGCGAACAAATTACCATCCGCGCTATTACCATTGAATTATTAGACTAAAAAGGAGATGCAAAATGAACGAATTATTTAAAAAAATTGCGAGTTTTGCGCTCGTGTTGGTATGTTCTTTATCAACTTTCGTATCTTGCGTTCAGCCTGATAGCGAAAGTCAGCCTGAAAGTGAAAGCGTACCATCCGTAGAAGAACCTAACTACACGGCGGACACTTACGAGTTTACTACCATATTTGAAGACGACGAAGTTTGGACCTTCCCCAAATACACCGAATATCTCAAACACGAAGGCGAAAATATTCGTCACGCCGAAGTTCACTACCAAATTAAAGATAAAAACTATCTTAAAATAGAACTTGAAACGGACGTTGACTTAGTTGGTTTTATCAATTATGAAAATATTGAAGACAACACTCAAAAGAATTCCGAAAAGTTCTTTATTAAAGCGGGTAGCGAAAAATTCACCACCTTTTTAGACGCGTTCAGAAGGGGCGCGCAAGGCGCTTATAAAAAGAAACTCACTAACATTTCTTTCCAAAGCGTTGATGAAACTAAGGAAGGCAGAGTAATCGTTAAGAGCGTAGGCGTTTCGGATAGAACAATCGACACTTACGAAGATTGGCGTATTTCCAACGGCGATACGGTTATCGGTACTTCCCCCTTCTACGGCGGATGTATAACCTATCTTGAAAAACTTGACCAAGACGTATATGAATATATGGACTTTGACGGCAATATTCAAATAGACCGTTATATCGATCCCGATTACGACGCTTCTGAAATAGTTAGCGATAGCGTAAATCTCGTAAACATTTACGACTTGGGTAGAGAAATTCAACCTTCTTACTATTCAAGAGTTACTGAAGAAAACGAATATAAGCCCAATTACGACCCCGAAGATACCGACAGTTATTATCAAGGTCTTGGCGGTGGCGTACTCTACAACCCCATTCAATGCGGTGACTTTGGCGGACACACCCCCCAAATTATCGACTACGTTTGGAAGGAAAATTACCTTTATATTATAATGAAAGCCCAAGAGTGGTTCTTCTATACTAATATTCAGGCAAACGGCTATATCGAAGTAACCTATTACTTTGACGAAGGCGGTTCGGTTATGGTTGACAACGTTTATACCGACTTCTCGTGCTTTGTTGGCGAGTGGAACGTAGCGCTCAACTCACAAGAAACCCCCGCAACCTATTTCGTTTACCCCCTTAATCACTTCTATTGCGAAACTAAGCAAGGCGTAATTTTCGACCCCAACACGGCAGAGCAAAACGGTATCAACCAAGCAAAGAGAAGTCTTAAATCTACCGTAACGTCGGCAAATTACTTCTACGGCATAGATGCAAAATATATGAAGACCAGTTGGTGCGCGTTTACCAACGCAAACAAGTTTGGCGTAGGTATTTATATGCCCAACGCCGACGAATACGTAGCGTCCCGCGGAAGAAAGTCGTTAAACTACTTTGGCGAAAAGATGAATAGAGATTACCACAAAGATTTCTTCACCTTTGCAGACGGTCAAATTACCCCGTCTTACGCGGCGATGAACTACAGTTACATCAACCCGTCGCTTCACCGCAAAATGGTTGACTTTGTACCCCTTGAATACACCTACGCACTTTATATTGGCGATATCGACGAAATGAGCGTGGTATTCGACGGACTCGAAGGTAAAAATATCAACGAGCACTTAAAGGACACCACTAAGGGCTGGCCTGCAAAATAACGTATTTACTAAACAAAAAATTTTAAAACTATTGCAATTACGTGTGGAATTTGGTATAATATAATATAGAAAAAACGCGCGTAATTGCAAGCAAAATTTAACCGCAAAAGCGGTAAAATAAGAACTATATGCCGAAAGGCTTATAAATAAAAATAAGGAAAAAAGGAAAAATGAGAAAAATCAAAAAAACATTATTGACGTGTTTGATTGCTATTTTCGCTTTTACTCTTTGTCTTGGTACGGGCTTGCTCGTTAAGACGAATACTGCAAAAGCGGACGCCGTGTCAGTAACTTTCGTTTCTGCAGGGTTTGACGGTGGCGCAGACATTCACGAGACGTATGGCAACCCCATTCGTATTAACACGACCGAGTTGGCGTGGGCAACTTCTCACAACTGGGTTTCTGCAAGCGATTGGGCTAGTATTTCCGACTACGTTACTATAAACGGCAGAACGGTAACTGAAATTAACAACGCTACCACAAGCAGTCAAAAGATTACTCTTATGATGCAAGGTGCTGGCACTTTTAGTTTCTTGCGTTGTTACGTTCCGTCTGACGTTATGGCGATTGCCGACGTAAAAAGCGTTGGAATTTTAGAAGGTTGGTCGTTTACCGACGATCAAAACGGTAACGTCGTTTATACTGCGTCTGCCGTTTCGTTCTTCCGTACGGGCGACACTTTGTTGACGAAAAGCGATTATGATGCTCAAGTAACTTCAAAAACTAAAGTTTTAGCGTCCGATATTACCATTAGTGACGCGACGCTTACTAAACCTGACGATTCTTACGTTGTCAACGTTGATATGGGCGTGGATATGAGTGGAATTAGTTATGAAGTTATGGGTGACGGTTGCATAAATATCCGTAATGCAATTTATATCAACGGCAAATCTATTAACGAGTGGAATAATCAATTAATTGCAGAAGATTCGCGTTTTTCAGATACTGCAACTTATTGTAAATTCCCGCAAAATTCTACGACGGAAGGCCACGAAAAGTTCCATAGACCTGTTGCTATTTACGGAACGAGTACCGGTTTTACAATTCGTATTTTCCAAGAATTAGTTGCAGACTGCGAAACCGTGACGGTTACGGTTGGCGAAGGTTGTTATTATTCGTCGTTTATGGTTTTAGAAAACGCTTCTAAAATCGTTTTAGATCAAAACGTAGTTGATATTACCGACAAACTTACCTTCCTTGACAACTCTCATAATAACCCTGCTGATTGGGGTCCGACTAAGTTGTATTTTATTAACACCGATAATGAGACTTGTTGGACTGGGGCTCCTTGGGGCGGATGTCTTAACGAGAGCGACACTTCGGGAGCAAACGGCGGTCAAGTTCAAATGAAGTATATTTACTTCAACGGAACTTCTCTTTGGGAAATAAACAAAACCGACGACGGTTCGTATAGTTCTACTCAAGGAAATATAGCAAGCGGTGGTGTTTACGCGCCTATTCTCGTAACTATGAGTTCGGAACTCGGTTCTTCGCTTAAACTTCACGTACCTGACGCATACACTAACGGTAAATCAGGACACGAAGAAATTATTATTAAAAAAGGTTTCAACGTTGTAGAAGGCGGAACTTCTTACGTCGTAACTAGCGACGTTATCTTTACGAATACGGGTAGCGGTTGGGTTAAAGAAATTAAAAATGAAGAAGTTGCTACGGAAATAACCGCAGTTAACGTTAGCGGTAGCGACGGAGATAACTTTACCTTCTTAACCCTTAGCGTTCACGATTATCCTGATTCTGCCGACAACTACGGCGAAACTGACGTAGTCGTTACAGTTAAAGATTTTATAAACGACGCAAACTTCTATTCTAAAATTCTTATAGACGATTCTCCCCTTGCGTCGAGAAGCCAAGCGCTTATAAACGTTTGGGGCAACAAGGGTGTTTTTGCGTTTAGAACCAACACCGGACTTGCTGCAACTAAGATTACTATACTTGCAGGATGTAAGTTCCCGTCTTACGCAATGCTTGCCGACGGAACTAGAAAATGCTTTGTAACTACCGAAGACGTTACCTTCGTAAAGAGTGGCGACACTTGGGCAGTAGAAGTAGAAGCTCCTTTCGACCTTGAAACGTATAAGGCAGAAATGATTGCTGAAATCTCCGCTTATAAGCAAGGCGAAGTTGACGAATCTGAAAGATTAGAATACGTTTCGTCAGGAACGGAACTTATTGCGGATTCAGAAACGAAGGAAGAAGTTGACGAATATGTGGCTTTAGTAAAAGAAATGATAGACGAACTTCCCGTTGTGGTTAGTCATACCGTAACCTTCAAACACGAAGACGGTTCGGTTATTTCTTCTACCAAAGTTGAAGAAAACGCTACCGTTGCTCAACCCGTAGCGCCCACTAAAGCGCACGCTAATATGTTTAAAGAATACCGCTTTGACGGTTGGTTTGTAAATGGCGCACAATACGACTTTAACGCTCTCGTAACTAGCGACCTTGAAATAATCGCTAAGTTTACCGAAGTAGATAAGCAAGCAGAAGTTATCAATACTGCAGTCGTTATGGCTAAGCCTGTGTTGGGCGGTGAAACAGACGTAAACGATTACTTCCTTGCGTTTGAACTTTCAGTAAACGATTATGCTGGTTTACACACTTATCCGTCGGCAGCGGAACACGCTAACGTTATTGGTCCGAGAGATTTCTTAAAACAATCTAACTTTACTCAAAAAGTTTTAGTTAACGACGCTGCTTACCCCGTAAAAGGCGAAACCTTCCTTAACGTTTGGAGCACTTCCAATTCGTTTACCACTAGAGCTAACGATGGTGAAATTGGATTTAGACCTGCAACCTTAATTACTAAAATTACTATTTTGGCAGGATGTCAATTCCCGACTTACGAAATGCTCAGTACGGGTGTTTTAAAATACTACGTTACTACCGAAGATATCACTTTCGTTGTTAAAAACGGCGAATGGATGACTGAAAGCGAAGCGCTTAAAAATAGAGTACGCTTCGTAAATGAAGACGGTACGGTTATTTCTGAACAAACTTTAGAAGGCGCAAGCGCAGTTGCTCGCCCCGCAGATCCCGTTAAGACTAGCGTATTTAACGTTTATTCGTTTGACGGTTGGTTCGTTGACGGCGTAGAATTTGACTTTGATACCGTTATCGACAGAGATATCGATATTACCGCTAAATTTGCGGTAACTGCAAAAGAAGTTGAACAAATTACTTCTACCGTAGAAACCGTTCAGTATGCAGTTGACATAAACAACAATAAAGACTTCTTCTTGCTCATCGGCGTTGCAGGCAACGACTATGCAGGATTAAACACTTATCCTTCTGCTGCAGAGCACGTACACGTATGGACTGCAAGACAATTCGTTGAAGAAAGCAACTTCTATTCGCACGTTGAAATCAACGGCGTTGCTATGAAGGAACGCGGTGAAGTATTCATCAACGTTTGGGGCAAAAACGGTTTCTCGATAAGAACTAGCGCAGACGCTACTATTGATGGCAACCTTGCTCATGAAAACGTAACTTCTATTAAGTTCCTTGCAGGTTGTCAATTCCCCACCTATCGCGCTCTTAGAGAAGGCGTAATTGAAGTTCTTACCGTATTAGACGACGTTACCTTCACTTTAGTTGACGGCAACTGGGTAAGAGAAGAATTTAGAGTAAACGGCGCTCCTATCGAGCTCGACGCTTATAAGGCTAACGCATTCCGCGAAGCAGAAAAAGCAGAGCGTGACCAAATCGTAGCAGACGCTAAGGCCTATCTTGAATCGGCTACTACCGCTCAACAAATTGAAGAAATCGTAGCAAACGCAAAGGCTGCTATCGACGAACTCAAAACTGAAATCGAATATATTGACGAAGAACTCGCTCCCATTAAGAATGAAGCAAATGCTGAAATTCAAAACTACAAAGCGGACGAAGTATCTTACGACGTTCAAAAAACTGCTCGTGACGAAGCCGTAGCAAACGGACTTGCAGCAATCGCTAGCGCAAGAAACGAAGACGACATTTTCGAAGCTGTCGCAGACGCGCAGGCTGCTATCGACGCGGTTATCAACAGATATCAAGTAGTTGAATCTACTATGCTTGCATACGTTGCTAACTGTTACGCTCTTGGCGGTAACATCAACCTTCACGTAGCCGTTCCCGAACTCGACCTTCCCGAAGGTGGAAATAAGTGGTACGCTACCGATACTATCGGCAAAGCAGAATTTGAAGAAATGATGACTGCTTTCGGTATCTTCGATAAGATTATGCTCGGCGATAAGACCTTGCGCGAATGGGGATTCACTTCATTCTTTACCGACAATCAAGGTCAAGCTGGCGGTCCCGAATATTTAACCGGTTATAATATGAGTTCGCCTACTCCTAGCATGTATATCCAATTACACACCGACAGTCAAGAATTTAAAGACGAATTTGAACGTGGCAACATTAACTTAGAAGGCAACGGCGATATGGTTAAAGTTACCATTAAAGAAGGTTTAATAATTCCCGGCAATGCGTTCCTTACCGGCGCAGACGTTGCTACCGTATACGTTTCTAACGCTCAAAGCGAAACTGCAGGTGAAGCAGGACGTAGTTATAATTTTGAATCGGTTATCTACACCGATATTGATTCTATCAAGTACGTTCAAGGTCACGACGGCGTTTGCGGTTACTTAGGCGTATCGCTTATCGGCGACGACTACGCAACCACTTCTGAACAAGTTGACTTAATTGGACTTGAAAATATCGGCATTAACTTTGCAGGCGTTACCGTAAATGATGAAGAATTTACTACCGTAAACGAAGAAGTTAAGCGCGTTGTAGCGCCTTACGGTTTATTCAATCTCGGTGAAGCAGGAAAGGGTTACTACTCATTCCAAATCTTCTTTACTGAAGAAGACGTTCACACCGTTACTATTCCTGCAGGTACTGCATTCCCCACTTACGCAATTAAGACTTTAGGCGATCACAATAGAGACGGTGAAAATCCGATTCTTATATACTTCGTATACAAGACCACCAAGGACGTTACCTTCGTTAAGACGGCTGACGGCTTCAAGGAAATCGAAGCATACCGCGCAGAACTTATCGCTCAAATCGACGACGACCACGCTGCAAAAGACGGCGTATACTTTGAATCTGACGTAACCGCTATGGCTGAAGCAGTTGCCGCTGCTAAAGACGCTATCGCAAACGCAGAAAACGGCGCTGAAATGACTGAAGCGTACGCTGCTGTAAAAGCAGTATTAGACGCAGTTCTTCCTAAGGCAGACGTTATCGCCGTTGCAAAAGAAGAAATAAGCGCTTATAAAGCAGATGAAGGTTTATTCCTTGAAGCAGAAAAGACTGCAAGAGAAACCGCAGTTGCTACTGCAATCTCGGCTATCGACGGCGCTCAAAGCAAAGTGGCAGTTGAAGAAGCAGTTGCTACCGCAAAGGCTACTATCGACGCGTTAAAGACTGCTGAAACTTACGCAAAAGAAGCAATCGCAGAAGACGTTGCCGCTGCTAAAGCAGAACTCACCGCTTATAAGGCAGAAGAAGGTTTATACCGTGAAGCAGAAGTTCTTGCAAGAGCAACTATCGTAGAAACGGCTATCGCAGGTCTTGACGACGCTCTCAACTTAGACACCGTAAACGCAATCGTTGCCGCTGCTAAGGCTGAAATCGACGCGTTAAAGACTGACGCTGAATACGACGCAGAAGAAGCTCTCGTCGCTGCAAAAGAAGCAGGTATGGACGAAATCAACACCTTAAAGGGCAACGTTGATCCCGATAAGTATACCGATAGAGAAATGGCTACTATTAACCAACTCTACAACACCGCTAAAACGGCAATTGAAGATGCAACTACTATCGAAGCAGTTGAACAAGCAGTTGCAACCTTCACCGACGAACTCAACAAGCTTCCGCAAATCGGTCAAGGTGGCGAAACTTCTGAACCCGAAGGTGAAGAGCCTTCCGGCGGATGTGGTGGCGCAATCGGTGGCGCAGGCGCAATGCTTACCGTATTACTTCTTGCAGGCGCAATGCTTTTAAAGAAGAAAAACGACTAATATATTAGTCTAATTTGCCAATTGGCAATAATTTAAGTTCAAAGCGCTCCGCCCTTTTGGGGGCGGGGCGCAAAGAACTGTAATAATACTAAAAGTTGGGCTATAAGTTGATAAATTAAGTTTGAAAGAGGGCAACGAGTAGCCAAATAAAGAGACGTGATTATGAAAAAGATTAAAATCGCCGTAGTAGGTTACGGCAACCGCGGACAAGTTTACGCGGATTATTCGTTGGACGAACCCAACGAAGTAGAAGTCGTTGCGGTAGTAGACCCCAACGAGTATAAGTTAAAAGTTGCGCGCGAAAGATATTGTTTAAGTGACGATCGCACGTTTACTCGTTACGCCGATTTCGTTAAATCGGGTTTAGACGTTGACATAGTCGTCAACGCGACGATGGAACAACAGCATTATGACATGGCTATGGAAATTCTTGCTTCCCGACATAATATGCTCATTGAAAAACCCATCGTTTCAACGGCAAAAGAAATTGAAGATATCAGGGCTTTAGCCGAAAAGAACGGGTGTATGGTATTCGTATGCCACGTTTTAAGGTATAGTCCTTTCTATAAAACTATCAAAAAAATGCTCGCTGGGGGCGAAATAGGTAAAGTCGTTTCTATGGAAATGAACGAGCACGTTTGGGTGCCCCATTTCTTGACGAGTTACGGCAGGGGCAAATGGAAGAGCGAAAAGGAATGCGGTAGCCCGATTTTGCTCGCTAAATGTTGTCACGATATGGACCTTATTTGTTGGCTCAACGGCGATACTAAGCCCACTCTCGTATCGAGTTTCGGTCATCAAGCGCTGTTTAATAAGGCTAATAAACCGCAGGGCGCTACCGAGTATTGTTACAACTGTCCGCACGAGCAAAAGTGCAGGTATAGCGCGATTAAACACTATTATCACAACGACGTAATGCCGTTTTTGGTGTTGGATTGCTTTAATAAACCGTACGACCAAATCACCCCCGAAGAGAAGATGGAATATCTCAAGACGAGTGATTACGGCAAGTGTATTTACGATTGCGGTTGCGATATAGTCGATAGGCAAAACTTAATCGTCGATTTTGAAGACGGTAGAGTGGTTGCGTTTACTTTATCTTGCGGTACGGCAAGGCCGGATAGATATATACATATTATCGGTTCTGAAGGTGAAATTGAAGGTAAACTTGAAGAGAACAAGTTTGTCGTAAGAAGATATGACGCCGACGCTATCAGCATGTCGGAATTCGTTATAGACCTTTCAAATCAAATCGTAAACAACGCTAAATACGGTGGGCACAGCGGTGGCGACTACGGCATTATGTACGATATCGTAAGGTATTTAAACGGTGAAAGGGCGTCGCAGTCGATTACCCTTTTAAGCGACTCTATTGCAAGCCATAAACTCGTTTATGGCGCTGAAGAAAGTAGGAAGACTTTAAAGCCCGTCAAACTCTAAAAAACAAAAGGTTTTCCAGTATTTTAATGGAAAACCTTTTTTACTTATTCTCAACGGCAGTATAATTTTGTAACAATCGTTAGTATAAATAGTCAACTTATACAAAACTTAAACAAGCGTGGGCAAAATTTAAAAAACTCTTGCAATTACGCTAGATTGTTGTTATAATAATATTACGCAGACTAAAAAAACGCTAAAATAGCGTTGATAAGAAAGGAAAAAATCATGAGCAAAAACAAGACTATGTATATCGTATCCCATAGCCATTGGGATAGAGAATGGTATTTAAGCCATGCAAAGCATAACTTCAATCTCGTCCGCACTATGGACAGGCTCATTGAAGTTCTCGAAACCGACCCCGATTACAAAACTTTCCATTTAGATGGTCAAATTATCGTTTTGGACGACTATCTTGCAGTTCGTCCTTCAATGAAGGCAAGGGTTGAAAAACTCGTAGCCGACGGCAAACTTAAAGTCGGACCTTTTTATATTTTGCAAGACGACTATTTGCTTAGCGGTGAAGCCAACGTAAGAAACGCATTAGTCGGTCTTAAAGAAACTGAAAAATACGGCAAGCCCACAATGATAGGATATTTCCCCGATACTTTTGGCAACATAGGTCAAATGCCCCAAATTTTAAGGGGTTTTGGCATAGATAACGCCTTTATGGGTAGGGGAACGGTTATTTCCGACGTGTCAAAGCGCGGTAGCGCCGACGAGTATATGTCTGAATTTATTTGGGTTGCGCCCGACGGAAGTCAGGTTACTACCGAACAATTCGTGCTTTGGTACGGTTGCGGTATGGATTTGCCCGAAGACGAAAACGAGTTAAACGGCAGATTTAACGCTTTATATAACGAACTTTCGGCTTGCACCAAAACGCCTTGCATACTCGTTATGAACGGTTGCGACCACCAGCCCGTTCAAGCAAACCTTTCAAAGATAATTAAAAAGGCAAAGGCGCTCGGCTACGACGTCGTACATACGACTTTTGAAGACTTCCGTGAAAAAATTCGCCCCTACGAAAGCCAATTTGCGCCCGTTCACGGCGAAATCAATCAAGAAGAAAGCAACGGCTACCGCTCTCTTAGAGAAACGGCTAGCGCCCGTATTTACCTTAAACAATCGAGTTATAAGGCGGGATATTTGCTTGAAAGCGTTGCAGAGCCTTTAAGTCTTATCGCCGACAAACACGGCTTAAAATACGACGACGAAATGCTTCATTACGCTTGGAAAGGTCTTTTAGAAAACTATCCGCACGACAGTATTTGCGGTTGTAGCGTAGACGAAGTTCACCAAAAAATGGAAGTTCGTTTTTCTGAAAATATCGACACCACGCAAAGCCATATCGATCTCGTTGCAAAGCGCTTGACTAATAAACTTGCAGGCAAGGAAAAGACCGTGCTCGTTGCAAACTGTTACGCAAAGGCGGTTAGCGATTACGTAGAGTGCTACGTAGACTATTTAGACGGCGAAGTTGTTCCCCTTAGTCCCGTATTAGTTGCAGACGACGGTACGACATACTATCCTATCGTTACCGATTTAGGCGAAATGGCGGAATACGAACTCCCCGAAGACTGTTTTAGAAAGGTCTTTAACGTTCATAGATTTAACTACCGCGTATTTGGTAAATTCGCGCCTGCAACCATAACCCGACTTACCGTTAAAGACGGAGCAGTAGCCCCCGACCGCGGATTGGTTTACGGCGAAGACTACGCTGAAAACAAGTTCGTTAAACTTACCTTTAACGAAAACGGAACTTTTAATATTACCGATAAATCTACGGGTAAAACCCTTCGCGATCAAAACTCGTTTACCGAAGTTGGCGACAAGGGTAACGAATATGAATTTATGCCCACGGGCGAAACTTTCGACACCACTTGCGACAAGGCTCAAATCTCTTTGAGTTACTCGGACGATTCGCAAGCGATATTTAGGGTTGTAAACCACCTTATGCAACAAAACGGCAAGGCTGTTGAAATAGAGAGCCACGTTACCTTAACGGCTGATAAAAAGGGCGTTTTGGTAAGAGTTGACTTTGTAAACGATTGTCCCGACCATAGAATTAGAGCAGACTTTGCTTGGAGCGACGATTTCCCCACCCACAATTCTTGCGGTCAGTTCGACTTGACAAAAAGAGCGAATAAGCCCGGCAAAAATTGGGTTGCGCCCCACCATCCGCAGAGAACTTTCGAGTTCGTCGAGCGTACGGACGCAAACGGCGACGGTATGGTTTTAGCCCTTCGCGGTAACAACTTGTACGAAGTTATGGAAAAGGACGGTCACACCCAAATTACCTTAGTTCGTGGCGTAGGAATACTCGGCGACTGGTTTGATTTCTACACCTACGACTCGCAATGTTTAAGAGAAGTTTACGCCGAATATATGGTAGAATTCTTCCCTGAAAAAGATAGGGTTTGCGCTCTTGAAAGCGCTTACGCTTACCATCACCCAAGGCTTTACGCTTTTGCAGGTAACGGTAACGGCGAAGATATTTGCCCAAGCCAAATCGAAGTTGACGGCGACGTGTTCGTAACTTGTCTTAAAATGAATGCCAGAGGCGAAAACGTTCTTCGTTTCTTCAACCCGTACGAAACGGCTAAAACCGTTAAGTTTAGCAGGGCGGTTACTATTGCCAACATGAAAGAAGACACCGTTGGCGATACGGTTAACGAAATGGTCGTAGCGCCTAAAAAGATTATTACCGTTAAGTTCTAAAAATCACGCTATAAGTCGATTATTCGACGTTTTAGCAAAAAAACTAATAAAAAAGGATAGCGACGTTCGTCGTTATCCTTTTTTATTGTATTAAATTTTTTGCGCGTGATAAGGTTTGTATACGTTTTAGTGTTAAATAAAGCAAAAATGCTCAAAATTAGCAACTTTCAGATAGGTTTACGCGCCAAAAACGGGATTTTAATATTAAATTTTGCTAAAATGAATAATTTACACAAATTTTACGAAGCGGGCTTTAATAAAAATTGACAAGTTTTGCTTGGTTTTATATCATAGAATTGAAAAAACTTTTCAAAGGAGAAAATTATGATTTGGCAAAGTGTAATAGCCTTGCTTGCAGGCGTCGGCGTGTTTATCGCAGGCATGAACATGATGGGCGACGGCTTGGAAAAGAGCGCGGGCAACGGCATGAAAAAACTTTTGAGTACTATTGCAGGCAACCGTTTTTCTGGGGTTGCGGTAGGCGCGGGAGTTACGGGTATTATACAGTCTTCGTCGGCGACTACGGTTATGGTTATAGGTTTCGTAAACGCAGGCGTAATGACTCTATTTCAAGCGACGTCAATTATTATGGGCGCGAATATCGGTACGACCGTAACGGGTATTTTGGTTTCTCTACAATCTTTAAATATTTCCCTTTACGCAACGCTATTTGCCTTTATTGGCGTTATGATGACCTTTTTTAAAAGTGATAAAGTAAAAAATATCGGTAGTATTTTATGCGGACTTGGTATTATCTTTATAGGTCTTGACCTTATGAGCGGTGCTTTTGACGAAACGACCGCCGGCGGACTTGCTTTAAGAGATTTCTTTAAAGATTTGTTTGCAGTAGTAGATTTTCCCTTGCTACTCATATTGATCGGCGCGGTGTTTACGGGGCTTATTCAGTCGTCGTCAGCCGCAGCGGGTATAGTTATTATAATGGTAGGTCAGCAAGCCCTTTCGGTAGGCGACGCCTTGTTTATAGTTTTAGGCTCTAATATCGGAACTTGCGTAACCGCGTTGCTCGCAAGTATCGGCACGGGTGAAAACGCCCGCCGAGCAGCCTTAATTCACCTTACTTTCAACGTAATCGGCACGGCGATTTTCACAATTATTTTATGGCCGCTTTCTTCCGTAGTAGTAGGTTTACTTGGCTCGTTTGGCTTGTCTACCGAAATGCAAGTTGCGTGGTTCCACGTAATTTTCAACGTAACGACTACTATAATCCTTCTTCCGTTTATCAAATATCTGGTTGCGTTTGCCGAAAAAGTTATTAAAGATAAGCCTAGTGAAGAAGAAATTAAGTTTAAATACGTCGACGATAGACTTTTAAAAACCCCTGCAGTCGCTTTGATGCAGGTTAAAAAAGAAGTCGAATATATGGCGGAACTTTGTAAAGTTAATCTTGAAACTTCGCTCGACGGCATTTTTACGGGCAACGAAGGTCTTGGCGAACAAATCTATGCGAAAGAGAAGATTATCGACTTTACCAACCACTCTCTTACTAAATATCTTATAAGACTTTCGGCTCATTTAGGCGAAACGGACGAAAAAACTGTCGGCTCGTATTTCCACGTATTAAACGACTTAGAAAGGGTTGGCGACCACGCCGAAAACTTCTTTGAAATAGGCGTTCAAATGAAAAAAGCAGGTATGAGTTTTTCGGATAGCGCAAAAGCCGAACTCGGCGAAATGTATTCTAAAATATTTGAAATGTTCGCTATTGCAACGGACGTTTTCGACAATTTAAACACGGAAAGACTCGTTGAACTTACTGCTAAGGAAAACGAAGTCGACGCTCTAAAGAAAAAACTTGAAACGGCGCACGTACAAAGGCTTTCAAAGGGCGATTGCTCAATGGATCACAGCCCCTATTTCTTCTCGGCAGTAGCCGGTCTTGAAAGGGTTGCCGACCACTTGGTAAACGTGGGGTATAGTGTTTTGAACCCGACGGGAAGCCAATCTAAAGGCGTATAAACTGCGCAATACTACGTTTCTGTTTTAAAGTCTAAACCCCGATGACCAAAAAGGTCTATCGTGTCTTATCCTTTAAAACGAGCCTTGTCTTGCTTGTTTCTACCCCTTTAGAACCTAAAGACGAATAAACTACGCAATACTGCGTTTCTGTTTTATTGTCAAGACTTCGGTGACCGCG
Organism: Clostridia bacterium; assembly: GCA_017466825.1. Lineage (GTDB taxonomy): Bacteria > Bacillota > Clostridia > Christensenellales > Borkfalkiaceae > UBA10281. Next base: position 63,444 of record JAFTTJ010000016.1, read on the forward strand.
TCGCAAATCGGCTTTTTGTCAGCCAACCGCAAAATGCGGTTAGCAAGACTTTATAGCCGTTTGCTCCTTTTCCCAAAAACTCTTTTGCAAAGCAAAATTATTTTCGGGATATATGTTAAAGCATACCGTAGGGGATTGCTTCTCCCGTCAAACCAAGGTTTGCTTTTAATCGGCTTTTTGTCAGCCAACCGCAAAATGCGGTTAGCAAGACTTTATAGCCGTTTGCTCCTTTTCCCAAAAATTCTTTTGCAAAGCAAAATTATTTTCGGGATAGATATTAAAGCATTCCGAAGGGGATTGCTTCTCCTGTCAAACTAAGAGTTGTTTTAAACGACTTTTTATAAACAGCGAGAATATAAAGGATGCAACGTCACGTTGCCGTAGGGGAGGGGCTTGCTCCTCCCGTCAAACCAAGGTTTGCTTTTTTTCGCTCACGCTCAAAGGGGCGGTAAAAAACAAGGTTTTGCAAGTCGCGTTGTTCGTAAGGAGAAAAAGTTTTTTATAAGCAATAAATTGCCCTATAAGTCGATTATTCAATGGTTTTTATAAAATTAGCAAGATTAAAGAGTATGCGAAAAATTGCGCGCATACTCTTTTTTTGATAAAAAATATATCGCCAAGGATATAAAATCTAGTATAATTGCTTGACTTTTGCGGCTCAAATATTTTATTCTTATATTGTAAACTTTTTGTAAAGTTTAAATATACTTTAGTAAAAACCTTACTATTTAAGGAGAAAAAACTGTATGCTTATTAGTATTTTGATGCTCTTGACGGGTGTCGGCGTGTTCATTGCAGGTATGAACATGATGAGTAGCGGTCTTGAAAAAAGCGCGGGTAGCGGAATGAAAACCTTGCTCGGTACTATTTCAAACAACCGTTTTGCAGGCGTCGGCACGGGTATTGCGGCAACCGCTATTATCCAATCGTCTTCGGCTACCAGCGTTATCGTAATAGGTTTCGTAAACGCAGGTATTATGACTCTCGCTCAAGCAACGTCAATCATTATGGGCGCAAACGTCGGAACAACCGTAACGGGCGCGTTAGTTGCCCTATCGGGTTCTAGTTTCGATATCGACGTGTTTATGATGTGCCTTGCCTTTATTGGCGTTATGATGGGCTTTATCAAAAACGAAAAAGTTAAAAATATCGGTAGCATTTTATGCGGACTCGGCGTACTTTTCGTAGGTCTTGACCTTATGAGTTCGGCGCTCGCAGGTACTGAAATTAAGGACTTTTTCGAAGGATTATTCGCCGTAATCGAATTTCCTATTCTTTTAATTATCTTAGGCGTTGTGTTTACGGCGCTTGTTCAATCGTCGTCAGCCGCAACGGGTATCGTTATCGTCATGGTAGGACAAGCCGTTTTAGGCGTCAACAACGCTATTTATATCGTTCTCGGCGCAACTATCGGTACTTGTATAACGTCAACCCTTGCAAGTTTAGGCGCAAGCGTAAACGCAAGGCGTACTGCGTTTATCCACCTTATAATAAACGTCGTCGGTACGATAATTTTTACGGCTATCATTTGGCCTTTGCAAGACGTTATCGTTCATTGGCTTTCGGGCATACAAGACCCAATGTGGCAAATAACTATTTTCCATATCGTGTATAAAGTGTTGCTTACAATCGTCTTATTGCCTTTTGTAAAACAACTCGTTGCGCTTGCTGAATGGGCTATCAAAGACAAACCCGCAAAGGAAGAATTAAAGAAACTCAAATACGTCGACGAAAGACTTTTAAAGTCGCCAACCGTCGCGCTCATGCAGGTTAAAAAAGAAGTTGAATATATGGCAAACCTTGCTAAACTCAACCTTGAACGCTCGCAAGAAGGCATGACTACGGGTAACGAAAAACTCGGCGACGAAATCTACGCAAGGGAAAAGGATATCAACTTTACCAACAACGCAGTTACTAAATACTTAATCAAACTTTCCCCCCTTGTTGACGAATCGGCGGAAAAGGTTATCGGTTCGTATTTCCACGTATTAAACGACTTAGAGCGTATCGGCGACCACGCCGAAAACTTCTATGAAATAGGCGTGCAAATGAAAAATGCAAACATGGCTTTTTCGGATGCGGCAAAAGCCGAACTTAACGAAATGTATCAAAAAGTATTTGAAATGTTTAAAATCGCAGTCGATGCTTTCGATAATTTGAGTACCGAGCACCTTGCCGAACTCACCGCTAAGGAAAACGAAGTCGACGCTCTTAAGAAAAAACTTAATTCAGCGCACGTACAACGTCTTGCAAACGGCGATTGTTCAATGGATCACAGCCCCTATTTCTTCTCGGCGGTAGCCGGTCTTGAAAGGGTTGCCGACCACTTGGTAAACGTGGGGTATAGTATTTTGAACCCGACGGGAAGTCAATCTAAAAGCGTATAAACGGCGCAATACTACATTTTTAAAGCGATAGCAATCACAATGACTAGCAGGGTCTATTGTGTCCGCTATCACTTTACGAAAACCTTATTGGGCGGAGTTTAGCCCCGCCCCTACGAAATCTTATCAATATAATCTAAAAACCGCAAACAAAAGTTTGCGGTTTTTTACGCCCAAAAAAGTTTTAGTTCAAAAGGTTTTGAGCACAAAATGCTAACGCTTAAAAATTCTTATGCAAAAAGCCGTCATATCGTCCTTTGGCAGACCTTCGTCTAGCATAATTGCCCGTTCAACGAGCCTATCGGCAAGCGTTTGGGGGTTTAAAGCCTTTTGTAAAGACAAAAACTCAACCAAGTCGGAAGAAGATCCAAAAGCGTCGCTTACTCCGTCGCTAACCAAAACTATAACGTCGCCGTGACTTAAAGTCGCCTTGCAAACGGTGGGGTTCATTTCGTCCAAAATGCCGAGTGGCAACGAGCCCCCTTCAATAATTTTAACCCTATCTTTAGTAAGTATAAACGAATAAGGCGAGCCGATTTTAATAAAGTCGACGGAGCAGTCGTTAAGGTTGACTGCGCAAACGTCCATTGCTGTAAAATTATCCTCCCCCGTAACGGTCAAAAGTTTGTTTACGATAGGCAAAACTACGTTTGAGTTAAGCCCCGCCCTATATAGCGTTTCAACTAGCGAAATTGCGCTAGAAGACGTTTCTTCCGCCTTTTCGCCGCTTCCCATGCCGTCGCTTAAAACGGCTAAAAACTTACTCTCGTTAATTTTGAAAATAGAGTGCGTATCCCCGCTTTTCACGCTGCCGTCTTTTATCCGCCCTGCAATTCCGAACACGGCGTCGTAGTCGGCTCTACGGGTAATTTTTAAAGCGGAAAGATTTTCCGATATGCGCGAATTGTCGCTAATAATCGACTTATAGCCCACTATTTCGTCGATAGCCTTTAAAAGAAGTGGGCTTTTTACGCTCTTATGGTCTAAAATAACGACTATCTCTTCGTTTTCGCCGTCTGTAAAAACTGAAACTTCTTTTACGCCTATTCCGTACTTTGCAAAGTTTTTAATCAGGCGTTCTTCGCTCGCAAGATCAACGTCTAACTGCTTTGAAAAACTGACGCCAAGATGTTTAACGGCTGTTGCTATGCCCGTGGTTTGATTAGACATAAGGTCACGGCAACGGTTTAAAGAATTTTGCTTTTCAACCCCCGAAAGGTAGGCGGAAATACGTTTTATAACTAGGTCTACCACCGTTTCGGCTTTATGGCACTTATCTGAAAAACTCTTTGGCAAATCAACGAAATTTAGTCCCCCTTTCGACAAGCCGAAAAAGACGATTTTAGCAAGGTCGTCTACGTGGTTTACGGTTTGCTTTTTACAAAGCGGGTAGCGCTTGCAATTAGAGCAGATTTTCTCTTCAATTTCGCTTGCGATAGACTCCGACGCCGACTGCTTGGTTTGGGGCGGTGTTTTTAAATTTTCAAGCGAGCGAGCCATTTCGTCGAAAACCGCCGACATCTCGAAAAGTTTGCCCGAAATCTCGTTTCTGTGGGCGTTTATCGAATACCTACTTGTATTATCCGCGCGGTGAATTTTAAGTTCTTTTTTCCATTTGCTTACTAGTTTTTCCGAAAAGAACAAATATATTATAAAAACTACGCCAAGGCAAACGGGTGTAAACGCCGTTTCGTCCCCTAAAAAGTTTGTAAAAAGGTAAAAGACAGCCGTTAGCACGGCGCAGTAAAGGGCGGTTAATAGTCTAGAATAATTGCTTGCAAGTATTATGCCTAACGCGTATACCGATAAAAAGCCGAGCGGTAAAAAATCTAGCCTAAAAAGCGCCAGCGGAATAGCCGAGATAACCCCTATTAAAAGAGGGGTTGCGCCCCCTATGAGTAGGGCGGAAAACAAGGTTAAAAATAACGCTATTGATAGGTAAAAGCCTTCGCCGAAGGCGATTATCGCCCCATAAGCGCAAAAAATACAGGTGAAAACCGCGCATGAAAACTCGTCTGCGCCGAGCCTAAATTTTAAGCCCTTTACAAGCAAGACTCTCGCCCCCTTAGTCATTATAAACGACGAGAGAATTATCACCGCCGATATTATGAGTTTTAGGGGTAGGACTTTGGGGTGAAATACGCAGTAAGGGGTTAGCGCTATTGCCGAAAAAGCAACTATCTCGAAAGACGGTTTTTTGTTTTTGCCACCGTATATTGCAAAGATTAGCGCAATCGCAAATCCTGCAAAAAGTGAGCAGGCAATTATTATCCAGTCAAATGAAAATATAAACGAAATGCCGTACAGTAAAAAGGACGGCAGGGGCGCTAGTCCTACGTAAAGATTTGCGATTAATAGCGCAAGGGCAAAGGGTGAAAACTCTCGGTCTAGCAAGGTCAAAAATAGATACCCGAAAAAACTTACGGCGTACGCAATCGATTTTTTAAAATTGAAAGGTTTTTTCATATTATCTCCGCTTGGGCTTGGTAAACCTTATTATATAATTTACCGCCGAACGAAAAATAGGATTTTAAGCCGTAGTTTGTAGAATAATGGATATTTTAACGGTAGGAAGAGTTTTTAAAAGAAAACCCCGTACTTTTTTCAAGTACGGGGTGTATTTATAGTTGGGTTAAACCATGCGCGCCGTACCTAACGGGCGTACGTGGGCGGTGAAAACGTTTTCTTCACCAAAGGTCTTTGCCATAGTTTTTACGTAATTTTCCTTTTCTTCTTCGCTTACTATGGCAAGAATCGAGCCTGCAAAACCACCGCCGTGGACTCTCACAGCGCCGTCTTTTATAATACTTCTTGAAAGTTCTATTCCAAGTACCACGGGTTGGCTAACTTCGGCAGGGACGGAGCAGTTTTGGAGTCTTATAAGGCTTGAAAGACCCGATTCGTTTACGGCGGATAAAAAGCCTTTTACGTCGCCGTTTTTAAGACTTAAACAAGCCTTTTCAACGCGCTCGTTTTCCTGATAGTAGTGCAATGCGCGTAAAATAGCCCTGTCGCTAACCTTGCTTTTAAGCGACGCGATACCGTCGAAAAACTTTTGATAATCGACTTCGCGAAGGACTTTTTTGCCAAAAGCGTTTGCAACGGCTTCCATTTCTGACCTTATCGCGGCGTAGTGAGCGGTCAAAGTTGCGTGGTCGCCACCCGTGTTGGTAATTACTAGCGCGTAGCCTTTTGGCATTGAAAATTTTTCTATCGTAGGGCTAGTCGGATTTTTAAAATCGAGTTTACAAAGCGAGCCGATTGCAATTCCGCTTTGGTCGAGAAGCCCGCAAGGTTTACCGAAATAAACGTTTTCAGAATACTGCGAAATAACCGCTTTATCAATCGCCGTGAGTTTGTCGTCTAAATAAAGTTCGTTAAAGATTTCGGCAATAAGCACTTCAAACGCCGCCGACGACGAAACGCCTGCCCCTTTAAAAACGTTGCTCGTAAGATACGCCGTAAAACCGCCTATTTTAAAACCGCGGTTTTTAATGCTCTCGGCAACCCCTTTTGCAAGAGCGGTGGACGTTCCTTTTTCGCTTTGCACGGCAACCGTTTCGCTCAACTTTATCTTAATGGGGTTGTAGCCTTTAGAGCAAATTTTAACCACGTCGTCGTCACGCTTTTTAACGGCGGCTAAAATGTCGCACGAAATAGCCGAAACCAACACTTTTCCGTGGTTGTGGTCGGTGTGGTTGCCGAGTATTTCCGCGCGCCCGGGCGACGAAAACAAGTAATCGGCTTCAGCGCCTTCGTTGGTCTTAAAAGCGACTAAAATATCGTTTAATCTGTTTTTTAAGGCTTCTACGTCAAAGCCTTCTCCGTAATAATTAGTAAAATTCATAGCATCTCCTTAAATTATAATTATATTATACAAATTAAAATTGAAAATATCAAGTTTTTATCGAAATTTAACGGCTTATTATTGTTATTTATTAAAAAATGTGTTAAAATTAAGGCTATGAAGAACAAAATTTTAGCGAGTATTCTTCTTTTAGCCTGCCTTTTGGGGTTTGCGTTCGTAGGCGGTTGTCAAGCGTCGGTCGTCGCCGAGATAAACGCCGTCGTGCAAATAGAGTTTTCGGACGTCGAAACTCCTTTTTCGAGCAAAGACGAAGACCTTTTAAAAAGCGCGTTTATCCAAAAAGAAGATAGCCTTAAAAACTTTATATATCAAAATTCTAACGGCAAAGTAAGCGTTGACAGTAGATTTTTAACTACCGTTAAATTGCCCAAGCCCGTAGACTATTTCATGCCTAAATATTCCTACGACTACAAGGAAAAATCTTACGTCGTGGTAAACGAGATAGGTTACGACAACCGCTTTTACGACGAGAACGGGGCGGTGGCGCTGACGGGCAAACCGTCGGTAGAAAGGTTTTTTAGAGAACGGGAATTACTAACTCTCGCAACCCAACTTGCATCCGAAAAGATAAGTCGATTTGGAAGCGGGGTAGACCTTGTAAATTTAACTCTTATCCCCAGCAAATTAAATAGGGGAGTTGTGAGCGGTTCGGTATTTTGGCCACACCAAGCCAAGGTCTTTCAAGGTAGTACGGCGGACCTTTCTGCGGTGTACCACGTAGGCGACGCTACGGGCGAGTTAAAAGAGATAAAACTAGCCGATAAGTCGATTAACGGCTATATTTTGATACCATACGCCTTTATTAGCGACGGTAAAAACGTAACTACTAACACCCTTTGTCACGAGTATATGCACGTTCTTGGCGCGCCCGAAATGTACTCTCTTACGAGTTCTACGACCTTAGTCGGCGAGTTTGATATTTTAGGCGGTGAAGAAACGGCGTCTCCAAACCTATCCCTATCCTACGTGCGCAAGCAAATGGGTTGGCTTGAAGACGGCGAGCAAATAAAAGGCGTTGCAAAAAGCGGTGAATACGAACTTACCGCAGTCGAAAGCTCGGGGGGAGTAAAAGCGTATAAAATAGCATTGCCCGACTACCACGAAACGGGCGAGTGTTTTTACGTCGAGTACAGAATGCTTGGAAAGGGCAGTTTGTCCAGCGAGCCGACGGACGGCGTTATCGTGTATAGAGTCAACGAAAAAAACGGAAGGATAAACGCCAGCGGTGAAGTCGGCGCCATTTGGCAGGGCAACGCCTATAAAGACGAAATTTATCTTTTTAGATTTGATAGAGAACTTGGCGGAAGTTATGAAAAGCGCAAAGAAATAACCAAAAACGGAATTTGCTACGCAACCCTTGCGGACAAGTTCGGCTATACGATTTTCGGCAACCAAACGGGGGACGAAAACGCCATTACTTACTCAAACGGCAAAAATACGGGGGTTACGATAGAGTTTTTATCAAAAGACGGCGACAAGGCTAAGGTCAAGATAACCTTGCCCCAAGCCGATTATTCTACCGCTCTTGCCAGCGAAGGGCTTTACGAAGGCTACGGCAATAGGCACGCTTTGCGATTCGGAAGGTTTAGCGCCGATACGACGGCTTACGTCGTCTATACCGAAAACAGCGTTTCTAGCCCTACCGCAAAGGACTTGATAGACGGAAAGTACGGACAGGTAAAAGTTTATCAAACTGCGCTGCTTAAAGTCGATTTGCCCAAGTTCGACGGCTTTGAAAAATTCGTTTATCTATGCTATAAAACGGGCGAAGAACTATCTAGTGTAAAAACCTATAAAATCGTCGGCGTAAAAAATATCGATATTCGACTAGTTGGCGCGCTTGCTCTCGTCTTTGGAATAGGGCTTCCAGCGGTATTTTTCGGTTTGGCGAAGAGAATAGGTAAATCTGACGAAAGTAAAAATACAGCCGCCAACGACGGCGAAAACGAGCAAGAATAAGGGAGAAAAAACCACTTTTCAAATAAAAATATTAAACGCGCGTAGAAAAATTGTAAAAAGTTTTATAAATATATATAAAAACGTTTGCCAAAAATCTTTGCGTGTGCTAAAATGTTTAGGCTATAAAATTCACACTCGGGCTTTGTGGCTCTTCGTGCCTTCCAAATAAGATTTGAGCGGGAAGGTCAAGCCATAGCGAAAAGGGCTCGGGGAGGAATAACGGAGGAAATATTATGGCAGTAACTTCTATGAAACAACTTTTAGAAGCCGGCGTACACTTCGGTCACCAAACCAGAAGATGGAACCCCAAGATGAAAAAGTACATCTACGGCGAAAGAAACGGTATTCACATTATCGACCTTGCTATCACGGTTGATCTCGTTGAAGAAGCGTACAAATTCGTCGTTGACGCTGTTAAAGCTGACAAGACCGTACTTTTCGTAGGAACGAAGAAACAAGCGCAAGAAGCAATTCAACAAGAAGCTGAAAGATGCGGAATGTACTTTGTAAACTCTCGTTGGCTCGGCGGTACTCTTACCAACTTCAAGACTATCAGAACTAGAATCGACAGACTTAATAAACTCGACAACATGGAAAAGACCGGCGAATTCGATCTTCTTCCTAAAAAAGAAGTTTTAGGTCTTAAAGCAGAAAGAGACAAACTTCAATACAACCTTGGCGGTATTAGAGAAATGAAATCTCTTCCCGGCGTAATGTTCGTAGTTGACCCCAACTGTGAAGTAAACGCAGTTAAGGAAGCAAGAAAACTCGGTATCCCCGTAGTTGCTATCACCGATACCAACTGTGATCCCGATCTCGTTGATTACGTAATTTCGGGTAACGACGACGCTATTAGAGCCGTAAAACTTATCGCATCTATCATTGCAGACGCTGTTATCGAAGCAAAGCAAGGTGAAGACGCTGTAAGACGCAACGTTGAAGACGAAGTTGCTCCCGCTGTAGAAGTAGCAGAAGAAGTTGCACCCGCAACCGAAACTCCCGCTGAACAAGCGTAATTTATAAACGTAAAAAGGAGAAAATATTATGAATTTTACCGCACAAGACGTTAAGACTTTAAGAGAAAGAACGGGCGCAGGTATGATGGACTGCAAAAACGCTCTCGTTGAATGCGACGGCGACATGGAAAAGGCAGTTGACTACCTTAGAGAAAAGGGTATTGCTAAAGCCGCTAAAAAGGCTGGCAGAATCGCTGCTGAAGGTATCGTAGACAGCTACATCCACATGGGTGGTAGAGTTGGCGTACTTTTAGAAGTAAACTGCGAAACCGACTTCGTTGCTAAAGGCGATATGTTCAAGGCTATCGTACACGATATCGCTCTTCACATTGCCGCTGCTAACCCTTCTTACGTTGCTAAAGAAGACGTTCCCGCAGACGTAATCGAAAAGGAAAAAGCAATTCTTCGCGCTCAAGCGCTTGAAGAAGGCAAGCCTGAAAAAATCGTTGACAAAATGGTTGAAGGTAGAATTAAATCTTTCTACGAAGACAACTGTCTTCTTTGCCAAAAGTTCGTAAAGGACACCGACAAGACTATCGAACAAGTCGTTGTCGAAGCAACCGCTACTATCGGTGAAAAGATTTCTATCAGAAGATTCGTTCGTTACGAAATGGGTGAAGGCCTTCAAAAGAAGGAAGAAAACTTCGCTGACGAAATCGCAGCTCAAGTTGAAGCAATGAAAAAATAATAAGGGATAAGCAATTTGCTACCCCTAAATAGTAGTAAAGTATTATGGGGTGCAGTTATCTGCACCCCTTTTTTTGTAAAAAAGTCTTATACACGTCGCAATACGGCGTTTCTGTTTTATTGTCAAGACTTCGGTGACCAACAAGGTCTACCAAACCCTTTCCAATAAAACGAGCCTTGTCTTGCTTGTGTCTAAAACTTTTTATAGTCTTATACACTTCGCAATACGGCGTTTCTACAAAGTGTGATTGACTGGGATGACCAAAAAGGTCTATCCTATCTTGCGTGTTAACGAGATGTTGCGATACGTTTTATTGTCAAGACTTTTATAAAAACGAAATATATTTTAAGGAGTTAAACAATGCAAGCCAAATATAAGCGTATTTTACTTAAAATCAGCGGTGAAGCCCTTTCGGGTAACAAAGGCCACGGTTACGACACCCAAGCCCTTGCGCAAGTTGCAAAACAAATTGCAGACCTTTCTAAATTAGGCGTTCAAGTAGGCGTCGTCGTTGGCGGCGGTAATTTTTGGCGTGGTAGACAAGGCGACGAAATGGATAGAAGCACCGCCGACTATATGGGAATGCTTGCAACCGTAATCAACGCCCTTGCCATGGCGGACTCTTTGGAAAGACAAGGGGTAGAAGCAAGAGTTTTAACTTCTTTTTCAATAAGTGGAATAGGTGAAACGTTCAACTATAAAAATGCCGACAGATATTTAAGAGAAGGCAAAATAGTCGTTTTTGGCGGTGGAACGGGCAACCCCTATTTCACTACGGACACGGGCGCTTCGCTCCGCGCGGTTGAAATCAAAGCCGACGCGTTGTTGCTTGCAAAAAATATCGACGGCATTTACGATAGCGATCCAAAAACTAATCCTAGCGCCAAAAAATTTGACAAACTCACTTACGACGAGTACGTAGCAATGGGACTTAAAGCGCTCGATACTTCGGCGGTCGTAATGTGCAAGGAAAACGGCCTTAAAATTCACGCTTTCGGGCTTGACGGAGAAGGCTCGATAGTGAACGCAGTAGTCGGCGAACAGGCGGGCACGGTCGTTTACTAATAAAGTTTTGAAAAGATGATAAGTTTGTGAGAATTTTGCAAACGTATTGCAATTTTTAAAAAAATATTATATAATTAAGAAAGTACCGAAACGAAAACTCGTTTCGTTAAAAGCCCGCGTCTTTTAGGGTGGGCAAATAAAAAAGGGAGAAAAAATTATGGCATTAGACGTAGAAAAAGTTGAGATGATAGTTATGGATGCAGAAGAAAAACTCGGCAAAACCACCGACGTTTTCCGTTCTGACCTTACGTCAATTAGAGCGGGTAGAGCAAATCCGCACGTTTTAGATAAAATTAAAATCGATTATTACGGCACTTTATCACCCATTAACCAAGTTGGTAATATCGCCGTTCAAGACGGACAATGTTTAGTAATTTCGCCTTGGGATAAGTCTATGCTTAAAACCATTGAAAAGGCTATTCAAGTTTCTGATATCGGCATCAACCCCACCAACGACGGTAACGTAATTAGACTCGTTTTCCCCACTTTGACCGAAGAGAGAAGAAAGGAAATCGTAAAGCAAGTTAAGAGAATGAGCGAAGACGCAAAAGTCGCTATCCGTAATATAAGAAGAGATTGTCTTGACTCTCTTAAAAAGATGAACAAGGCAAAGGAAATGACGGACGACGAATACGCAAATTACGAAGCGGACTTTGAAAAGTCGGTTTCAAAAGCGATTGAAGGCGTTGAAAAACTCACCGCTGAAAAGGAAAAGGAAGTTCTTACCGTATAATGAGTGCGGACGTCGAAAAGAAAATCCGCCACGTCGGATTTATAATGGACGGCAACGGCAGATGGGCTAAAAAACTCGGCAGGCCAAGAACTTTTGGGCATAGCAAAGGGGCAGATAGAATCCCCGAAGTTATTGAAACTTGCTACGACCTTGGCGTTGAAGTCGTAAGTTTATACGCCTTTTCAACCGAAAACTGGTCAAGACCTAAAAGCGAAGTCGACGAGATTTTTAAACTTTTGAAAAATTTTTTAAAAAAGTATTCAAAAACCTTGATCGATAAGCAAATTAGGCTCATTATTTCGGGAGATATTTCGCCGATTAGCGAAGATTTGAAGAAAGAGTGTATAAAACTTATTGAAAGAACCAAAGATTATAAACAGCACGTTTTAAACATAGCCTTAAACTACGGCTCTCGCGCCGAAATAGTCAGGGCTGTAAATAAAATAAAAGCAAAGGATGGCGAAATTACCGAAAGCGATATTTCCGCCAACCTTTATACTGCTGAAATCCCCGATATCGACCTAGTCGTTAGGACGAGTGGGGAAATGCGTCTTTCAAACTTTTTCCTTTGGCAATGCGCTTACGCGGAATTTTATTTTACCGACGTGCTTTGGCCGGATTTCGGTAAAAAGCAAACGGAGCAGGCTATAGAGTGGTTCTATGGCAGAAAAAGAAGATTTGGTGGAATTTAAAATGCTAAAAAGAACAATTACAGGCTTAATAATAGCGTTCGTGTGGGTGGCGTTTTTCGTTTTGAAAGAAGTTTTCTCCGCGGTAATTATAATAGACGTACCCGATAGAAAAACCGTTGACCTAGGCATGCTAATCTTCGACTTTTTATTGCTCGTTATGGCGGCTCTCGGTTCAAACGAAGTTCTGCGTATTTTTAAAGATAAAATTATAAAACCGCATAGGATTTTAGCCGTTTTATACCCGATAGTTCTGTTCCCTATGATGTCTATATTCGGGGTAGAATGGGCGGTTGTAATAACTATGCTCGCTATACTTTTAGTGCTTGCTTTCGCCGTACCTTGTTATGAAAAAGTAACGGTTGAAGGCATTGCGCTCACCTTACTTTCAATGGTTTACCCGTCGGGACTTTTAGTGTGTTTGATTGCGGTCAATCACTTAGCGCCCTTCCCGGCGCTCGTGCTTGCATTTGCAATTAGCCCTGCAGCGGACGTCGTTGCGTACTTTGTAGGAAGTTTAATCGGCGGGAAAAAACTTTGCCCCAACGTTAGTCCAAATAAGACGGTTAGCGGTGCTATAGGCGGACTTATTGGCGGAATAATAGCGGCAATACTCGTTTGCGTAGTGTTCTATAATTACCCCGGAACAGACCATTTGTATACCTATATGTGGCAGGAAATTATCGCTTACGGAGTAGTGGGGCTGCTCGGCGCGCTATTAACCGAACTCGGCGATTTAGTCGAGAGTTTAATCAAGCGTAAACTCGGCGTTAAGGATATGGGTAAACTCTTGCCCGGTCACGGCGGTATTATGGATAGAATAGACGGACTTATGTTTGCCTCGCCACTCGTCGCATTTTTGTTTTGCGCCGTGTTGCCACTATTCGTAGCATAAAGGAAATAAATTTGGAATATTATTTAATATGCTCACTTGCCACTTTAGTGTCGTGAGCATATTTTTAAAGTTATCGTTTTAAAATCAACTAAAAATAGAGCGGTCGCTCTACAAGGAACTTTATGATAAAAATTGCGCTTTTAGGCAGTACGGGTTCAATCGGCAGGCAGGTGCTTTCAACCGTAGCCCGCCACAGCGACAAGTTTAAAATCGTTTCGCTTTCGGCAAATTCTAGTTACGAGATTTTTTCAAAGCAAGTAAACGAGTTTAAACCCCAAGTCGCTTGTTTAACCGATCCCGTTTCGGCAATAAAAATTACTGAAATCCCTAGCGAAACCACCCTTTACACGGGCGAAAACGCCACTTTACACGCAATCACCGAAGACTGCGATATAGTTTTCGTGGCAATTTCGGGCTTTGCAGGGCTCGCCCCCGTTTTGCACGCGATTGAAATGGGTAAAGACGTGGCGCTTGCCAATAAGGAAACCTTAGTTGCCGGCGGGGAAATCGTTATGAAAGCCGTAAGGGAAAAGGGCGTAAGACTCATCCCCGTCGATAGCGAGCATTCGGCTATTTTTCAATGTTTAAACTTCAATTTAAACGCCGAATTTAAAAAACTTATTTTAACGGCTAGCGGTGGCGCGTTTAGGAATTTTTCTAAAATCGAAATCCAAAATTTAAAGGCAAGCGAAGCCCTAAAACACCCCAACTGGCTTATGGGTAAAAAGATTACTATCGACTGCGCTACGCTATTAAACAAAGGGCTTGAAGTTATCGAAGCTTGCCATTTATACAGCGCGCCCCTTTCAAAAGTCGAAGCGATAATCCACCCCGAAAGCATAATTCACTCTATGGTAGAGTTTGAAGACGGGGCTATTATGGCTCAACTCGGCTATCCTTCAATGGAAATCCCCATCCAACTTGCGCTTACTTACCCCAATAGGCTCAAAACGGACGTTTCGTTTTTAGACCTTACCCAAAAGAGCCTTACTTTTGGTAAAATTGACCTTGACAAATATCCGTGTTTTGCGCTCGCTTTAAAATCTTACGAAATGGGAGATAATTACGCCTGCGCTATGAACGCCGCAAACGAAGTCGCAGTAGGGCTTTACTTGCAAGATAAAATAGGCTTTTACGATATAGCCGACCTTATCGAACACGCCCTGGTAAATATAGAGAGAATTAAAGTTAGTAAAGAAAGTTTGTTATATACCGACGGGCTTGCAAGACGGTTGGTACGTGAAAAAATCGGAGTGAAAAGTTGAATAATTTATTGAGTTTTATTTCCGTTTTACAAACGGTAGGAAGCGTGCTTGGAGCAATACTTATCTTGCTTTTAATGATAACCGTACACGAACTCGGGCATTATATAGTAGGTAAAATCTTCAAGTTTAAAATTAACGAGTTTGCAATAGGTATGGGCCCCGCTATTTTTAAGCGTAAACTAGATAGCGGAGAGTGGTTTTCAATAAGAGTTTTCCCCTTGGGCGGTTTTTGCGCTTTTGAAGGCGAAGACGACGACGCCGAAGACCCCAATTCCTTTACCAAGAAAAAACCTTGGCAAAGAATTTTAGTTCTCGTGGCGGGCGCTACTATGAACTATATTTTAGCCCTGTTAATTATAATTTTATCCTTTGGCTGTTACGGTCAAAACGTTTTAGGCACGGGCAAGATTATTGAAAATCCCGATTACGTCGGTTACAGTTTGCAAGACGGCGACGCAATCATTTCAATTAAAAACCCCGACGGCAGTAATCATACCAATATCTATATGGCTACCGACCTTATAAACGCCCTTAACCATAAAAAGAAAAACGATATAGTTTACGTCGACGTCAAAAGGGACGGCAAGGTAATTGAAAACTTGCCTGTCAAATTAAGAGCGGACGTAGAGTGCAACAATATCACTATGGTAAACGACACGTATAAAGCGCTTGGCTTTGGCTCTACCATGATGTTAGACGTTGAAAAAAGCGAGTGGTTTCAAGCAGGCGATTATATCAAGAAAATGGTCGATAGACGACTTATAGACGGGGAAGAGTATAAAGACTTTGAAAATTTCCTATATACTTACGAAGACTTTATCGCTATCGCAAAGGATAAAGTTTCGGGCGACGTGCTCACCTTTTGGGTAGGTCGTCAAGGCTACGAAGCGTCCGTACCCGTTGCCGTTGAATTGGACGACGATTGGACCGTCGTAAACAAAGCCGACGAGAGCCAAGTACTTAACTATTTTGGTATAAAGGCTTACGAGTACGGTTTTTACACGACGTCCAATTCCGAAAGGTTAGGCTTTTTCACAACGATAGGCCACGCCTTTGAGTATTCCTTTAAAATCGGCGGAACGGTACTTCGCTCGCTCGGTCAAATTATTACGGGCGCAATCGGTCTTAACGCCGTCGGCGGAACGGTAACCACTATCGTAACCGCAACCCAAGTTATAAGTTACGGCTTTAAATACGCCCTTGAAATAGCCGCTTTAATCGGCGTAAATCTCGCCGTGTTTAACCTTTTGCCAATACCCGCGCTAGACGGCTCGCGCATAGTATTTTGTCTTATCGAGTGGATATTCAAAAAGCCCGTCAACCGCAAGGTTGAAGGAATTATCCACGCAGTAGGCTTCGTGCTAATACTTGCGTTTGCGGTGCTAGTCGACGTGTTGCAATTTATTTAAAGGCGGTTTAAACTGCGCCGAGCACGGTTTTTAGGCGAAAATCATATTATATAGTACTTCTTAAAAAGGAGAGTACTTATGAAAAACTGTGATTTGTTTGCCGTGGGAATAGTTGTCGGCGTAATTGCTTTTTCGGCGCTTTGCCCAAATAGCCCACCGCCACCCCCGCCAAAGGTGGACTGTGGGTGCAAAAAACGAAAGCCAAAACCACCAAAACCTAAGTGTAACGATTGTTACTACCAAATTTATTATAGATGACTTTATATCCTTATTCGTAATATCCGTAGTTTTAGCCCTTACGCTTTTTGGGGACGTAACCACTTTTGATTGGTCTACTATTTATTACCACAGTTGAAAGTGTATTGAAGAGAAAACAAGCATAAACTTGCCTATAAGTCGATTATCGGCGAGTTTTTAACTAAAATAACATAAAACGGCTATGGCAAATTTTGCCATAGCCGTTTTGTTTTGTGGTTTTTTGTTAAAGAAAGTCGTTTTGGAAGCGCTTGCGATATTCCTTTGGGGTAAGTTTAAATTCTTTTAAAAAATGCTTTGAAAAGGTGCTTGGGTTTTCAAAGCCGAGCATACCCGAAACGTCTAAAATTCTTAAATGTGAATCTTTAACGATTAAATCTTTAGATAAATACACACGCTTTTTAGTGAGATATTCTATAGCCGATACGCCTAAGTATTTTTTGAATTGGGTTGAAAAGTAGGGTAGTGAAAACCCGCATTCGCTTGCAATTTGGGTTACGTTTTTTTGCACGAAGTTTACGTCGTTAAATTTTGGCAGTAAATCGCTAAGCCAAACGGGCATATATTTTTTGTTATAAATTTTATTTTTTACCCACTCGGAAAGGGTTGCCGAAATCATTGCCGAATGAAGGGTTTCAAAAAACTCGTTTTTGTTTGAAATCATTTCTTTAAGCAGTAACGACTGGTTGAACAAAAAGGCGAAGGATTCGGTAGAGAGCGGAAAGCATATAGGCTCTTCTGTATTTACTATTTCGTCGTATAAGTTAGGGTGGAGCGAAGAGCATATTTTTTTAAAGTTGTCCACAGTCGAATATAGGTCTATATGTTCGTAAACGCGCGGATCGTACTCTGTTAAAGAGTGCACGTCACCCGGTTTTAGTATGACGCAAATTCCGTTTTGAAAGGCGTGCGAAACGCCGTTTATAGTATTTATGGACTTGCCCGAAACGCAAAAGGAAATTTCAAAGAACTCGTGCGAATGCAAGTGTCTTGGCGGTGTAAACGAAGACTGTATGTAGGGGCTACCTTTAATGCTTTTTAAATCTAAAAAAACGGGCATTTTTTTCTCCTTTCGCCACCGCTTTTGTCGGTGGCGAATAAACGCATAATTACGATAAAAATTTGCAACGCAAATTATCCTAAAAAAGGCAAAAAAGTAAAAATTTAATCCTTTTTGGCTAGTTTTTTTGATTATAACACGATTTTTTCGGCGTGTCAATATTAAAAAGAAAAAAAGCGAAACAAAAATTTCGATTATAAAAAGGTGGGATAATCGGGGTTTTGATTAAAAAACGATTAGTTTTGAGAAAAAATAGAGTGGAAAGGCATAACCCCGTTGTGTTATGCTATATATGTAAAGATTTATCGTGCCGATTTGGCGCTTTATAAAATTTAGGAGGAAAATTATATGAAAAAGATTCTTTCTCTTTTAATTGCTATCGTCCTTTCGATAGGCTGTTTAGCAATGGGAACGAGTTGTATGAAACAGACGGATACCATAGACGATCCCAAGACAATAAACGTGCGTTTATATAAAGCGGGTTTCAATGATTTATTCATTTACGAATTAAAACAGAAATTTGAAGAAGTCTTTGCAAGCGAAGGTTATAAAGTAAACGTTTTAACCCCATCGTCAAGTTCAGCAGGCACGCCTATGGTACAGGAAATGTCCCGTGGGTACGACAAGACTCAAATCGACCTTTATATTACGGGCGCAATCATGCCCAACCACGTAAGTAAGACTGGTTTATACGGCGAAGTTTGCGAAGATTTAGAAGAGGCGGTATTCAATAAAACTGCAATCAACTACGACGGAACGGAAACCACCAAAAAGATTTCCCAGCTTATAAGCCCCGATATCGTACCTTTCCTTCGCGCAGACGACGGCACTATGTACGCTTATTGCTGGGCTCAAACTTCTGCGGGTATGGTAGTAAACACGTCTAAATTATTAGATTACGGTGTTACCGAACTTCCCAGAACGACCAACGAAATGTTTGCATTGTTCGATATGATTACAAACGGCGCAAACGGACTTGGATCTAGCAAAGAAACGAAGACCTACCCCGTTACTTACAACTTAGCGGAAGGCGCAGGTGGCGCTACCACTTATCAAAATTGCGCTATTGAAACTTGGCTCGCGCAATACGATATAGATTGGTATAACGACTTTTTAAGATTGCAAAACAAGCAAGCCGACGGCTCTTGGAAGAATATGACCGACGGTTGGAAAGTCTTCCAAGATAAGCGTATTGCCCAAGTTTTAGAAGCGGGTATTCAATTTATGGATAGCAAATACGCCGCTCCCAACTCTACCACGCACGACCTTGACCAAGCGCAAGGTTTGGTTATGAACGAAAACAACGGCAAAGACAACAACGTAGTATTCATGCTCAACGGCGACTGGTTCTTAAACGAAGTTAAGGCAAACTACCGTAAGCAACTCGACGATATCGGCTTTATGAACGTGCCCGTTATTTCGGCGCTCGGCGTAAAACTCTTCGGCGCAGGTACTAGTTACGGCTTATCCGACGTCGAATGCGACGAATTATTATCTTATATCTGTAAACTCGTTGACGAAGGTAAGACCATTGACGAAATAATCTCTTTGGTAAAAGACGAAACGGGCGTTACGCTTGCTAAAGCGGAAGCGGAAAGAGTTGCAACCGCTAGGGGAATTTGTTTCTCAAGAGGTATCGAGCACCTTTGCTACGTTACTAAAGGCTCTACTAAGATGGAAATCATTTCACTCTTCCTTCGTATGATGGCAAGTGAAGACTATGCGAGAACTTTCTTGACGAAGGCAAACGGTTCTACGCCTTACGCTCCCCACGTTGATTTCGGCGCAGGCGAAACTTCCTACGAATTTATTAAAAACGCAAAGGCGTTAGTTGCAAACCCCTATTTTAGAGCAATCAACGCCCGCGTTCAAGGTTTAAGACGCGAAGTTTTAGAAACGGACTACATCATGCCTTTAAAAGCAGGCGCAAGTAATCTTGCGTTGACTTTGAGAAACACCTCGGGTGATTACGCAACTTCGGCTGAAAAATTAAGAGCCGACTGCGAAGCGCATGCAAAAGAAAAATGGGAAAAATATTTTAGCAACAATTAAAAATTAACTCTCGCCGTTTGCAATTTTAAGGAGTTGCAAACGGCAGGTTTCACAAAAGTAGACAAAAAGGTGACTTATGGCAACTACGACTAAAAAAGTGGGTAAATATAGCAGTTTTGAAAAGCGAAAATTCCCTTTCGTTTATGCGTTTATTGCTTTTCCGGTTATACAGTTTTTAATATTTTGGGTAGGGGTAAACTTTTCGAGTATATCCTTTGCCTTTTTAAATAAAAATAACGAGATATGTCTAGATCACTTCGTCAAGGTTTTCGAAGCGCTTGCAGGCGACACAACCAACACTCATGACGCTTTGCTCTTAGACACTATTTTCCGTTCTGTATTTTTATGGGGTTTAGACTTTTTCATACTTTTCCCCATAGGCGTAATAACGACGTATATCCTTTATCGCAGAATACTCGGACACTATATTTTAAGAATTTGTTACATAATCCCCAGCCTTATGGGCGCGGTTATGTGGACGCAACTTATACGCTATCTCGTAATGAACGGCGGCGCTTTGTATCAGTTAGTTAGTCTGTTTAATAAAGACCTGCCGACGGACGGGCTATTTTCGTCTGAAACGACGGCGTTTATAACTATCGTCGCAATAAAAATAGTTATGAGTTTGGTCGGCAACAACGCAGTTTTGACGGGTGCTTTTTCAAGAGTTCCCGACGAAATTTACGAGTCTGCCGAACTTGACGGCGCAGGATTTTGGCGTACTTTCATACAAATTGCAGTACCGTGTATTTGGTCTACTATCGCAACGCTTCTTACTTTCTCGCTCTGTTCGTTCGTAACGGCGGACTACAACGTCTACCTATTTACTCAAGGTCAGGGCATCAACGGAACGTCTACCATAGGTTTCCTTCTCTATAAGATAACTTATGAAATTTCAAAACAAGACGGCGTTCCTTACTACGGTTTCCCCGCCGCTCTCGGTTTATTGTTAACTGTTATAACCGTGCCCGTCGTTTTGATTGGCAGAAAGGTTATCGAAAGCGTGTATACGGACGTCGAAGTGTAAGGGGGAAAGATTATGAAATCAATTTCAATTATCAAGACGAGTAAGTCCGAAAAGATAACGGCAATAGTATTTTTCATACTGTTTATAATAATCGCTTTCTTATGTATTTATCCTATGTTTTGGGCGCTCAACAACTCGCTCAAATCATTCAACACGTATAGCAAAGATAGTTTCTCTTTAACTACCGAGTGGGCGTTTGTCAACTACTTAAGAGTATTTAGCGAATTTTCTTACGACGGCGTAAACTATTTCGGTATGCTCATCAATTCGCTTTGGATAGTAGTAGTTAAAGTTTTTGTAAACGTTGCGTCAAGCGCAATGCTCGCATACGCCATTGCAAGGTTTAACTTCCCGGGTAAGGAATTCCTTTACGTAGTAGCAATTTTCGTAAACACTATTCCCATTATCGGTTCAGGTCCTGCGGCGTTTAAAATGCTAGATTTTTTCGGCATGGTTGAAAATCCGCTCACTATTTGGTTATCTTGGGCGTCGGGCTTTGACTTTGCGTTTATCGTCTTATACGGCTACTTTAAGGGTGTAAGCCCGTCTTATTCAGAAGCGGCGTATATCGACGGCGCTGGCGAACTTCGCACCTTCTTTACGATAATTTTACCCCAAGTAATTCCGTGTTTAGTCGCTATTATGATAACTCAAGCGATTGGCGTTTGGAACGATTACGGCACGGTAATGATTTATTTAAGACAGTCGCCCAACCTTGCGTACGGCTTGTATATGTTCAACGCCGATTCAAGATACGCTGAAGAATCTAAACCCGTATACTTTGCGGCGGCGGTAATTTCCGCAGTTCCCATCATTACGCTTTACGCATGCACGCAAAACTTAATATTAGAAAATATGACCGCAGGAGGTCTTAAAGGCTAATTATGTACGAAAAATATTATTCAAAGCATCCTACGACTTTTAATTTATACGCCTACGCACCCCCGGGTTATGAGTTGGGTGATTACACCTTAGACAAATCTCATTTAATGGGGTTTAAGACGGTCGAAGGATTTACAGACTATAAAAACGTAGGCTTTAACATGGTAATGTCGGGATGCATTGCAACCTATTACGGCGAAGATTGGCAAACTTCTATGTGTAAAAGGGTTATGGACGTCGTTTACGAAGCGGGCATTAGCAAGTATATCGTCGGCGACCAAGCCTTTTACGAACTCTCTTGCAAAAAAGACGGTATTATCGGCGAAGGAAAAGCCTTTGATAGCGAAGAGAGTTTAGACAAGTTCGTTGCCGATCGTATAAAAGACTATTCAAAGCACCCTGCGTTTTACGGAATATATTTAAAGGACGAACCCCACTACTATCTTTTTAAGTCGTTTGGCGAAATTTGTAGGTCTATAAAAAGGGTTTGCCCCACCGCTTTCGTCTACTGCAACCTACTTCCTTTAGACACGTTGCGTTGGATGGACGAGAGATACCCCAAGGGCGGGGATTTGTTTGAAAGAAGGACTAAGTATTTAGAACTTTTCTTAAATGAAACGGGTTGCGACTATATCATGTACGACGATTATCCCTTTTGCTACAACAAAGAAAATAAGGTTTTATATTTAAGATGTTTACAAAACGCTGCGGAAATTTGCCGTGATAGGAATATAAAATTCAGCTTCGTCGCTCAGTCCTTTTCAATGAAGATTAACAAGCAGGACTACTACTGGGTGCCTAGCGAGAGAGAAATGAGATATCAACTCAATCTCTTACTCGGTTTCGGCGTTAGGGAACTCGGCTTTTTCACCTACTTCCCCCACGGCGCAAATTCGACGGAAGATTTCCCCGACGACGGCGCAATGATGACGAGCGCGGGCGAAAAAATGCAACTTTATTACGATACGCAAAAGGTAATTAAGGAACTTTGGGATATTATTCCGCTAGTAACTCAGTTTACCTACAACCGTTCGGCTTACGAAGTCGCCACCTTCGATTCTTTTTTAAAGCAATTAGACTACGCTAAAAACGAAAAGTTGGACGGGGTTGAAAGTTTTACTACCGATACCGAAGGCGTTTTAATAAACGAACTTTTCGACGGTAAAAACGGACGGTATTTATATAGGATAATCAACGTTGCGGAAATCAGTTGCGACGCAACTAAAGACCGCGTTCAGACCACCACTATAAAATTCGACGGCAAGTATAAAAAAGCCGACGTATTTAAGGATGGAAAATGGCGAACCGTCGATTTAAATGGCGACTTATGCTTAAAACTTGTTTCGGGCGAGTCGGCTTACGTTTTGCCCTACTGAGCGTAAAAAATTTGGAAAAGGTACCTTTTCTTTCGTTAAAAAAACGAAAGAAATCTCTTAATAGGTAAGGCTACCGCAAGGAGTAAAGCCTAAGATAAATTAGATAAGGATGGAAATCATGAAAGTTAAAAAGATTTTCAACTCAATACTTTTAATATGCTGTATTCTCTCGCTTTGTATGGCGGGGCTTATCGCTTGCGCTTCGGGTGAATTTATCCCCTTCGTTGAAGAAGAGCAAAAGAGCGGTCCGCAATTCGTTGAAGGCGCGCAAGACACCGTTTACGTCGACGATACCGTAGTACTACACAATTATATAGAGTACGACTACAACGAAGAATACAAAATCACTATGACTAGTGAAGACGGCGTAGTGCAGGATTTGACGAGAGAAGTTATTTGGTATAGCGAAGTGCCCGGCACGTTCACCTTGACGTATACTTATTTGTCAGGTTGGAATCAAGGCTCTAATACCTTTACTATCCACGTAATTTACCCCGAACTCGAATTCCAATTCTCTCTTCAAAACAAGCCTTATATGCAGGGCGACACTCTGGTTTTTGAAGACTACTTTGCGGATATGAACGTTTGGGCGTCTTTACCCAATACCGAAATCGCTATGGAAAGCGTTACGGTTGACGGCGAAACGATTAGTCTAGCAGGAGAAGAGAGTTACACCTTTACTTCCCGCTCCGACCATACCTTTAGGTTTTTCGCAAAGGCGGCTGACGGTCAGGTAGCCGAAGGTAGAGAAGTTATTTCTATAAAATATATAAACGAAGAAAAACTTAGCGAACTTGAAGCAAACGATATTTCGCTTGCAGGCGAACTCTACGTGGAAGACGACGGCGTTATAACCTTGCAAAACGGTATGTACGCAAACGGCAACAACGTTATATTGCAACGCGCAAACGGACCGCATAAATCGCCCTATATTGCGTATAACGGCGATTACGGAATAGGCAGTTACGTAAAAGTTGACTTCACGGGCAAAAATATGCCTATATTCTCTTTCTTTAGAGACGAATATTCGCAGAATATGTTCGACGGCAGTAAGGGTATAGTGTTTACGGGCGGTTTAAAAAATAACAGCGGAGAGCCAAGCCACCCAACCCTTACTAACAGCGGAGTTTTGTACGGACCTAACATGCTTCATAAACCCGACGAAGCGTTTAATACGATTTATAACGATACGGCGTATATTGCAGATA
This sequence comes from Clostridia bacterium, assembly GCA_017466825.1. Classification (GTDB taxonomy): domain Bacteria; phylum Bacillota; class Clostridia; order Christensenellales; family Borkfalkiaceae; genus UBA10281. The sequence goes on from JAFTTJ010000016.1 coordinate 87,275, forward strand.
GCGTAAACAGCGGAGACGATCCGCATCCCATAAGTTTACAAGGTTTAGTAGACGGCACTCGCTATAGAATGATGATAGGTTTTTCGGGTATTGAAGAGACTTCGGCAAACCATCTCTTTACCAAAGAGCCGACTAGCGCCGTAAGACTTGTACTCGATTGCGCCTTGATAAATTTAGACTCGATGGAAATCGTTACTAAATTTACTATGAGAACTTACGCTTTACAGGCGCTCGGCTTTGAAGACGTAATCCCCACCGATACTTTAAATAACGAATATTTCGTAGGCAATATCGTTTTATACGGCAACAACGGCGACCGCACGGTGATAGATAAGGTTTATCCCGTAGTCGACACTAACGGGCTTTCAACTTTTGAAGAAGCCTTTGCCGAAGAGTTTGCTTACTCGCAGTTTAACGCAGGCGCTAAGACGTCGGTTTTAGGTTCGTCTTGCACTATAAAACTTGAAGATTATATTGACGTTGACTCTAATTACGTATTCTATTATACCGACGAAGAAGGCGTTCGCCACGACGTAGACGGCGAGTCTTTTACCTTGGATAAGGCGGGCAGTTACGTATTCTATTACACCAACGGCGAAAACTTGTGTTCTTCACTGCCGTTCTCGCTTATAAACGTAAGCGACTCGGTTAAAGATTGGCTTGCTACCGAAAATATCAAATTACACGGTATTGAAAGTATAACCGATTCTAAAGCGGTAACCTTAAAGGCAGGCACGGTACAGTTTGGGGCTAACTACCAAGGTCCTAACGCGGGCAACGTGATTGACCAAGCCTTCTTAGCGTTTGACGGCAATTACAGTTACAACGACTTTATAGCCTTTGACTTTACGGGTAAAAACATGCCCGAAGTAGCGTTCTTTGCTCAAAATTATAACAACTCTATGTACTATCAAGACGGCGGTAAGCAAGGTATGGTATTCGTAAGCGGTATTACCAACGCCGACGGCTCGATTGATAAGAATATCCTTAAAAACGGCGACGACGGCGAAGGCGGTAGTTGTGTAAACGTTCACAGCCCGTTCATGATAGACGACGCTCACGGCAACTGGCTCATGGAAGGCGGAGCAAAATACTCGGCTCTCGCTAGGGCAAATCTCGTAGACGGCAAGCATTATAGAGTAGTGCTCGGCTTTACCTACGAGCCCGTATATAATGCCGACGGCGTTACGGTTGACAGAATCGCGCCCAAAATGAATTGGTACTTGTATGACGTTGATACCAAAGAAGTCGTAGAACGCGGCTCGTTTGCGGCGTGGAACTGGTTTAACGGCTCTACTGCAAAAGTAAACTTCCTTTCTGCGGACGACTTGTTCGGCTCAATCGTATTATACGGCAAGTTTGGTACGACTCTTAAAGTTGATAAAATCTACGGCGTGTTTGAAGACACCACTTTAGACGCTGTTGCAAGCGCTATAAACGGCGACAAGACCTTTACCGCAACCTTTAAAGATTTAAACGGCGACGTATTAAAGACGGTTAGCGGTATTACAACCGAACAAAAAGTTGCTTACGGCGACGGAATGCCTACCCCGTCGAGAAGCGAAGACTCTGCGTTTACTTACGATTACGTTTGGGATAAACCTTTGTCGCATATCGCTCAAGACACAGTTTATAATTTGACGATAGCAGCAAAGCCTAAGGATAACGTAAGCACTTACAAAGCGCTCGTAAACGGCGCTACCATTAAACTCAACACGGGTTGGATAGGTGACGGTGCAAACTATACACTCGGTCAAAATAACGGCGGTGGCGTAGACCAATCCTACTTTGCAATCGACGGCAATTATTCACTAAATACCTACGTAGCCTTTGACTTTACGGGCAAAAACATGCCTGAAATTGCCTTCTTTGCTAAAAACTACGACAAGTCTATGTATGCGGACGGCACTTCAAAGCAAGGTATAGTAGTCGTAACGGGGATTACCAAGTGGGACGGCACGTTAGGTTCGGGCGTAAACGGAAACGGAACGCAAATCAACTACGGCTTCCCGTATATGATACAAAACGCTGCTAACGGTGAGTTTACCCAAGGCGCGTTTGCTTCGTCTAAACTCGGCAGAGCAAATCTCGTAGACGGCAAGCGTTATAGAGTAGTAATGGGCTTTACGGGTAGCGATAAGGTATTGACACTCAACTGGCTCTTATACGACCTTGACCAAGGCGTAGTAGTGGAGCAAAGCAGTATGTCTACGCACGCTTTCTTCGACGGAACTAACCCCAAAGTCGGCAATATGACTTTGGACGATTTAACGGGTTCAATCGTATTGTACGGTAAGTTCGGCGCAGAAACGTATATCGACAGATTCTGCGGTATTTACGAAAACTCGTCTATTGACGAAATCGTAACTGAATTAGATATGAACTGATATTTTTCAGTCAAAAAATAAGATTTTTATTAAAGTAAGGAGGAAAATATGAAAAACTCATTAAAAGTATTGCTTGGTATTTTACTTTCGCTCTGCTTAGTGATGGCTATTTCGTGCGTGCAGCAAGATCCTGAATCAGACGTTACTCCGCCCGAATCTGAAAGCATAGTAGAGAGTGAAACGCAATCAACCCCCGCGCAAACTTTTGCGATTACTTTCGTTGATTACGACGATACGCTTATTAGTTCGGCTCAATACGAACTCGGCGCAACCGTAGTAGCACCCGAAAACCCCGTAAGAGAAGCGGACGAAACTTACTCTTACGAATTTGCAGGTTGGGATAGCGCAGTCGTAGCAGTAGACGGCGAAAAGACGTATAAAGCGACTTATACGCCGACTTATATCGAATATACGGTTAAGTTCGTCGACGAAGAAGGCAACGAAATCGCTAGCGCAACTTACCACTACGGCGACGTAGTAGAAGCCCCTGCATTCCCCGTCGTTACCCCCGACGCAGTCGGTTACGACGAATATTCTTGGGACGCAGAGATCGTAGCGGTTGACGGCGACGCAACTTATACCAGAATTAAAAAATTCGTATATATCGACTATACCGTAACCTTCCTTGACGGCAACGGCGATTTAATTAGCGAAGCAACCTACCATTACGGCGACGAGGTAGCAGAACCCGCAGCGCCTGCAAAAGAACCCGACGAAACTTACACCTACGAATTTGCAGGTTGGGACAATGCGGTAGTAGCAGTTGACGGAAACGCAACTTATACCGCAACTTATACGCCGACTTATATCGAATATACGGTTAAGTTTGTCGACGAAGAAGGCAACGAAATCGCTAGCGCAACTTACCACTACGGCGACACGGTAGTAGCGCCCGCATTCCCCGTCGTTACCCCCGACGCAGTCGGTTACGACGAATATTCTTGGGACGCTGAAATCGTAATGGTTACTGCAAACGCAACTTATACCAGAATTAAAAAATTCGTATATATCGACTATACCGTAACCTTCCTTGACGAAAACGGCTATTTAATTAGTGAAGCAACCTACCATTACGGCGACGCGGTAGAAGAACCCGAAGCGCCTGCAAAAGATGCGGACGAAACTTACACCTACGAATTTGCAGGTTGGGACAATCCGGTAGTAGCAGTTGACGGAAACGCAACTTATACCGCAACTTATAATCCCGTTTATATCGATTATACCGTTAGATTCGTCAACTACGACGGCTCTATACTCAGCGAAAAAACCTATCACTATGGCGATAGCATTGAAGTATATGACGGTATCCCCGTAAGAGCGGACGACGAATTTTTAACTTACGAATTTGCAGGTTGGGATAGACAAATTTTAGAGGTTGACAGTAGCCTTGATTATACTGCTATTTACACCGCAAACGATAAAGACGGATATTCTTCGCATGGCATAAGAGTTGAAAACGGCGCAATCGTTTTAAGCGCAGGTACTATTGGTAACGGCGCAAACTATACCAAAGGTCAAAACGCAGCTGAAGGAGCAACCGTAAGTCAGTCTTACTTTGCAATTGACGGCGAATACGGTTTAGGCGATTTCGTAGCGTTTGACTTTACGGGTAAAAACATGCCTGAAGTAATGTTCTTTGCTAAAAATTACGACGAAAGTATGTATTATAGCGAAGGCAAGAAAGGCGTAGTAGTTGCAAGCGGTATTACCCTTTGGGACGGAACTACTGGCTCTGCTCAAACAAGCAACACAATGGTTGGCGTTTCAGGTCCTTTCGGCGCGTATTTTGAAGGCGCGGCAGCGCCTCACGGCGGTAATATGCTCAGTGACTTTGACGCTCAGCTTGCAAGAGCAAATCTCGTAGACGGTAAGCAATATAGAGTTATAATTGGTATCGTTGAATCGGGCGACCATAGAGCGTTCTCGTTAAAATATATGCTTTACAATATAACTGACGACGTTTTGATAGAAGAAGCAACTCAAACTTCTTGGAATTTCTATACGGGCGCTAATGAAGAAGTTGGCAACTTGACCTTAAACGATTTAGTTGGCTCGATAGTTCTCTACGGCAAATTCGGTACGGCTTGTACTATTGACAAACTTTACGGCGTTTACGACGATATCGATTACTACACCATTAAAAACGGCATTGGCAAGACTTATAGCGTAACCTTTAAGGGCTTAGACGGCGAAGAATTAGAAAAGGTTGACCTTGCATTTGGCAAAATCCCCGCATTTGACGGCGAACTCCCCGAATGTACTATACCCGACGACGAATATTTCACTTATTCTTACGGATGGAATAGCGAATTTGCCCCCGTTACTGGAGACGTTGAATATTCACTCGTGCTTATTTCTAAAGTAAAGGACGGCGTTCCTGCCCACAATATTAGTTCTAACGGCGAAAATCTCGTATTAAACGCAGGTTCAATCGGTGACGACGCAAGTTATGCCAAGGGTGAACAAGAAAGAGGTTACGTAGATCAAGCGTACTTCGCTATTGACGGCGAATACGGTTTAGACACTTACGTAGCGTTTGACTTTACGGGTAAAAACTTACCTGAGGTTGCTTTCTTTGCAAAAAATTACGACAATTCTATGTACGCAGACGGTACTAATAAAGAAGGTATCGTTGTCATAACGGGTATAACTACTTGGGAAGGTGGATTAGATACCGGTATAAGAGGAAACGGCACGGATATGTATTTTGGACACCCATACATGGTTCAAGATGCAAGTGCAAACAGCTTTATCCACAGCAGACCTGAAAGCCCTGCAATTGCGCGCGCAAACCTTGTAGACGGAACTCATTATAGAATAATAATGGGCTTTGTAGCAGGAAGTGGACATGGCGCAAACGGTATAACCCTTCAATGGCAATTATATAACCTTGATACCGATACCGTTGTAGAAGAGGCGTCTGCTGGTTCTTATAACTTCTTCACAGGCTCAAACGAATCAGTTGGAAATAAAACGTTAAGCGATTTAGTTGGATCTATCGTATTATACGGTAAATTCGGTACTCCTTGTACTATTGATAAACTTCACGGCGTATATGAAAACGCTACTATTGAAGGCATTTCAAACGGCTTAAACGGCGCAACTTATACCGTAACCTTTAAAGACGATAAGGGTAACGTTTTAGAAACTAAAGAAGAAGTAGCCTTTGGCGCAACCGTTGAATTTAGCGGAACAATGCCAACTCCCCCTGCTTCGACTACTTTGTTAGATTACGCTTACGCATGGGATAAGGAGCTTGCTCCTATTTACGGAGATACCGTTTATACTTTAAAAGTCGTTTCAATCGCAAAGAGTGGTTATACGGCTTATAACGTTACTGAAAACGGCGACCAAATTGTTTTAGGTGCTGGCAATATCGGTGCAGGCGCAGACTATACAAAAGGTCAAAATGCAGGTGGCTCTATAACACAATCATATCTTGCGTTTGACGGAGAATATAGTTTTAACGATTATATCGTATTTGATTTTACTGGTAAAAACATGCCCGAAGTAATGTTCTTTGCTAAAAATTACGACGAAAGTATGTATTATACCGCAGGTAAGCAAGGCGTGGTAGTAGCAAGCGGTATCACCCTTTGGAACGGAACTACTGGCTCTGCTCAAACAAACAACACAATGGTCGGCGTTTCAGGTCCTTTCGGCGCATATTTTGAATCCGCAGCAGCGCCTCACGGCGGTAACATGCTCAGCGACTTTAGCGCTCAGCTTGCAAGAGCAAACCTTGTAGACGGCGTTCAGTACAGAATTATAATGGGTATTGTTAAAAACGGTTCTGCAACGTTCGATTTAAAATACATGCTTTACGATTTAACTAACGGTGCAGTAGTAGAAGAAGTAACTAAAACTTCTTGGGCATTCTTCACAGGTTCAAACGGAGATGTTGCCAACTTGACCTTAGACGATTTAGTAGGTTCTATCGTACTCTACGGTAAATTTAACGCTACTTGTACTATTGATAAACTTCACGGCGTAGAACGCGATACTTACGAAAACGTAGTAGCAAAATATACCGCGTAAGTTTTTACGCTAATTAAAGCAAATTAAAACCTAAAACTTAAGTCGGTAGCCCCAAAGGCTACCGACTGAAAGGGTTTTATAAAAGACCAAAACCAAAATCAGTTTTAGCGCAAAGCGTAAAATAGTTGCGCTAACTCGCTAAAATCAAACGACTTTATTTTTAAGGAAATTATGAAAAAGATAAGATATTTTCTTCTCGCTTTACTTATGTTAACGACGACGGTTTTCGGCGCGTCGTGCCAAACGGGCTTGTACGAGTCTGAAATCCCCGATTACTCGGCGTATACCGACGAGTTTGATTTTTACGGATATCATTCCCTTCACAACGGCACTTACTACGTGGACGACGTAGAATATAGCGTAGGCGAGAGTTTTTTGACAATCGAACAATACCAAATGTATAAAGACGTTGGTATGACGATTGCTTTTCCGCAATCGGTTTTAAAAATTCGCGGTGAAAAAGGCGCGGCTTTTGGTGACGAATTAAGCCAAGCAACCTTTTATGAAGACCGCGCAAAGGACTGGGAAAAGGCTAAGGTCGAAATCGACAAATTAGTGTCGGTTGGCATTGAAAAGACAATTCTCTATGACGAAGACCTTTCTTGGCTTGCGTTAAGTGGTTATACTGATTACAATATTGAAGGCATTATAGGCGAAGGAAAGCAGTTTGCTACGCAAGACGACTTAGACGAATACGTTTACAAGTTAATTCAGCCGTACTTAGGTTATAAAGGCGTTTACGGCGTTACGCTTGCAGACGAACCGAGATATATAGCCGTAAAAGCTTACGGCCAAGTTTATAATGCAATTCATAGGGTTGCAAAGGCGCATGATGCGGAAATATACGTTGACTATAACTTAAACCCCTTAAACCTTACCGCTCTAGTAAACCGCGAATACTATCCTACGGTTGAAGGCACGGCGGCAATACCTGAAAATGGTTACGTCGATTTTGACGACGCTTTCGTCCGTTATAAAAAGTACGTTCAAGACTTTTTAGACTCTTTAAACCCAACGGCTATTCAATACGACGACTATCCCCTTCGCACCAGCGGGCTTATGGCTTCGTATATACCTTGCTTGCAATACGTTGCAGGGGTTGCAAGGGATAGAAATATTGATTTCCATATGGTAACTCAAAGTTTCGGTATGGATTCTGAGGGCTCTAAATCAATGCGTAAAGTCGACGAAAACGGCGCAAGATGGCTCAACAATATGCTTATAGGCTTTGGGGTTAGAGAAATTTCCTACTTTACCTACTTTGCCCGCACCGAGAGCAAGACGGACGGCGAGTCTTTCATAGACTATCAAGATTATTCGTTTATAGACTATTACGGCAATAAAACCCGTATGTACGACGTTATGAAAGAAGTTATCGCAGGCAATAAAAAGTTTGCGCCTACCGTTTTGCAGTTCGACTACGTAAAGAGCGGAGTTTTTACTAAACTTCCTATGGATACCGACACGGGGCACTTACAGTACGTATCGACTAACGACCAAACTTATACTAAGGTAAAGAGCGTTGAAGTAAACAAAGAATGCGCTATGGTAAACGAACTTTACGACGACGAAAACGACAGATATATGTATATGGCAATGAATATCGTAAACCCCGAAGTAAAGGGCAGTACGGCATATCAAACCATTACTTTAGAATTTGCTAACGAATATAGATACGCGCTCGTTTATAAAGACGGTGAGCGCAGTCTTTACAGGTTAGACGGCAACAAATTGAGCGTAAAAGGCGCAGCGGGCGACGCTTCGTTTATTATTCCCTTTTAATTTGTCACTATAAATTCATAGTATAAACCCAAAAAGGTGGAGAAGTTTTATGAAAAGTTATTTAAAAAATGCAACTGAAAAAAAGGCGTATTTAACGCCTGTACTACAATTCGTTATACACGATTGCGAAATAGAATGTAATTCTTCTTTCGAGTCTAAAGATAACGATTTTGGCGCAAATGAATTTAATCAATAAGGAGCAGGACGATGAAGAAAAATTTTAGACTTACTACTCTAGTTATTTGCATAGCAACGTTTATCGCGTCGCTCGTGCTCTCCGTATTTTTCTACGTAAACCCCGTACGCGCGGCGGCGGGCTCTACGTTTGAAATGGAATACGGCGCAGGCGTTAAACTCGGCAAAAACGGTCTTCGTTTCATTGCGAAAATGGACGCCGACTATTATAATTGGATAGTCGAAAACGACAACGTTAAACTTTACGGCTATATCGCGCCTACCGAAGAATTTGATAAGGTTGACGAGTATAAGGACTTGGCTGTAAAAGTCGGCGGTGAGTTAGACGAAAACAAAATTTATCAAGACGACGGTTTTTACAAAGTCAACATTGCGCTTACCGGTCTTGACGAAGTCAAAATGGACGATAAATACTTGTACGGAAGAAGTTTTTCTGCTATAATCTTTATCGTTGAAGAAACCGGCGGTACGCCTAATTATATTTACGCAGACCTTGCAAAGGGCGACAACGCAGTTAGCGATATAGCCCTTCAAAATAGAACTCAATACCAAGTTATCAATTCCGCGTTGCTTGATACTAGAGTAAGCAATGAAGAAAAGATTATGTCAACTTACGGTTCTTGGTACGGCGCAAGTGACGAGTTCCCCATAGTGCTTAGTAGCCAAGAAGAAATTACTGCGTTTACAAACAAAATCGCTAATTCTGAAAATTTTGCAAATGCGGTAAAAGATAAAACAGTTTATATTAAAAACGGCTTATCGTCTACTAGTGTTTCGGGCAAAGTTGCAACTATCAATACCGGTTATAGAGTTAACTTTTGGGACGGTAATAAACTTTTAAAAACCGAATACGTTGCAAACGGTGGCAACGCTACCGATTTCGTTCCTACAAGAACGGGTTACGAGTTTGTAAGCTGGACGGGCGACAGTTTGAAAAGCGTTACTGAAGATAGAGATATCTATGCAAAGTGGAAAGGCTCTAAGGGCGAAAAAACGGATATCGGCGACTTAACCGTATACGGCGTAACGAGAGCCGACGGCGCTAATATTTCAACGGATGCAGACGTTATCGGTCAAAGAGTAGTTTTAGCAGGTGGGGACTTAGGCGACGGTGCTTATGCTCCGGGTGAATCTAATGGTAAACCCGACCCTATCGACGAAAACAATACGGCTGACCAAGCCTTTTTGGCTTTCGACGGAGATTACGGATTTAACGACTATTTCGTAGCCGACTTCACGGGTAAAAACATGCCGACTATGGCTTTCTTTGCAAACAACTATAACCACTCGATTTTCTACGGCGACGGAACTAAAGATGGTGTTATAGTTGCTACGGGCTTAACTCACGGCGACGGAAGAACGTTTACCGAAAATACGGCGTATTCTACTAGTGTTTTCAACGGCAAAGGTCTTTGTATGTGGGGCCCTCACATGATTTACAATACCGGCAGTAACGCTGACCCTACCAATAAAGGCGTTCTTCTTCACGCAAATGAATCAAACGTTGCCCTTGGTAGAGAAAATCTCGTTGCGGGTAAAAAGTATAGAATTATAATGGGCTTTGTGCCTGGAGACGATCCTGTTAATTATGCAATAAAACTCATTTACACTCTTTATGATTTAGATAGTAACAGCATCGTAGAGTCTAAAGCAATCAATACCTATAACTTCTTTACAGACGGTTGGGCAAACGATGATCAAACGAGAGATCAATTCTGCCTAGGTTCAATCGTAGCATACGGTTACTTTGGTACTAAAACCGTACTTGATAAAGTTTACGATATTTATGAAGATACCAATATCGGCGCTATTGCATCCGAACTCGGGTTGCCAAGTAGCGTAGACGTAACTCTTAGCGGAGATGCGATAACGTTAGGCGCAGGTACTATTGGCAGTGGAGCAAACTATACTGTCGGTCAAAACGCGGGCGGAACTGTAAGTCAATCTTACTACGCTATAAACGGCGAATATAGTTTTGACGATTATATCGTATTTGATTTTACGGGTAAAAACATGCCCGAAGTAATGTTCTTTGGTAAAAATTACGATACGTCAATGTATTATACTGAAGGCAAACAAGGCGTAGTAGTTGCAAGCGGTATTACCCTTTGGGACGGAACTACTGGCTCTGCTCAAACAAGCAACACAATGGTTGGCGTTTCAGGTCCTTTCGGCGCATATTTTGAAGGCGCGGCAGCGCCTCACGGCGGTAACATGCTCGGCGACTTTAGCGCTAAGCTTGCAAGAGCAAACCTTGCAGACGGAGTTCAGTATAGAGTTATAATGGGTATTGTTAAAAACGGTTCTATAACGTTCGATTTAAAATACATGCTTTACGATTTAACTAACGGTGAAGTAGTAGAAGAAAAAACTCAAACTTCTTGGGGATTCTTCACAGGCTCAAACGGAGATGTTGGCAACTTGACCTTAGACGATTTAGAAGGCTCTATCGTACTCTACGGTAAATTCGGTACTACTTGTACTATTGATAAACTCCACGGCGTATATGAAAATACTGATATAGACCAAATAATATTAGCGCTGGAAATGGACACGAGAGAAGTTGAATTTGTTAACTACGACGGTAGCGTATTGCAATCGGACGAAGTTTCAGTAGGCGTAATACCTGTTTACGTTGGCGCAACACCTGAAAAACCGGGCGATGCAATTTTCTCGTCTTATACGTTTAAAGGTTGGGACAAAGAGATTTCTGCCGTAACCGAAGAAACGACTTACACCGCAGTATTTACAGGAGAAAATGAAAGAGACTACGTTACGTTTAGCGGTGATGCTAACCATACCTACGGTGTAGAGCAGAGCGACAATAAGATTGTTTTGAAAGCAAGCGGTATCGGTGACGGTGCAAACTATACACTAGGTCAAAACAACGGCGGTTACGTACACCAGTCATACTTAGCGTTTGACGGCAACTATGCCTTAAACGACTACGTAGCCTTTGAGTTTACGGGTAAAAACTTGCCTGAAATAGCCTTCTTTGCAAACAACTATAACGATTCTATGTACGCAGACGGTACTAATAAAGAAGGTATCGTAGTAGTAACGGGTATCACTACTTGGGACGGCGCGTTAAGTTCAGGCGTAAACGGCGACGGTACGCAAATCAACTACGGATTCCCGTATATGATTCAAAATGCGACCGACGGCGGTTTTGTACGCGGATCGTTTGCAGAATCGGCGCTCGGTAGAGCAAATCTTGTCGACGGTACTCATTACAGAGTAATAATGGGCTTTACTGGTAGCGGAAGCGCTATTACTCTTCATTGGCAATTATATAATCTTGATACAAATGCGGTAGTAGAAGAAAGTTCTATGCAAACGTGGAACTTCTTTACGGGCAGCAACGCGCAGGTTGGTAATATGACGATTAACGACCTTAGCGGTTCTATCGTACTTTACGGTAAGTTTGGCGTAGCTTGTGAATTGGATAAAATTTACGGTGTATTTGAAGATACCGACATAGACACTATTACAAACGGATTGAACGGTTCTAGTACCTATACCGTAGAGTTTACCGACGCAGAAGGTAACGTGTTGCAGTCAAACGCACTTGCTTACGGCGCATATCCTTCTTTTAATGGTAGCGAACCTCAAAAAGCACCTAGCGTGGTTTATAAATATAATTTTGACGGTTGGGACAAGGGCCTTGCTCCTATCGTAGGTAACGTTACTTATACTGCAACTTTCGCAAGCGAGGAGCGAGATGGGGTTACGGTTAGCAACGTTACTGAAAACGGCGACCAAATTGTTTTAGGTGCTGGCAATATCGGTGCAGGCGCAGACTATACAAAAGGTCAAAATGCAGGTGGCTCTATAACACAATCATATCTTGCGTTTGACGGCGAATATAGTTTTAACGATTATATCGTATTTGATTTTACGGGTAAAAACATGCCCGAAGTAATGTTCTTTGCTAAAAATTACGATACGTCAATGTATTATACCGCAGGCAAGCAAGGCGTTGTAGTTGCAAGCGGTATCACCCTTTGGGACGGAACTACTGGCTCAGCTCAAACAAGCAATACCAAAGTCGGCGTTTCAGGTCCTTTCGGCGCATATTTTGAAGCCGCGGCAGCGCCTCACGGCGGCAACATGCTCAGCGACTTTAGCGCTCAGCTTGCAAGAGCAAACCTTGCAGACGGCGTTCAGTACAGAATTATAATGGGTATTGAGGCTACTGACTCTAGCGCGTTTACCTTGCATTATGTTTTATATAATTTAACGGATGGCGAACAGGTTGAAGAAGTAACTCAAACTTCTTGGGCATTCTTCACAGGCTCAAACGGAGATGTTGGCAACTTGACCTTAAAAGATTTAGCAGGTTCTATCGTACTCTACGGTAAATTTAACACTACTTGTACAATTGATAACTTTGGTGGAATTTATACTGATTCAACCATGGAAGAAGTTGCAAGTAAGGTTATAGATAGTGAAGAAAGCGGTGGCGATAGCGGTGAAGAAGGTGAAGGCGACGAAATTGAAAACCCGTCAACCGCTCCCGACTACTCAAAATACACCGACCAATTTGATTTCTATGCTTACAGCTCTTATAGTGACGGAACTTATGAAATTGGCGGACAGGAATATTATATAGGTAAAACCTTAGCAAACCTTAAACAGTATAGTCTTTACGGCGAAGTGGGTATGACGATATACTTCCCACAAAGGGACGCTCTAATTGATGGTTCTGAAGAATCACTTGTAAAAGCGAAAAAACTTATCGACGATTTAGCAAAAGTTGGTATTACTAAGACTATATTAAATGACACTAGAATAACGTATCTCAGTTTGTTAGAAGACGGTTTACCTGCTGACTATGATACGGACGCAGAGTTAGACGCTTATATATACAAGTGTATGAAGGATTACGCTACTTATCCCGGCGTTTACGGAATTATGCTTGGCGACGAACCTAAATACGTTTGTCTTAGCGCATATTCGTCTGTTTACAATTCAATTAAGCGTGTTTGTGCGGCAAACGGCTGGAATTTATTTATTCAATATAACCTTAACCCGCTCAACGTAACCGAAACGGTTTATACAAATTATTATCCTGCAACTAGCGGTACTTACGCTTGGAACAATTACCGTTATATCATAGGTTCAAGAGATAGATTTACGGATACCGTAACCCGTTATACTCAATATATCAACGATTTCTTAAATGCAATGAATCCCGATTCTATCACGTACGACGATTATCCGTTGATGATAAATGCAGACGGTGATTACGAAATAAAAGATTCGTATATTCCTTGTCTTCAAATCGTTGCAAAAGCGGCTGCGGATAGGGGCATTAAGTTCTATCACGTAACTCAAGCGTACGAAAACAATGCGGAAGGTATGATTCACCGCCGTGCAGTTACCGAAAAAGGCGCAAAATGGCTCAACAATATTCTTCTCGGCTTTGGTACTAAGCAAATCGCTTACTACACTTACTACACGAGATCGGAAAGCGACGCATCAGGCGCTGAATCTTACGTAGACGGCTCGTCTTTCGTAGATTATAACGGTAACCCAACGACTTTCTATTACTGGATGCAAAAAATTATGGCTAATAACCAAAAATTTGCTCCAACCATAATGCAATTTGATTATAAGGGTAGTAAAGTTTACGGCTCGACGAACTATAATCACCTTGGCGAAATTACCGTAAGTAATTCGTTTACTAAACTTTCTAGCGTAACGACGACGAGTTCAACGCTCGTAACCGAACTTTACGACGACGAAAACGCCAACTATATGTATATGGCTATGAACGTGCTTGATCCTGACTTAAGCGATACGGCTCAAACCGTTACTATGACCTTCTCGGGTTATAACAACGTATTAGTTTACGTAGACGGAGTTGCAACTTCTTACGCTCTTTCGAGCAACAAATATACCGCGTCCCTAACTCCTGGAGAAGCGGTATACGTAATACCCTATAACTAAAAATCAGTTATAGGCTCTAAAAAGACAAAATAAAATACTTTAAAGGGAAAACTCCTTGAAAAATAGGGGTTTTCCTTTAATGCTTGCTACTTGTCGTAACCCGTCGAATTAGCGCAAATGGGTGCGCAAAGTATGCAATATTGTGAAAAATTATGTGGATAGCAAAAGGTTTATACAAAACAAAGAAAAATCTACCGATTTTTTATAAAAAATTCACCCTAGAAAACGCCTTGAAAAAGGCGGTTTTAAGGGTGTCCGCTTTGGGGGTTATTGCCGTTAAGATAAACGGCGTTATTTTAGACGATTATTTTATGCCCGGATGGACTAATTATAACGTTTACGCAAATCTTTGCCACTACGATATTACTCATCTTTTAAAAAGGGATAACTTGATTGAAATAACCCTTGCCGACGGCTGGTACTCGGGTAGGCTTGGTTATACTAAAAAGGCGGAAGTGTACGGCAGGATAAACGCTTTGTATGCGCAAATCGATTTAACCTTCAAAAACGGCAATAAACGACTTATAGACAGCGATTCGTCTTGGAAAGTCGGTCAAACGAATATAGTTTCGTCTTCGTTTTTCGACGGCGAAAGGGTAGATTTTAACTTTATTGACGATAGGAAATACGGCGAGTTGCCGTTTGCAAAAGAAGTAGAAAAAAAGGTAAAACTCAAAAAATACGACTACGAGCCTGTTAAAAAAATCGACGAGTTATCGCCCCAAATTATCTCAAACGAAAACGGTGTTTTAAAGCTTGATTTCAAGCAAAACTTCGTCGGCTTTATAACTTTTAAAGCGCGGGGTGAAAAGGGCGCGGAAGTCGTAATTAAGCACGCCGAAGTCTTAAATGAAGACGGCTCTTTATACTATGAAAATTTGCGTTCCGTAAAGGCGACCAATTCGGCAATTTTGTCGGGTGGGGAAGATTATTTTAACCCCCAATTTACCTTCCAAGGTTTCCGCTACGCCGAAATTTTTACGGACGGCAAAACTGAAATTACGGATATAAAAGGGGTAGTTTTATCCCAAAATATCAATTATACGGGTAAATTTGAATGTTCGGACGATATCGTCAACAAAATTTATCAAAACGCTTTATGGGGACAAAAAGGCAACTTTATTTCTATTCCTACCGACTGTCCTCAGCGTGACGAAAGGCTCGGTTGGACGGGTGACGCCCAAGTATTTTGCAATTCGGCAATGTTTAACGGCGATTGCAAAAAATTCTTTAAAAACTATTTAAGGCTTATTCAAACGGATATCTTGCCCGACGGCAAAATTCCGTCTTTAGTGCCTTTCTTTATTGACGTTTCGCCGTCTACGGCGGGTGTTCCGGGTTGGGCGGACGCAATTTGCGTTATACCATATTTCCATTACTTTCATTACGGCGACAAGCGTATTTTGGCGGAAAATTTGCCTTACGCGGTAAAGCATTTGAAGTATTATTTAAGCAAATGCGACCAAAACGGGCTTTTAAAGGTAGAAAACCCGTTTGGCGACTGGCTCTCGGTTGTAAAAGCCGACGATATCGACGTCATTAGCCAATGTTTTTTAGGCCTTTCGGCAAGTTTAATATCTAAATGCTACGGTATTTTAGGCAATGAAAAAAAGCAAGCCGAATACGGCGTCGTTTTTGAAAAGGCTAAAAAAGCGTTTAGAGAAAACTTTTTATTAGACGGTAAAATAAAGGGCGATTCGCAAACGGTTTACGCTTTTGCGCTCGCAATAGACTTCGTTACCGCAGGCGAAATAAAAACGGCTTTTATCGGCAGTATCGATAGGGCTGGCGGTAAACTTACTACGGGCTTTATTGGCGTAAAATACCTTCTTCCGTCCCTTTGCGAAGTGGGCGAAGTAGACCTTGCTTATAAGATTATCAAGCAGACCGAATACCCGTCTTGGGGCTACACCGTCAAAAACGGCGCTACTACCATTTGGGAAAGGTGGAACGGCTACACTAAGGACGAAGGCTTTGCAACGCCTACTATGAACTCTTTTAACCATTACAGTTTAGGCTCTTGCGTGGAGTGGCTTTACTCGCACGTTTTGGGCATAAAACTCTTGGGTGGGGGTAAAATTTGCATATCCCCGTCGTTTAGTAACGAACTTTGCTTTGCAAGGGGTGAATACGAGTCCTTATGCGGTAAAATAGCAGTTGATTGGCAGTATAATGACGGCGAATATCACCTTAGCGTAAAAGCGGACGAAAGGGTTGATTTAACTTACGATTTTAAAGGGATGAAAGTGATTTCCCTTCAAAAAAACAAATGCGGTTTTACCGCAATTATAAAATAAACCTAAGTCGGTTTAATTAAAAGGAGAAAAACTATGGGTAAAATTTTTACGGTTTCTATACTTGGTTGTGGTTCTCGCGGACAGGAAGCCTACGGAAAAAACTTCTATATTCTTCCCGATAAGTTTAAAATTGAGTCCGTTTGTGATATAAACCCCAAGCAGATAGAACTCGTTCAAAAAGCGTGGGGCATTCCCGACGAAAAGTGCTTTTTGTCAGCCGACGAGTTTTTAAAGGAAAAACGCTCGGACGCTTTGGTTATCGCTACGCAAGATAGAGATCACGTAGATATGTGTATTAGGGCATTAGAACTCGGTTACGACGTTTTACTTGAAAAGCCTATAACTCCCGTAAAGGAAGATCTTTACAGACTTTTAGACGCTCAAAAGAAATACGGCGGAAAAGTCGTCGTTTGTCACGTTTTGCGTTACGCTCCCGCTTTCGTAAAGATTAAAGAAATTGTAAATAGCGGTAAAATAGGTAAACTCGTTTGTATAGATTGGATCGAACAAGTTGCTTATTGGCATCAAGCGCACAGTTTCGTAAGGGGCAACTGGCATAAAGAAGCCGACACTTCGCCCATGATACTTGCAAAATGCTGTCACGACTTAGACCTTTTGCAATATTACGTAGAATCCAAGTGTGATACAGTTTATTCGGTTGGCGACGTTGTCTTTTTCAAAAAGGAAAATCAACCCGAAGGAGCTTCCGATCGTTGTCAAACTTGTAAGTATAAAGACGAGTGCGTATATAGCGCCGAAAGATTATACGTCGCTAAAAGAGAATGCGATTTCGATAGGTTAGAGCCTTTACCGAAGGATAAAGACGACGCAAGGAAGCAAGGATGGCCGTTTAACGTAGTAGACCTTAGCCGTCCTATCACGACCGAGTCTATAAGAAAAGCCTATGAAAATAGCGATTACGGCAAATGCGTATTCGCTTGCGAAAACGACGTTGTTGACAATCAGACCGTTTTAATGAAGTTTAAAAACGGCGTAACGGCAAATCTCGTTATGACGGGTTTTACGGCTTTCCCGGGTAGAAAAATGACCTTCCACGGCACGTTGGGCGAAATTGAAATGGACGAAGATAAAGACTATATCAGAGTTTCGCAATACGGCAAAGGAACGGAAACTTTAAGCGTTAAAGAACTCATGCGCGACGTTTTAAAAGAAGATTTCGGCCACGGCGGCGGCGACGTAATGCTCGTAAGAGATTTTTATAAAGCCCTTAGCGGTGAAGAACTCGAAACGACTTTAGAAAGGTCGGTTGAAAGCCATTTGATGGGCCTTGCAGCCGAAGAGTCAAGACGCACCGGCAACCCTTGCAAAGTTCATGAAAAGGAGTAAATATGAAACAAACTCTAGATGAATATATAATAACGGGATGGGGGCTCGCTAGGACGACTTCCGGCAAGGGGGATATGCGCCTACCGTACCCTTTCGTTCCCCCGTCTATAGATAAAGACGGAATGCATCGTACCCTATTCTATTGGGACACGTATTTTACTAACGTTGGGCTTATTGCTGACGGGCATACCGAATGGGCAAGGGAAAACGTAGATAATCTTATCTTCGCCTTGGAAAGATTTGGTTGTGTGCCTAATTACACGAGAGATGATGGGGATAGGTATTGTTCTCAGCCCCCGCTTTTGTGTTTGATGATTAAGGACGTGTATGCTCAAACTAAAGACAAAAAATGGCTTGCTATCGCCGTTGCGAGTTTAGAAAAAGAGTATTCGTTTTGGATGACGAAAAGGATTACTCCTATTGGGTTAAATCAATACGGAACAAACGCAACGTCAGAAAAGGACCTAGTTGAGTATTACGAGTACGTTTCTACTCGAATTAAGTTGGAGCAAGATGTTTCGGTTGAGCAAAAAATGCAAATTGCAAGGAATTTCATAGCGGAAGCCGAAAGCGGAGAAGATTTTACCCCGCGCTATCAAAACCATAACGCATTAGAATACGTTCAACTCGATTTAAACTGCCATTTGTACGGTGTGGAAGATTTTTTATGTGAATATTTTTCGGACAAAGATGCAAAAAAGGCGGAATTTTATAATAAGAGCAAAGAAAAGAGAGTTGAACTCATTGAAAAATACTGTTTTAACCCTAAAAAGGGCGTTTATTGCGATTATAACTTTGTCACGCAATCTACAAACGATATAATAAGCGTCGCTTGTTTTATGCCTTATTTTTATGGTATAGCAAGAAATAGCGAGAACATTTTAGACGTCTATAATCGTTTAAAGACGAACGGCGGAGTAGCGTCTTGCCAAGACGTGGGCAAATATGATTATCAATGGGGATACCCCTTTATTTGGGCGCCTCACCAGTTTTTTGCCTATAAGGCGCTTAAAAATTATGGGCGCTTTAAGCAATGTGAAGAACTTAGATTAAACTATATGACGTTATTATCAACCGTTTTTGACAAGACTGGCGCGCTTTGGGAAAGGTACGACGAAAACGGTCAGGCTAAAGACTTGGAATATCCAACTCAAAAAATGCTTGGGTGGACAGGTGGCGTGTATAGATATTTTTCCTTGCAAAACAACTGAGAAAAAATGTTTGTCAGTTGGGTAAACTAAAATATCTTAATTAAAGAGTAGTTTAGTGTGTTGATAAACACGTAAAAAAGGTGTTATAATAAAGCGGAAAACACATTAGTGTTTTTCGCCTTTACTATATGGGTGAATTTTACTTTTAAACGTAACACCTTAAGCAAGAAAGATTTTAACTAACTTACGTTGATTGACTTTCGTTTTAAGGAGAACTGAAATGGGAACTAAAAAACTAGTCGTTTTTGGGCTTGGCGCAAGGGGAAGAATTTACGCTAATTTTGCTAAAACTTATCCCCAAAAATTTGAACTCGTAGCAATAATTGAAAATGCTCCCGACAGGCTTGAGTTTGCAAAAAAAGAATATTCGGGCGCGAAAATTTTCTCCGATTATAAAGACTTTTTAAAAGAGAATATAGAGGCGGATATCGTAGCCGTCGCAACGCAGGATAAAGACCATAAAGAGCATGCGATTGCAATGATGGCAAACGGTTACGACTTGCTTTTGGAAAAACCTATTTCAAACGACGAAAACGACTGTTTGGAAATTTATAACGCAAGCAAAAAGTACGACAAAAAAGTTATAGTATGTCACGTTTTAAGGTATACCCCGTTTTATTCGACGGTCAAAAAATATATTGATAGCGGTAAGCTCGGCGAAGTCGTTACTATCCACGCGAGCGAAAGCGTTGGCTACTACCACCAAGCCCACAGTTTCGTAAGAGGACCGTGGAAAAATTCTAAAGAGTCTAGCCCCATGATTTTGGCAAAGTGTTGTCACGATATGGATATTATTAGATATCTTATGGGCGAAGAGTGTATATCGGTAAGTTCTTACGGCGGTCTTTTTCACTTTAAAAATGACAACACTCCAAAAAATTCTACCGAGTATTGTCACGATTGCCCCGTAAAAGACTGCGTGTATAAAGCCCAAACGATATACACTTCTAACGAAGGTATCGGCTTTGCGCAATACTTTACCATGCGCGAGTTGACCAAGGAAAACGTATTGGAAGATTTAGTAGGTACTGATTATGATAAGTGCGTCTATAAGTCGAATAACGACGTTGTTGACCATCAAGTAACCGTTATGAATTTTGCAAACGGTAAGACGGCTTGTCACACTATGACGGCGTTTAGTAGGCAGATTTATAGAGATTTAAAAGTTCACGGAACTAAAGCCGAACTCGTCGGCGTTATTGAAGATAACACCTTTGAAGTAAGATATTTCGGCGGAGAAGTTGAAAAGGTTAAAGTGGATATTTCACGCGCAAACGTCGGCGGACACATGGGCGGGGACTTTTATATGATGGAAAGCCTTTACAAAACCTTAAACGGCGAAAAGGCCGACGGGATAACCTTCCTTGACGTATCTATCGACAGTCACCTTATGAGTTTTGGCGCGGAGCGCTCGAGATTGTTAGGGGGCAATAGCGTAGAAATTAAAAAATAACCATAACTAAAATTAAAGCGGTGGCAAACGTAAGGATATTCCTTTACGGACGTTATCGCTTTTTATTTATAAAACGATATCGCTAAAAGAATTGAGTAAATTTTAATAAATTGTTGATTATAAAAGAGTTTTTTGATATAATCAATTCATCTATTATTAAAATTTAAGGAGAAAGTTATGAAAAAGTTTTCCGAAATGCAGTTTAAAAAGCCTAATCTTAAAAAGATTGAAAAAGACTGCGCTGAAATGACCGCGCGTTTTGAAAACGCAACCACCTTTGAAGAGCAAGACGCTATTTTAAGAAAAGTCTTTAAATACGTTGATAAATTGAATACTAATTTTAGCATTGCTTACGTAAAATACACCTGCGATACCCAAGACGAAACCAACGTGAAAAACCAAGAACTTTTAGACGAAATATCCCCCCTTATTTCGGTCTTTTACGATAGGTTTAACAGGGCGCTCGTAAAGGCTAAATTCCGCAAGGAACTCGAAGAAAAGTGGGGCAAGCACTATTTTAATATGGTTCAAAACCAAATCGACGCTTTCGACGAAAAAATCGTGCCCGACATGCAGGAAATAAACAAACTCACCAGCGAATACACCAAACTCATTGCGTCAGCGCAAATCGAGTTTAGGGGCGGAGTATACAACCTTTCGCAAATGGGCAAATTTACCACTTCTAGCGATAGGGAAACGAGAAGGGAAGCGAGTTTAAAAAGCGCTAAATTCTTTGAAGAAAACGAGCAAAAACTCGGTGAAATTTACGATAAATTAGTCAAGGCGCGCCACCAAATGGCGGTTAAACTCGGCTACGAAAACTTTATTGAATTGGGCTACAAATCGCTCGGCAGAACGGATTACACCCACGTGGAAGTTGCTGGTTACAGAGAGCAAATTTACAGCGATTTAGTCCCCCTTACCAACAAACTTTTCAAAGAGCAAGCAAGGCGCGTGGGCGTTAAAAATCCCCAATATTACGACTATAACATAATGTTTTTGAGCGGAAACGCCACCCCGAAGGGAGATAAGAACTACTTGGTTGCAAAGGCTACCGAAATGTACGGCGAACTTTCCAAAGAAACCGACGAGTTTTTTGAGTTTATGAAGACTTACGAACTTTTAGACCTTGAAGCGAGAAAGGGCAAAGCGGGCGGTGGCTATATGACCTATTTCCCCGATTATAAAGCGCCCTTTATATTCTCAAACTTCAACGGCACGAGCGGTGACGTAGACGTTTTAACTCACGAATTCGGGCATGCTTTCCAAGGCTATATGTCGAGAAATATCGCTTGTCCCGACTACCGTTCGCCAACGCTAGAAGCCTGCGAAATGCACTCTATGAGTATGGAATTTATAACCTATCCTTGGATGCACTTGTTCTTTAACGAAGAAGCCGACAAATATAAATACTCGCACGTCGTTGACGGGCTCACCTTTATCCCCTACGGGGTAACGGTCGACGAATTCCAACATTTCGTCTATGAAAACCCCAACGCCACTCACGACGAAAGGTGCGCAAAGTGGAGAGAAATTGAAAAGAAATATCTTCCCCACAAAAAATATAAGGAAGCCCCGATTTTGGAAAAGGGTGGTTATTGGTTACGCCAATCGCATATTTTCAGTTCGCCTTTCTATTATATAGATTATACTTTGGCACAAGTGGTTGCGTTCCAATTCTTTAACGAAGCGAGAGCAAACCACCAAAGGGCGTGGAATAAGTACGTTAAACTTTGTAAAATGGGCGGTAAATACCCCTTTACTGAACTTTTGAACAGAGCGCATCTTAACAACCCCTTCGTGCAAGGCACGGTTAAAAAGGTTGTCCGCCCCCTTAAAAAATACTTGGCTCAGTTTGACGTTTCACAGTTTTAATTATGGTACGACTTGCAGTTGAAAAGGATATTTTAAATATACTTGACCTATTGCGCCAAGTCAACGAAGTTCATTTTAAAGGTCGCCCGGATATTTTTAAACTCGGCGTAAAATATTCTTACGAAGAAATTAAGGAAAAATTAAACCTAAAAAACGAACCGATTTTGGTGTGGGCGGACGGCGAAGATAACGCAAAGGGATACTGCTTTTGCGTGGTAAAAAAAACCGAGCAGTCTTCGGTTTTAAAGCCTATAAAAACCCTTTATATCGACGACCTTTGCGTAGACGAAGATCACCGTGGCGAGCATATTGGCAAGGCTCTTTACGAGTCTGCTTTGAATTTAGCAAAAGAATTAGGATGCTATAATCTCACTCTAAACGTATGGTCGTGTAATCCGTCGGCAATGCGGTTTTATGAAAAATTAGGGCTTGTCCCCCAAAAGATTTATATGGAAAAAGTGCTCGTATAAGCCGATTAAACGCTATTTTTAAGCGGTAATAACTAAAAATCAGCCTAAAAACCCCACCCTCGAAAGGCATTGCGCCTTTCGAGGGTGGGGTTAAGTTTTATAAAAAGTTAAGAAGGAAAATTTTAATTAGTGAAATTTAGGAAGCCAATCGCCGTGCGCTTCAATAAGGTCGTCGCAAAGGTTCTTGATTTCGTCAAAGGTGAGCTGATCTCTCGTATGCGGGTCGAGATAAGCAGCCATATAGATATACTGCTTTTCTAAGGTTACAGCCGCTTGAA
This sequence comes from Clostridia bacterium, assembly GCA_017466825.1. GTDB lineage: Bacteria > Bacillota > Clostridia > Christensenellales > Borkfalkiaceae > UBA10281. Next base: position 110,560 of record JAFTTJ010000016.1, read on the forward strand.
TTGCCATTTCGTGTACTGCAATATGCGACATATTAAGACCTGCAAGTTGGTGGGGAATATCGCCTACGACGCAGGGGTTAAGCCCGTTTTCGTCAATCATAATGGGGACTTCTACGCAAGCGTTTGCAGGCAAGTTGGTGATGAGCCCGTCGTTTTGAACGTTGGCGTAAATCTTGTAGGGGTTGCCCGTTTCACACGCTTCGATAATTCTCGAGCCGTATTCGTGTGAGCGCTCGTGTACGACGTTTTCAGGAAGCATAATCTTTTCACGAAGTTCCTTCCAATCTCTAATTTGGTTTACGCAACGCCTTGGATATTCGTCCAAAGGAATATTAAATTTTTCAATGAGTTCGGGGTGGTCTTTTTTAATGAAGTAGGGGTGGTATTCGGCGGTGTGTTCGCTACTTTCGGTGTTGTAATAACCGAATCTATTCATAATTTCAAGACGTACGAGATCGGACGCAGGTCTAACTTCATTAAATTTTTCTTTAAACAAGGGGTATAAGTCCTTGCCGTCTTTGTCGGTCAAGGTCAAAAGCCAACACATGTGGTTTATACCTGCAAGAGTGTATTTTGCCGTTTCGAGTTCGGGGAGCAAAAGAGCGGTGTTGATTTGAGAAACGACTTGTTGACAAGAGTGGCAAAGACCGACCGTTTTAATTTTGGTGTATCTTTGCAAATAGCCCGTCAAAATACTCATGGGGTTGGTGTAGTTAAGGAAGAGCGCGTTGGGGCAAACTTTTTCCATAACGTCGGTGTACTTTTTGAGCACGGGAATAGTACGAAGAGCGCGGAAAATACCGCCTATGCCGAGAGTGTCGGCAATAGTTTGCCTAAGTCCGTACTTTTTAGGGATTTCAAAGTCTGTTACGGTACAGGGCTCGTAACCGCCAACTTGAATAGAGTTGATAACGTAGTTAGCGTCGCGGAAGGCGTCTTCTACTTGCTTTTCGTCGGTTGCAAGGTGCTTAGTAACCGTAACGGACGGCTTATATTTATCACGAAGGGCGGTTATTAAAACGAAAGATTCGTCAAGGCGCTCTGCGTCGATATCGATAAGCGCAATTTCAAAATCGTTGAGTTTTTCTGAAAGTAAGCAGTCGCCAAGCACGTTTTTAGCAAATACCGTACTACCTGCGCCAAGAAAAGTAATTTTCATTTTTTGTTTTAACTCCTGTTGATTTTTTTTAATTTATATGATATAGTTTAACTATCATATCCTAGGCGGTAAAAAAGTGTATACGCAAAAATTTAGATATCTTTTTAATTTGTTTGACGATAGTGACCCTATAAAGGTTTTTGATATGGGTAGGCATAAAACCCCACCTTGCCACGTATACGGCCCTGCCGTTAGGACGTATTATCTTTTACACTTGGTCGAAAGGGGTAAAGGCTACGTTGAAAGAAGCGGTGTAAAGACTTATTTAAAGGAAGGCGAAGCCTTTTTGATTTACCCCGACGAAATCGTTACGTATTGCTCGGATACGGACGACCCGTGGGAATATTCTTGGATAAGTTTTTCAGGCAGTTACGCTCCAAAACTCGTTTCGCTAACGACCGAAAAACTCGTGATGCCATACAAAAAAAGCGGATTAATCGCCTTATTGACGGCTTTTGAAAGTAAAGCGGACGATTGTTTAACCGTAGTTAGCGCCCTTTTTGAAGTGCTAAAATCTATAAAGACCGACGTTGCTACGCCTAAGATGGATAGCGTTGAATTAGCGCTGAACTATATTGAAAACAACTATTTCCGCGCGGTTGACGTAGGCGTTTTGGCAAAAAGATTTGGGTTTTCACGCTCGCATTTTACAATGCTCTTTATTAAAAAAGTTGGCGAAAGCCCTTATGAGTACTTGACTAAAATTAGGATTGCTAGGGCAAAAGAGTTTTTAAAGAGTACCGATTATTCTGTTGAAGAGATTGCTTATTCGGTCGGATTTTCGTCCTTGCAACGCTTTTCGGATACTTTTAAAAAGCGCGTAGGCGTTTCGCCGTTAAACTTTAAAAAGTCTTTAAAAGCGTAAAATGGCTATCTTTATATAAAAGTATATATCGTTAAGCGGAAAAAAGCAATACTTATTTGTTTTAAAGATTTAACGATTTGTTAGATTGTTGCAGTTGCATAAAGCAAAAAGGCGGTAAAGATTATTAAAAAACGCCCCCGAAAGGATTTTACCTTTCGGGGGCGTAAGTTTTAAGGTTTAGTCTTTAATTTCAATTTGGCAAGCGCGCATTGCGTCGAGCGCCGTTTGGTGAGACGTCGGCGTTACGCCTGCGCAAAGTGAAGAAATAACGCTTATTCTCGCCTCGGGGAGCGCCGCTTTAATAAGCATAGCGTTTGATATAACGCAAATGTCCGTGCATACGCCGACAAGTTCTATTTGGGCGTCGCCGTCGCGTAGATAGGTTTCTTTCAAATAGTCGGCAAGCGTGGTCGAGCCAAAAGTCGGCTTGTCAAAAATTAAACAGTCGCCAAGGGCGGTCTTAATTTGGTCGTTAATTTGCCAACCGTAAGTGCCTTTTACGCAATGCGTAACGGGCAGTTTTTTACCTTCTTGGGTGGAAAGGTAGTCGCTATAATGAGTGTCGCGCGTGGCGATAATTTGGTAACCTTGCGCCTTGCACTCTTCAATTTTTTTAGCAAGGGCTGGAATAATCTTTATTCCGTCGTCGTTTTTTAAAGCGCCGTGCAAAAAATCGTTTTGCATATCTATTACTATTAAAATTTTCATAACCGACTCCTTCAAGTAGCCAAATTTGCTAAGATTGATTCTATTATAACACAAAATTTTAATATGTAAAGCAAAAAATAAGGAGCAAAAACAATGAAATACAAAACCTGGCTATTAGATTGGCTTGAAAACTACGTAAAACCGTCCGCTAAAATGCGAACTTACGAAAGGTATTATGGGATATGCGCGTTGCATATTATTCCGTCGCTCGGCAATTATAAATTAGCCGAAATATCCGTTATAGATTTGCAAAAGTTCATAACGGCATTGCTCACTAACGGCAATCATAAAACGGGCAAGGGTTTGTCAGCAAACTTTGTAAATACCGTGATATCCGTGTTGCAAAACTCGCTTAAAACGGCGCATTTGATAGGCTTAACGCCCGAATACGTAGCAAATAAAATAAAACGCCCTAAATTAGCCCAAAAGCAAGTAGATTGCTTTACTTGTCAAGAGCAAAAGAAGATTGAGCAATACGTTTTACATAGTCCAAAAGACAAATTGTTCGGTGTAGTGCTGTGTTTATACACGGGCTTGCGCATCGGCGAATTACTTGCGCTTACGTGGAAAGATATTGACTTCGGGAAAGGCTTGCTTTTCGTATCTAAAACTTGCCACGACGGGAACGACGGGTGTAATCATACACGCATAATAGATTGCCCGAAAACTGTTCATTCTCGCCGTGTAATACCTTTGCCAAAGCAAATATTGCCGTATCTTAAAAACCTTAAAAAGCAGTCAAACTGTGAGTATATCATAGCCGACGGGGGCAAGCCCGTTTTCGTGCGCTCCTATCAGCGAACGTTTGAACTTTTGTTAAAGAAATTAGGCATTGCGCATAAAGGATTTCACTCTCTACGCCATACCTTTGCAACAAGGGCGTTAGAGTGTGGTATGGACGTTAAAACGCTGTCTGAACTATTAGGGCATAAGAACGCTACCGTTACCCTTAACCGATACGCCCACTCTATGCTTGAACATAAAGCTGATATGATGAATCGTTTAGGAAGATTATTGTAAAACAATAAAAAATGTGCATCAAACTTTGTAATTGATGCACATTTTTATTTATTATACCAAATATTTCACAAAAAGTCAATGTGAACTGTATTACTGAACGGCAATTCATTTGTGCTTTCATTAACTTTTTTATGAACATAATGCTTTTAGTTGTGCGTGGAATACAAAGTTTGATGACCATATAATTATGAATTTGAGCATCAAAAACGCAAAGGAAAAAGAATATGAACATTTGGACTGAAATGAGCATTGAATTTGCTAATCAAAAAAATTATCTTGATGAGTTATACAAAGTATATCCTATTTCCCCAAATCTACGTAGAGAACTAGCCCCTAATTTACAGAGTGGCATTGAAACAGCGTTTCAAAATAGGGATAATGAATTGCTTATAAAAAATTTATTACAGTTAGAATTGTTTCCTATAAAAGACTCTTATGTTGCTTATTTACGCCGTGACCCGTCTTCTATAAAAAGGAATCCGCAAACTATAAATAGAATTGCTGGAACTATTTATGAAATGGGTTATGACGTTGTTATTGAAAAATGCACCGAGCCTAAAGAAACAAACCGCCAAATTGGTCCTATGTTTAAGTATTGGCTTAATAAAGGAACATTAGGCGTGCCTGTATATAAAAGCATTTCGGATTTTTTACGTAATCCGAGTGAGAATGCTGTTTTGAATGTTTCTGATGCTGAAATGGCTCATTTTGCAGTAAAGTATTTTGGCTATGATAGAGAAAAAGGGTTAGACTTTTTAGCACGTTTTAACAACAAATATGTAGTTGGCGAGGCAAAATTTTTAACTGATTTTGGTGGGCATCAAAATGCACAGTTTGACGACGCTGTTTCAACTATAACGTCAAATTTTTATTCTAACACCCTAAATGCAGAAGTTATACCTATCGCCATTATGGACGGCGTGCTCTATATCAAGGGAAATCATAAATTATATCGCTATTTAGAAAATCACGAAGAACAAATAATTATATCAAGCCTTTTGCTTAGAGAGTTCTTGTATTCGTTATAAGGAGCAAAAAATGGAATTATTATTTGAGAATAAAGAAACAAAAGAACATATTTTATCAAGAGCAAAACAAATTTCACCGATTACTATTAACGAAAATATGTCTTATTTGTTTAACGGTGACAACTTTGAAATAATGTCAGCATTGTTGAATGGGAAAAAGGGTTTTATAGATTTAATTTACATAGACCCACCTTTTAATACGAATCAAATTTTCTCGGTAAGCGAAAATCGTGCAAATACCATAAGCCGTAAAAAAAGTAGCACTATTGCGTATAGCGATTTAATGACCGATGATGAATTTATTAAGTTTATGTATGAAAGATTTGTTCTTATATATGAACTTTTATCTGAAGAAGGTAGTCTTTATGTTCATATTGACACAAAAATGGGTCATTACTTTAAGATAATTTTAGATGAAATTTTTGGCACAAAAAATTTCAAAAATGATATAACCCGTATAAAGTCAAACCCTAAAAATTTTGACAGAAAAGCCTATGGAAATGAAAAAGATATGATTCTTTTCTATTCCAAAAATCCACAAAAAAATATTTGGAATGAAATTAAGATTTCTTTAGAAGAAAGCGAATTAGCCACAAAATTTACTAAAATTGATTCTGACGGTAGAAGATATACAACTATTCCTTTGCATGCTCCCGGGGAAACGACTAATGGGATAACGGGAATGGCTTGGCGTGGAATGTTACCTCCTGCTGGTAGGCATTGGCGCACAAGCCCTGAAGAATTTGATAGAATGGACAAACTTGGTTTAATTGAATGGTCGAAAACAGGAAACCCGCGTATTAAAAAATATGCAGATGAGCATAAAGGAAAGAAAATACAAGATATTTGGAAATATAAAGACCCCCAAATACCTAAATATCCAACTCAGAAGAATCTTGAAATGCTTGAATTGATCATCAAACAATCGTCAAGGGAAGACAGCATAATTATGGATTGTTTTGCTGGTAGTGGAACAACGCTTTTAGCTGCTGCAAAATTAGGTCGTAAATTTATAGGAATTGATTCTTCTGACGTTGCTATAAGTGTTATTAAAAATAGATTAACCGAATACGGTATTACATATAATTAAAAGCAAAAAGGCGAGAAAAATTCTCGCCTTTTATCATTGAATTTTTGACTATTTTAATTTAACCATTAAGCCGAAATAATCTCTTGTAAAAAATAAGCCGAAACTCCCAAGGGAGCCCTCTCGGCTTGCTTGTAAAGAAAAAACGAACTTTGATTTTTCATCAAGGTTCGTTTTATTCTTGTTTGGTGCGGTCAAGCCACCGAAACCCTTTGTTAAATAATAAAGGGTTAACTTGTTTTTAATATCGTGTTATTTTAGTTTTTACTCAAAGCGACAAAGGGAACTCTCGGTGGGGCTCGGTAAAACCGAGCGGGATAAAATTTGCGTACGAGTTTATCTTTTATAAAACTATCGTTCAAAATTTACTTAAAGGAACCTAGCGTAATCGTAAATTTAATCCTTTATGCCCAATGAGCCAACAAAAAAGAGCATCTACGAGAGATGCTCTTTTTTGTTGGTGCGGTCAACAGGACTTGAACCTGCACGAGAAATTACTCATAAGATCCTTAGTCTTATGCGTCTGCCAATTCCGCCATGACCGCATTTATTAGAGTGGTTTGACTCGTCGCCAACCGACTTTGCCCAAATATATTACCAAATTTAAAAGGCGTTGTCAACAAATTTCGCCCTTGTTTTTAAAATTTTTAATTTATTTTTTGCTTTAAACTTTTTTGCTTAGTTCTTTGCTCAAATTTTATGATAAAACGCTTCCTATTTTTGTTTTTTGGCTTGACAAGTTGTTTGGCGTATATTAAAATTAAACTATAAAAGCCGTTTTAACGGCAAACACTAATCGTTAATATGATAGGCTCTTTCACGTTTAGCAACGGCTATTTAAAGGTTTATATAATCCCTTAATTTAATCAGTCATACGCTGTGATAGAGCATATAATAAATTATAGGTGCTTATATGGAAGTTGTATTGTTGACGGCTTTGGGGGTTGGCGGAGCAACCGTCGTAGGCTCGCTAATAGGCTTTTTATTTAAAAACATTTCGCATAAATTTTCAGATATCGTACTATCTTTTGCGGCGGGTGTAATGCTTGCTGCGGCGGTGCTTGGGCTTATATTGCCGTCGCTTGAATACGGCGGTGATTACGGCGTTATAATTACCGTTGCAGGTATTTTCGTAGGGGCGTTGTTTTTGAACTTATTAGATAGGGTAGTTCCCCACCTGCATAGGTTAATCGGCACGGAAGAAGAAGAGCATTCTAACGGCAAACTCAGTAAGGTGCTACTTTTCGTAACGGCGATTGCAATTCACAATCTGCCCGAAGGCATTGCGGCGGGCGTTGGTTTTGGCTCGGGCAATATCGGGCACGCTCTTATTATTGCAGGCGGTATAGCCTTGCAAAACGTCCCCGAAGGTATGGTTATTATATCTCCCATGCTTGCGGCAGGGGTTAGCCCTAAAAAGACCTTTATCTGCGCTATGATAACGGGCTTAATTGAAGTCGTAGGCACGCTAATAGGTTATTTTGCCGTTAACGTTGCGTCGGTCATCTTGCCCTTTGCTTTGGCTTTTGCAGGTGGAACGATGCTTTACGTAATAAGCGACGAAATGATTCCCGAAACTCACGCGCACGGCAGTCAGCGCGGTGCTACGTACGCTTTGCTCGTAGGGTTTTGCTTAATGCTCGTGTTTGACGTCTTACTTGGTTAAAAATTGTAATATAACTGCAAAAGGCGGTCTATAAGTCGATTATTCGGCTTATAGACCGCCTTTTAATTTAATTAAAGCCTTTTGCAAGTGTTTTATTAAGACTCAATAAAGAGTTATTTAATGCCAAACAATATAAAAATCTCTGACAAAACCTTTTCTATCTCGTCGGGTGGGGTGGTGGAAAGTTTTCTTTCTAATTCGTGATATTTAATTTCGTCGTTCATAATATTAGTTTGTAAAGGTTAAGGCAAATTATTCTTAATATAAAATATTTGCGTTTTTAGTTGGCGATAAAATTATGCGGTATAAAAGACAAAAAATAAACGACTTAGGTCGGCAAAAAGTAGCCAAAATTCCAACATAAAATCAAAAGCCAACCAAAATAGCAAAATTTCGACAAAATTTCTCGTTAAACGCTAATATCTCTCACGGATAAATCTTAAAATTTAAAAAATTAAGTGGTATAATGTAATCACCAAAAACAAGGAGATAAAAATGGAAAAACACGGTATCGTTATACTTCAAGATAAAGAGAGTAAGTGTCAGGAATTAAAAGAAGCGTTTGAAAAGACTCAGGAATTTGAAGTTTTAGGGACTTCATGCGACGGTGAAGACGGCGTAGGGCTCGTTTTAAGGACGGAAGCCGAGTATTTGGTGACCGACTTAATTTTGTCGGGGCTAGACGGTCTAGGGGTGTTAGAAAGGCTTGCAAAAGCGGGCTCGGAAACCAAAATAGTGGTCTATAGCGCGCTTAATCGCGATGAAGTCATAGAAACGTGCATTGCAAAAGGCGCGGCGTTTTACATTACTAAGCCCTGTTTGCCCGACGTTTTGGCAAGTAGGGTTAAAGACTTGTTTTTAAGTGAAAAAATCTTCACACGGTCGCCAAGTTCTCGCTTTAAAGGTCCGTCGCTCGACGAAAAGATTAGCAAAATTTTCATTTCGGTCGGTATTCCACCGCATATAAAGGGTTACAGTTACTTGCGCGAAGGGATTAAACTCGCCGTTGAAAGCCCCGACGTTATAAACAATATCACCAAAAAACTTTATCCTATGATAGGCGAAAAGTACGCAACCAGTCCAAGCAAGGTGGAAAGGGCTATCCGCCACGCTATTGAAGTCGCTTGGAGCAGGGGAAGAATAAATAATATAAACGATCTTTTCGGCGTGCAGACCTATCTTGCAGGCGAAAAGCCGACTAACGGCGAATTTATCGCGCTTATAGCAGACAAAATGTTGCTTGAAGGCGCGTAAAAATAGCGACTAAAAAATTTTAAGGATAAAAATTAAAAAGAGCATATAAAATCGTTAATTTTGGCGAAAATTAAAAGTGGCAAAAGAAAAATAAATAAAAAATTTCAAAAAAAAGGCTAAAAACAGTTTACAAATCATTATAATATGTCTATAATAATTCCGCTACGCCTAGGTAAAAAGAACCACGTGGCGGTTTATTATTAAAAAATTTGATAAAAGCAGTACGCAAACGGTTAAGCCAATCGTATTATATAATAGCGTGTTGCTTGCGGAGGAGAAAAGATGGGTTACGTAAAATGCCCCAGATGCGACCTTAATTACATGAAGGACGGCGAAAAATATTGTGACGTTTGCAAGGTAGAACTTAAAATTGCTCCTGCAATTAAGTTTGCCGCTTATAATGACGACGACGAAGCCGAACAAGTGCTTTGCCCCATTTGTAAACGCAATTTTATGGATCAGTCTGAAGAAATGTGTGCCGATTGTAGAGAAAGGGCTAGCGAAAAACATCACTCTGTTGAAATGGAAACCGATCCCGATAAGGACGAAGAATGGAGAAAGTTCTTAGACGAAGACGAAAAGGACGCTATTTCGAGCAAGGGCGACGAAGAAGAAATTTCACTTTCGCAACTTGAAGAAGACGAGGCTAAAGAACTTTTCGACGACGAAGAAGATATGGAAGACGATTATTACGACGATTCCGTTCGTGACGAAGACGATTTCGACTTCCCCGAAGGCAACGCTGACGACTACGACGAAGAAGACGGCGAAATTACCGACGTTGACGAAGACGACGATATCTAATTGGTTTTACGTTTCACGTTAAGTGGCGGATATTAACGCATTATTAAGGAATAGCGCTCGCTATTCCTTTTTTTGCGCTCTTTAACGCAACGGCGGTTTGATTGCGTAAAAGTTTTCACGCCCTTAAAAGAAAATAAGGGTATAAAATCGCAAGTTAAGGCAATAATAAAATTATGATTAAAGCGAGCAGAGATATTGGTAGCGTAAAGCGAGAGATTGAAAAGAGCAAGGGCGAAAGCGTGTTCGTAAAGGTGAATTTGGGCAGGAATAAATACGAAGTTTACACGGGCGTTTTAAACGACGTGTATCCGTCGCTTTTTACCATTTTGCCCGACGGCGATTATAAGGGCAAGACGGTTTTTTCTTATGCCGAACTCGCCTGCGGTAACGTGAAACTAAAACTTAAAAAATAAGCGCTATTTTAGGGTTAAAAAGGCGGTTTTGCTTGTTAGCAAAACCGCCTTAACTTTTTATAATTGAGAATTTAGGTTACTTTTAAATTAACCCGTAGATTTTTGCAAGTTTTTCAAACAAGAGCAAACTGTCTCTTGCTACGCCGTGGCTAACGCAAGTTGCAAGTCGCAAATATCCTTTCGCCCCAAAGGTGTCCGCAGGGACTATCAAAAGCCCCAATTCCTTAGCCTTTTCGCTCATTCCTTTGGAATCGCCGTCGGGGGCTTTGACCATAAGGTAAAACGCGCCTTGCGGATCGTTGACCGTAAAGCCGAGTTGTATAAGTCCGTTTGCCAATAGGTTTTTGTTGCTTTCGTAAACCGAAAAGTCGGCGTAAACTTCCTTAAAGTTTTCAATCATAAACTGAAAAATACTAGGCGCGCAAACGTATCCGTATGAGCGGAGCGAACCTAAAAAGCCTGCGTATAAGTCGTTAAACGCGCAAATTTGGTCGGGAATAGCAATATAACCTATCCTTTCGCCGGGGAGAGAAAGACTCTTGCTGTACGAGTAGCAAATGATAGTGTTTTTATAAAAGTCGGGTATAAAGGGGAGTTTGTTTTCGCTAAACAAAATTTCTCTATACGGCTCGTCCGAAATAAGGTATATGGGGTGGCCGAACTCTTTTTCTTTTGCGAATAGAACTTGACTAATCGCCGTTATTTCTTCTGCGATGAAGACCTTGCCCGACGGGTTGTTGGGACTATTTATTATTACCGCGTGAGTATTTTTCGTTACGGCGCTTTTTAAAGCGATTATGTCGGGCGTAAAATTTTCACCGCAAAAGCCAACCGTAATAAACTTTGCGCCCGCCCCTTCCGTAAAGACTTTATATTCAGGGAAGTAGGGCGATAATGCGATTATCTCGGTATTTTCGCTTGAAACGAGTGTTTTTATTACACCGCAAAGAGCCGCCGCCGCGCCACAAGTTATCACTACGCCGTCGGGAGAAAAGCAAGTAGTTCCCCTTTCGTTTAACTGCTTTGCAATAACCCTTCTCGCGCGCAAACTGCCTTGCGCCGAAGTGTAAGCGTGTACCGACGGATTTTCAAGCGTGGAAGACAAAACTTGGCTCACCCAATTTGGCGTGGGGGTGGACGGGTTGCCGAGCGTTAAGTCGCAAACCTGTTTTCCTTGCGCCGTCAAGGTTTTGCCGTATTCAAATAATTCTCTTATTTCAGAGCGGTTGCGCCCCAAAAAAAGCATGTGCTCGTTTAACATATAATACTCCGTCTAAATTTGGTTGAAATAACTATATCATTATATTTTTTAAAAGTCAAGTTTTAAAGGCGTTTAATGCTTTGCAATTTGTCCGTAAACTTTTTAAAAGCGGTTATAAACTTTTAAAATTAGGACTTTTATTTTAAAAGTGGGCTAATTTTATTTCAATCAGTTGACAAAAGATAAAAATAGGAATATACTTATAAAAAAGCGCGGATTTTACGCAAAAAAGGACGCTAAAATGAACAAAAATTACGCTTATTATTATTTTGCATACTTTTTTGTAAACCATATTTAATAATATCGGTTATTTTTTGCGTACAAAAAAATCGTTAAGACCGATACGTTTAGATATCGGTCTTTTTTTATGGAGTAGGTTATGATTATCGTAGTAAAGAAAAACTGTGACGAAAAACAACTTGACAACCTTATCAAATGGGTAAAATCGCAAGGGCTCGGCGTTGACGTCAGCCAAGGCGAACACTCTACCGTTTTAGGACTTATCGGCGACACGCCTAAGGTCGATATCGATCTCGTTCGCTCGATGGATATAGTCGAAAACGTTAAGAGAATTCAAGAGCCTTACAAAAGCGCTAACAGAAAATTCCATCTGGACGATACCATCGTCGACGTGGGCGGTCATAAATTCGGTGGAGACAACTTCCAAATTATAGCAGGCCCTTGCTCGGTTGAAAGCGAAGAGCAAATTATAGCGGTTGCAAAAGCCGTAAAGGCTTCGGGCGCAAACCTTCTTCGCGGAGGCGCGTTTAAGCCGAGAACTTCGCCTTACGCCTTCCAAGGACTTAAAGCGTCGGGCTTAGAACTTTTAAAAAAGGCGAAAGAAGAAACGGGTATGCCCATCGTTACCGAAATTATGTCGGTAGCGCATATCGACCTTTTTGAAGACGTAGATATGGTGCAAATCGGCGCTCGTAATATGCAAAACTTCGAACTTTTAAAAGCGGTAGGTAAACTTAACAAACCCGTACTTTTAAAACGCGGACTTGCAAACACCATTGAAGAGTGGCTTATGAGCGCGGAATATATTATGTCGGAAGGCAACCGCCAAGTCGTGCTTTGCGAAAGGGGTATAAGGACTTTCGAGCCCATGACGAGAAACACTCTCGACCTTTCGGCTATCCCCCTTTTAAAGGAAAAAACCCACCTTCCCGTAATCGTAGATCCAAGCCATGCTTCGGGGCTTTCTAGACTTGTAAAACCCTTGTCGCTCGCAGCGGTAGGCGCAGGCGCGGACGGGCTTATGATAGAAGTGCATAACGATCCTACTCACGCGCTTTGCGACGGCGCTCAGTCCCTTCGCCCCGAGCAGTTCGACGAAGTCGTAAAGGCTACCGACGTAATGCTTCCGCTCGTAAACAAGCATAGAGATTAAATTAAAAAACAACTAATAATCGACTTATAGGCGGTGTTTTACGTTAAAACACACGCAAAACGACTCAAAGAGAGAGTGATTTAAAATGAACGTTGCAATTATCGGGCTTGGGCTTATAGGCGCAAGTTTTGGCAAGAGCCTTATTAAAAAAGGCGGTCATAAAGTTTACGGTTACGATATAAATAAGGACGTTTTGTTGAAAGCCGAACTCGTAAAGGCTATCGACGCGCCTTTGACTGACGACGATATTAAAGATATCGACCTTTTGATTATTTCGGTTTATCCAAGAGCCTTTAAAGAAGTTGCGAAAACCTATCTTCCCAAGATGAAAGACGGAGCGATTTTAATGGACTTTTGCGGAATAAAAAGGGGTATCGAGAAGGACATGAAGGACCTTGCCGAAGAGTATAAGGGGGTAACCTTTATCGGAGCGCACCCCATGGCAGGCAGAGAGTTTTCGGGTATAGACCGTTCCCTTTCCACCCTGTTTGACAGGGCGACCGTAGTAGTCGTGCCCGTAAAGGCGGATTTATTCGCGTTGGAAAAGATTAGAGATTTGTTTTTATCCGTCGGCTTTTCGGAAGCCGTGTTTTCAACCGCTTACCGCCACGACGAGATTATAGCCTTTACGTCCCAACTTTGCCACGTCGTTTCAAACGCGTTTATAAAAAGCCCTATGGCTAGCAGTCACTTTGGTTTTTCGGCGGGCAGTTATAGAGATTTGACTAGAGTTGCAAGGCTCAATCCCACCATGTGGACGGAACTTATGATGGACAACCGTGACGTGCTAAAAACCGAACTTGACGGACTTATAGCAAGACTTACGGAGTATTCTAAGGCGCTTGGCGACGGCGACGAACAAGCCCTTTACAATCTTTTGAAGGAAGGTAGCGATTTAAAAATCGCCATAGATAAAGGAAAGGTAAAATGAAAGTTATTAACGTAAACGCAAGTCGCAAATATCAAGTCGTTATTCAAGACGATTTTTCGGGGCTTAAAGAAAGGGTTGCCGAAGTCTTTAAAGGTAAACTCGCCGTCGTTTACGACGACAACACTCAAAGGCTGTTTTCCGACCAAATTAAAACCGCCCTTTCAGGTTTTGAACTTTGCGAAATAACCTTTCCGCACGGCGAGAATACTAAAAGTTTAGAAAATTTCGGACGGCTTTTATCCTTTCTCGCTCAAAACGGCTTTACGAGAAAGGACGGTATTTTAGCAGTAGGAGGTGGGGTTATAGGTGACTTATGCGGTTTCGTCGCGTCGAGTTATATGCGTGGCATAACTTATATTTCATGCCCGACGACCTTGCTCTCTATGGTAGATTCGTCCGTCGGCGGAAAGACTGCCGTCAATCTTCCCCAAGGTAAAAATTTGGTGGGGGCGTTTTATCAACCTAGCCTTGTTTACGTCGCAATTTCTTGTTTAAACAGTTTACCCCAAAGAGAAATCGAGTGCGGAATGGGCGAAGTGGTAAAATACGCCTTTTTAGATTGCTCGCTTAAAAAGGAAGATATAATTAGGCGAGATTATCAAGATATTATTTATAAATGTTTGCAAATAAAGCGTAAATTCGTTGAAGAAGACGAGTTTGATAAAGGCGAGCGCGCAAAACTTAATTTAGGGCATACCATAGGACACGCCGTGGAAAGTTTGGAAGATTTTAACTATTCGCACGGGCTTTGTGTTTTTAACGGAATTGACCATATAATCGACTTATCGGTGGACTTTTACGGTTATAACGAAGAAAAAAGGCAAGAACTGTTAAGCCTTTTAAACGCTTACCCATATACCAAAATCAAACGCCGTACGGCAAGTGAATTGATTGAAAAAATCAAGGTTGACAAAAAAGCTGAAAGCGATTTAATAAATATCGTGCTTATTAAAGAAATCGGCAATACTCAAGTGGTAAAAATACCTTTACAAAAATTAAAGGAAAGTCTTTAAATGGAAATTAAACTAAATCCCTTTGCGGCGAACGGAAAAATTTACGCGCCCCCGTCAAAATCGGTTGCGCATAGATTGCTTATTTGCGCTTCGCTTAAAAAGGGAAAGACGATTATAAAAAACGTCGGCAATTCCGCCGACGTCATAGCGACGGTTAGATGTTTAAATTCGCTCGGCGCAAAAATTATTTTGCAAAACGGCAACGCGTTGGTTGAAGGAATAGAAAGGGTTTCCGTCGGTAAATTGTTAGACGCAGGCGAGAGCGGTTCAACCCTACGCTTTTTGATGCCCGTCGCTTGCGCGCTAGGCGCGGACGCAACTTTTACGGGTACGCAAAAACTTTTGTTCCGTCCGAGCGTGTTGCTAACTAGCGAGTTGCAAAGGCACGGCGTAGAAGTGAACGGGTTTTCTTTTAAAGGCAAACTTTTTAGCGGTACTTATGAAATCGACGCTAGCGTTAGTTCGCAATATATTACGGGACTGCTTTTCGCATTACCGCTATTAGACGGTGAAAGCAGAATAATAATGCAAGGCGACGTTGTTAGTAAAGACTATATAAACATAACTTTATCCACCCTTGAAAAATCGGGTATTGCATACGATAAGTCGGGCAATAGCATCGTTATTCAAGGAAATCAAGAGTATAAACTACCCGACGAATGCGTTTGTGAAGGCGATTGGTCGGGAGCGGCTTTTCCACTTGCGCTCGGCGCAATAAGCGGAAAAGTTACCGTAGCGGGGCTTGACGTAAACTCTACGCAAGGCGATAGGCAAATTCTTGAAATACTTAAAAAAGCAGGCGCAAAAATAACCGTTTGCGGCGATGAAATTACGGTTATAAAGGGCGAACTTAAAGGTTTTACGCACGACTTTGAAGACGCGCCGGATTTAGCGCCTATATCCGCGGTGCTTGCCGCCGTATGTGATGGCGAGAGCAAGTTTACGGGTACTAAAAGACTTAAAATAAAAGAGAGCGATAGGGTGCAAACAACCCTAAACACGTTGAAATCAGCAGGTATTACGGCAAGCGAAAAGGACGGAGAAATCGTTATTTTAGGCGGTTCGCCCACGGGCGCTCAATACGACGGCGCAAACGATCACCGAATAGTTATGTCGGCGGCAGTTATGTCGGCGGTTGCGACGAGTCAAAGCGTTATAAAAGGCTGGCGCGCGATAGACAAGTCTTATCCCGAATTTTTTAAAGATTACGTTTCGTTAGGGGGGAGAGTAGATGGCGATATTTAAAGGCGAAAAACTAAATATTGAAATTTACGGCACTTCCCACGCTGAAAAAATAGGGGTAAGGGTAAGCGGTTTTCCAAGGCTTAAAATAGACGAAAAAAGCCTTTTAGATTTAATGAAAAGGCGTATGCCGACGGGCGGAGTTTTTTCAACCAAACGCAAAGAGCCCGACTTGCCTATTTTTGTAAAAGGTGTAAATAACGGTGTTATAGACGGCTTTTTTGAAGCGGTTATATACAATAAAGACGTAAAGAGCCAAGACTACGGCGACCTTTACGCAAAGCCTCGCCCATCTCACGCAGACTACGTAAGGTATTTAAAAGACGGTGAAAAAGATTACCGTGGGGGCGGTGAATTTTCGGGTAGACTAACCGCGCCGTTTTGTATAGTAGGCGGGCTTTGTAAACAATATTTATACGAAAATTACGGTGTTGAAATCTTGGCGTATCTATCGTCGGTCGGCAAAGTCGACGGTAGGTCGTATAAGCAAGTTATTCCCCAAAAGGAAGATATAAAAAAGTGTCATGAAAGTGGTTTTCCAGCCCTTTCTAGCGCCGACGAGATGATTGAAGAGATAGTTTTGGCAAATCAAAACGCCGATTCGGTCGGCGGAACGGTCGAGTGCGTAATCTACGGCGCTCCCACCGCAATAGGCGGTAGTTTGTTTGAAGGGCTCGAAGGCAAAATCGCCCTTGCCGTCTACTCGATTCCAGCCGTAAAAGGGGTTGAGTTTGGCGACGGGTTCGATTTGGCAAGGGGATTAGGTAGCGCCGTAAACGACGGCTTGCAAATGGACGGAGATAAGGTTAAAATCGTCACCAATCACGCTGGCGGACTAAACGGCGGAATTACCAACGGAAACCCCGTTACTTTGCGCGTTGGGTTTAGACCGACGCCGTCAATCGGTTTGCCCCAAGACACGGTTGATCTTGAAAAAATGGAAAACGTTAAAATAGTTATTAAGGGCAGGCACGACGCCTGCGTTGCGGTAAGAGCCGTGCCGGTCGTTGAAAGCGCGGTGGCAATAGCATTGCTAGACGCTATTATGCAGGAGAAAAAGTAATGAAAAACATTGATGAGTTAAGAAAGGAAATAGATAAAATAGACGACGAACTTTCCGCTTTATACGTCAAGCGTATGGGCATTTGCAAGCAGATAGGCTTGCAAAAAGCGAGTAGCGGTTCTGCAGTAAACGTGCGCGGTAGAGAAAAGGAAATAGTCAATAGAATCACTGCGGACAAGCCCGACGAACTCAAAAGGTATTTAAAACTTTTATACGATACCGTATTTTTTCAAAGTAAAAATTATCAAGGCAAATTCGTTCAAACAAGGTCTGAAACGGTCGATCAAATAAACGAAATTCTCGCCATAGAGAGAAAGGAATTTCCCGTTTCGGCAACGGTCGCTTGCCAAGGTGTCAGCGGAGCGTATTCGGCGGTTGCGGCGGATAAGATTTTCGATATATCTAACGTAACCTTTTTCAAGACCTTTGAAGGGGTTTTCACCGCCGTCGATAAAGGGCTTTGCGAGTACGGAGTACTGCCCATTGAAAACAGTAACGCAGGCTCGGTTTCGCAAGTTTACGACCTTATGAAAAAACATAATTTTTATATCGTTAAGAGCGTAAGGGTGCAAATTAGCCACGCGCTATGCGCTAAAAAGGGGGTAAAACTCTCTGAAATTAAAACGGTTTATTCACACTCTCAAGCGCTAATGCAATGCGCCGAGCATTTGAAAAATCTCGGCGTTACCGCCGTTGAAGTTGAAAATACTGCGGTTGCGGCAAAGATGGTTGCCGAAAGTGAAGACCGCACTATAGCCGCAATTTGCTCGGACGACTGCGCTGAAATCTATAACCTTTGCGCTTTAGAGCGCGCTATGCAAGATAACGGCAACAATTTCACCCGTTTTATTTGCATATCCAAAAACCTTAAAGTGTTTAAAGGCGCGGATAAAATTAGCGTTATGACGAGCCTTGCAAACAAGCCGGGCAGTCTTAATAGAATGCTCAGTCGTTTTTCGTCAATCGGTTTAAACCTTACAAAACTTGAATCTCGCCCCATTGCAAACACTCAATTTGAGTTTATGTTTTATTTTGATTTTGACGGCGATATCGAATCGCCAGACGTTTTAAACCTTTTGGGCGAAATGGAAAACAGTTCGGATAAATTCGTATTTTTAGGAAGTTATAAAGAGATTATATAATGAAATACTGTCTTATAGGCGAAAAATTAGGGCATAGTTATTCGCAAGTTATACATAGTGGGCAGGGGCTTGACTATCAACTCGTCGAAGTCGAAAAAGACGGGCTTGAAGAGTTTGTAAAAACTTGCCCCGACGGCTTTAACGTAACTATTCCCTACAAAAAAGATATAATAAAATATCTTGACGAAGTGGACGAGTCTGCAAGGCAAGTGGGCGCTGTGAATACCGTTTTAAAGAAAAACGGCAAACTCTACGGCTATAATACCGACGTTTACGGCATGGAATACGCCTTGCGAAGGACTAAAATCGACCTTTTGGGCAAAACGGTTTTGATTCTTGGATCGGGCGGAACGTCTTTGACGGCGAGAACTGTTTGCAAAAGGGCTGGCGCAAAAATGACCTTGGTCGTATCGAGAAAGGGAGAGATAAATTACGAAAATTGTTACGACGTAAAAGCGGACGTAATCATTAATACAACCCCCGTTGGAATGTATCCAAACGTCGAAGGTTGCGCGGTGGACCTTGAAAGGTTTAAGGACTTAAAAGGCGTTTTTGATTGCGTTTACAACCCGTTGCGCACGAACTTGATTTTGCAAGCCCAAAAACTTGGAATAAACTGTTCGGGCGGACTGCCTATGCTCGTCGCTCAAGGGCTTAAAGCCGAAGAAATTTGGCTTGATAAAAATATTGAAAGTTCGGTTTACGAAGACGTTATCAACTCGCTTGAAAAAGAAAAAAGAAATATAGTTTTGATAGGTATGCCGTCTTGCGGAAAGACGAGCGTTGCAAAAGCCGTTGCAAGTATAACGGGCAAAAAGGTCGTCGATACCGACCAAACCGTTTTTGAAGTCGAAGGCGAAACCCCGTCCGAGATTATTACTAAGTACGGCGAAAGCGTTTTTAGAGAAAAGGAAAGCCTTGCAGTAAGCAAAGTCGCAACCGAAAGCGGAGTGATAATCGCAACGGGCGGCGGCGCTGTTTTACGGAGAGAAAACGTAACCGCTTTAAAGCGCAACGGCTATTTAATTTACTTGGAAAGGGCGATTGAAAAACTAGTTGACGACGATAGACCATTATCAAAAAACGGGGCTATAAGTCGATTATTTGAGCAAAGAAAGCCAATATACGAGAGCGTTTGCGATAAAAAAGTTTCAAACGACGGCGATATAAGCGATACTGTAAAGGAGATTTTATCATTATGAAAATACTCGTTATAAACGGTGTAAATTTAAATATGGTTGGCATAAGAGAGCCCGACGTTTACGGCAAAAAGGACTTTAAGGCCTTGGTTGAGTATATTAAGGAAACGGGTAAAAATTTAGGCCTTTCGGTCACTCACTATCAGTCCAATTACGAAGGGGATATTTGCACTCAAATTCAAAAGGCGTACGACCGTTACGACGGAATAATAATCAACGCAGGCGCTTATACGCATACGAGTATAGCCATACTCGACGCTTTAAAAGCCGTAAATATCCCGACCGTTGAAGTCCATCTTTCAAACGTTTACGAAAGGGAAGAATTCCGCCGTAAAAGTTATATAAGTTTATACGCCGAAAAGGTGATAGTAGGCAAGGGTTTCGACGGCTACGGCGAAGCGCTTAAATACTTTGCGGACAAAAAATATTGCTAAAAAAAAGACAGTTGCACGAGTAAAAAGCAACTGTCTTTTGTTAAATTTTGCTATAAAATTAGTCTTTTACAATGCCGATACCAAGCCCTATGCAAACCGTAGCGATAAAGATCAACAGCGCGCTAGTAAAACCGTCCAACGAGCCCTCTGAAAGAAAGATTAAAAACAGTAAGGCAAAAAGCGCGCCCACGATTATAAGGGCAATACCGCTACCTTTCGAGCAACCTTGTTTTTCGGTGCTATCCGTTTGATTAGGTGTTTGGGTGTCTTGATTAGGGCGATTGCTCGTTTGGGTGGGGGTTGGTTTTTTTGTAGCGCCCGTCTGCGGGTTGGCGCTAGCGGTGGGCTTTTCGCCGAAAACTACCGAAACCATAGACGCTAACTCGTTTTTTTGCGGAATCGACAAGCGCGAGGCTTGAACGGCGAGTTTAAAGGTGGAGGCAATACGTTTTCTCGTTTCAAGCATTGAAAGCCCGACTCTCTTTTTTTCGTCAGCGTCGTTAAAACTTTCAAGCGCGTCGGATGAACTGTCGAATATAGATAAAAAACCTAACGTTTTATTGAGTTTTGACGTGTATAAAATAACGTTTATTCTTTCAACATCGGCAATTAAAGCGGCTATAGTTTTATAAGTAGAATAAGTTGTCTTTTCGTCCATATTTAAAGAAGACAGATTTTTAAAGATGAGTTGCATTAGTTCGTTGATGTTCGAGTCCGTCGTTGCTTTGCAAAGAAGGGCTCTAATAAAGGTTATGCAAGTTTCGGCGTCGATATTGCCGATTTCTTTATTGACGTACCCGTGTAAGGGCTGTTCGTCAAAGTCCAAAAAGTGATACTCGTTATAGAGTTCAACGCTAAATTCGCAGTCGTATATAGTTTGGGCTAAGGAATTATCCGGGTTTAAACTAAGCACTTTTAGAGCTTGTTCTTTTAAATATTGCAAGTCGAGTTTATTTAAAAGCATAAGCAAAACTTTACACTCTTTTTTCTCTTTTTCAAACGAGTTTTCGCCAAGATATATATTAGTTTGATTTTGAACGTTGTTAGTCGTACTATTATTGGTTACGTAGTTATGAATCGCCTTTTCGGTTATAAACGCCGTACCGCAATTTTCGCAAATGCCTGCTTCTTTACTTTCGTCAACGGTTATATTTGCGCCACATTGTGTGCATCGTGCAGGTACTAAAGCCATAATATTTTCTCCTTTAGTATATAATGTATACATTATATAATGTAAAAGTCTATTTGTCAAACTTTTTTCCACCATATAATGTAGACAGTATATAATGAGGGAGTAGGTTATGAAATTGAGAATAAAGGAAATTTTAGAGCAAAAAGGAAAATCTAAATATTGGCTATATATCCAGTTGGGGTTGAGTTATCAAAACTTCAATAAAATAGTAAACAATCAAACGACAAGCATTAAATTTGAAAATTTGAAAGCCATTTGCGATATTTTAGAATGTACGCCAAACGATTTATTTGAAGAATATTATAAAGATTCAAGGTAAAAATCTTAAATAAACGGCGAGCCGAGTTTACTTAAACTCGGCTCGCCGTTTTTTGGGGTTAAAGTGAAATATCAGTATCTTTATAATTATTTTGCAAGAGTTTTTTGTATTTTTTTAACTAGTTCGTTAGCCCACTTGGTATTGCCTGCAACCGACGGATGTCCAGCGCCACCCGAAACGTCGGTAGAAAGGAAAAGGTTGGTAATCTTGTCGTCGTTCATAGCCGAAACAGCCGTTTTAATACCCGCAAGAATAGTGGGGTTTGTGCCCATTGAACCGTATACGCAGAAGATGTGTGCGTTGGGGTTTTTCTCACGGATTAAAGTGAGCATTCTTTGGTAGTCGGTGGGGAATTGGTTGCCGTAGGCAGGTCCGCCGTAAGCAGGTTCTAGGTAAGACGCTTCGTTAGTGCCAAGCGCAAGAACTACTACGTCGGGGTTAAAACTGAAATCGTAATCAGCCGAATTGAAATCCGCCGAAATCTTTTGATAAAGGTCGTACATATTTAAATTCTTTTGCCAATGGTATGCAACCGCGCAAATGCCTTGTACGGCGATAGTGGAGTAGTCTGCGTTTAAAAGTTGCGCCGTTTGGTAAGCAAACGATTTAGCGCCGTCCGAGTTTGCAACCGTTCTCGTTGCGCCCGGTGCGCCTAAAACGGCAAAGCCCGCCGTTATCGAGTCGCCTATAAACTCTATTTTAAGTTTACCTTTCGGCGGAGCGTAGGCAAATTTTTCAGCCGAGAAAGATTCGATATCTATTTGCCCGTCGAAAAGTTCGGAAACCTTAACTATTCTTATTTTATGATATCCGTCTTTAAGATTTTTAGCGACTTCGTAAGTTTTTTTGCTTGCAGTTACCGATATGCGCTCGCCTTCCATATCGTCGTCGACGAAAACGCGAATAAATTGCGACGCATTCGACTTTAAATTGACGGTGAGCGAAGTGCCGATAATAGCAACTTCAACGCTAGACGCAACGTGGTCGAGATTGAGTTTACCGTCGGTTATATAAGTTCTGCCGTAGGCGTTGATAAACTCTTCGTCAAAGGTGTTTACCTTTTGCGCCGAAACTTCGGTGTAAACGGTTACGGGTACGGAAAGGGTGGTTGAGCCGTAACTTACCAAAATTTCAGTACCGCCGTGGCCGATTGCCGTGATTAAGCCCTTTTCGTCAACGGTGGCAACCTTGTCGTTTACGCTTTCGTAAGTTATTGGCGCGCCGTCTACTAAAACGTCGTCTTTATAGCCTTGCGCCGTAAGTTGCGCCGTGTCGCCGACGGGTAAAATAACACTATCTTTATTTACCGTAATGCTTTTGGTTATTTCTTCAACCTTTACGGTAACTTCAATTTTTTCGCCTTCGATACTAGCCGTTATCTTGGTAGTACCGCGCTTTAAGGCAGTTACTACGCCTTGGCTATCGACGGTAGCCACCGACGGATCGGAAGAAGTAAGGTTTAAACCGTCTAAGGGTGAAAGCGCGCCGTTTATATAAAGTTTTATCTGTAAATCAAGCGTGCTTTCTTCTTTTACGCTATAAGAAGTTTGAGCCGATCGTAGTTCGTAAGTTATCGCAGGCGGCACTGATTCGCTTTCGCTAGTTTCGCCACATGACGAAAGGGCGAATACGGATGAAAAAGTCATGCCGACCGCAATTATAACGGCAAGTAGCGACTTTAAAAATTTAGCCATATTGCTTCTCCTTTTTATTTTGGCTCTATCACGCGCTATGATATAGCCTAAGTTTTTTTACTCGTCTTTACTAAATTATATAATAAAACTCTTGCCTTTTCAACCACAATAAGTTCAAATTATTGCACTAAATAATCATTTTTTTACCCAAATAATACTGCTTTTGAGCAAGAATTTTTTGTATGGGGGTAAAAATATTCGTAAAAAAATAGCGTAATTGAACGAAAAAAGCAGACTGCTTAAAAATGCAATCTGCTTAAAAAATGCCGTTAATCGACTTATAGGCGGGCTAAAAGTCCCATTTTGGTATAAAACTTTCACTTGCAGAGCCCAATTCTTGTGCGAAGTAGTCGGTTATGCCAAGAGATAAAAGATGCTCGTACACCCTTTCGTATTCCTTTTTAGTAATCGGTCGAGAGAGTTCGGGGTATTCGCTCGTATCGCCGAAAGGGGTGTATTGCCCCATTAAAGATATATAAGCGCCACCCCGTTTGTTTTGGGCAAACCAATCGAGTATCGCCTTACTGTCTTTTACACCAAGGGGCATAATCATATGTCTTACAACGACGCCTTGTTTTAAAAGCCCGTCGTCGGAAAAGACGGTTTTTTTAGAGTTGAGCATAAACGAAATAGCCTTGGTAGCCACGTAGAAATAGTCGCTTTTACCCGTATATCTTTTGGCAAGGTCGGGCGAGTAAAATTTAAGGTCGGGCAGATAAACGTCCACGTATGGGTCAATTATCTTAAGGGTTTCAACTTTTTCGTACGAATGAGTGTTGTAAACTACGGGTACTTTTGGGCGATAAATTTTAAACCCTTCGACAATTTGTTTTACAAAGTGGGCGGGGGTTACTAGATTTATATTATGAGCCCCTAAATCTTCCAACTCTTTAAAAATATCGGCAAGTTCTTTAGGGGTTATTTCCTTGCCCGTTTTAGAGCGTGAAAGTTCGTAATTTTGACAAAATACACACTTTAATGAGCAACCGCAAAAAAACACCGTACCCGAGCCCTTCGTTCCGCTTATAGGCGGTTCTTCAAAGGTGTGAAGATAATATTTTGCAATTTTCATTTTTTGGGACTCGCCGCAGTAGCCTACCCCCGTCCTTCGGTTTGCCCCACACTCTACGGGGCAAATTTTACACTTTTCCATAAGATTAAACCCTTGGCTTATTGATATATATTATTTTAACACGATATATTAAGATTGACAAACGTTTTTAAATAGTATATAATTATAAACACGGCAAAAAACGACCACAAATCTAATTTTTGCCAAAAGGATTTTATTATGAACAAATTTTTTACTAGCGAAAGCGTTACTGAAGGGCATCCCGACAAAATTTGTGACCAGATTTCGGACGCAGTGCTCGACGCCATTTTAGCCCAAGATCCAACCGCAAGAGTTGCGTGTGAAACTTCGGTTACTACGGGGCTCGTACTCGTCATGGGTGAAATTTCTACCGAGTGTTACGTAGATATCCAAACCGTTGCGAGAGAAACGGTAAGGGAAATCGGCTACGACAGGGCAAAGTACGGTTTTGACTGCGACACTTGCGCCGTGCTCACCGCAATTCACGAGCAGAGCGCGGATATCGCTCTCGGCGTTGACAGTTCGGTCGAGCATAGAGAAAGCGGTGACGAAGCCGACCTTCACGGAGCGGGCGACCAAGGTATGATGTTCGGTTTTGCCTGCAACGAAACCGAAGAGTATATGCCCATGGCGATAACCCTTGCCCATAAACTTACTCGCAGACTTACCGAAGTTAGAAAGAGCGGTCTTTTAAATTACCTTCGCCCCGACGGCAAGAGTCAAGTTACCGTTGAGTATGAAGACGGCAAGGTTAAGAGAATAGATACCGTAGTCGTTTCAACCCAACATAGCGAAACCGTTTCGACTAACACTTTGAGAGAAGATATTAAAAGAGAAGTTATTTTAGCCTGCTTGCCTGCAAATCTTATCGACGAAAACACTAAGTTTTTCATCAACCCCACGGGCAGATTTGAAATAGGCGGACCGCACGGCGACAGCGGTTTGACGGGCAGAAAGATTATAGTAGACACCTACGGCGGAAGTTGCCCCCACGGCGGTGGCGCTTTTAGCGGAAAAGATCCGACTAAGGTGGACAGAAGCGCCGCGTATATGGCGAGATATATTTGTAAAAACGTCGTAGCGGCAGGGCTTGCCGACGAGTGCACTTTAGAAGTCGCTTACGCAATCGGCGTTGCAAAACCCGTTTCGCTTTTCGTAAACACAAAAGGTACAGGCAAACTTGCCGACGGCGAAATTGCGGATATTATCGCAAAGGAATTCGACCTTCGTCCGTACTCTATTATCAAGACGTTAGACCTTAGAAAACCCATCTATAAAAAGACGGCGGCTTACGGGCATTTCGGCAGAAGCGAATTCCCGTGGGAAAGGCTCGACAGAGTTGAAGATTTAAAGAAATATCTTAAATAATCGACTTATACGAGGCTTTTTTAGCCCAAACAACTAAAAAAATAAACGCGCGGTAGGCTTTTTTAGCCCAACCGCGCGTTTTAGTTTTGCATAAAAACGAAGTATAGAGAATAAATATAGCCAAGCGAGAAAATTTATGGTTTTTATTGAAGACGCATTGAGTTTTTTAGGGCTTGGCAAAGAGATAACTCCCTACGAGCATAGGGTTACCCTTTTCGGTACGGCAGGCGGACTTATCGAAGGGGTAATACGGATAGTTTGCTATACGCCTTGCGAAATACGCTTGCAACTTAAAAAGGGGGGGCTTACGATAGTCGGAGAAGGGCTAAAAATTAAAAAGTACGGCGACGGCGAAGTGGCTCTGGTTGGTAAAATTACGGGGGTTTGCTATCAATGAAAAAAGGAAAATTGTTTGCAACCTACCAAATTGTGGGCGCGGATAGTTTTTTTCTTATCCAAAAACTGCAAGAAATGGGCGTTTCGGTGTACGATATTACTTTTTTGCCCCAAAAAATAATTCTTTCAATAGATTTTACCGAAAGCGAAAAACTTTTTGCAATTTCGCGTAATATGTGTTATAATATAACTAGAGTTAAATATTATGGCAAAGTATCCCCCTTTAAGTTTTTGCTTTCAAAAGTGGGGCTTGCGCTCTGTTTTTGCGTGTTTTTAGCGCTCGCCGTCTTTCTAGACGGGTGGGTTAGCAAAATCGTGTACGTAGGAGACGGCGAAAAACTAGCCCCAACCCTTACCGCAAAACTAAACGGCGAGGGGGTAAAGTTAAATTCTTTGCTTACTAAAGACCTTTCGCAAATCGCCGAAGACCTTTATTCGCAAAACGACAAAATAAGTTTTATCACCTTGCAAAAATCGGGTAGGGCGATAATTGCCGAAGCCTATCTAGCCCAAGTAAAAAACGCCCCGATAGACCTGAAAAAGGAAAATTTAATTTCCCCAACGGCTGGCGTCGTAACGGGCGTAAACGTGCTTAGCGGTACGCCACTCGTAGCCGTTGGCGACAGGGTAGAAAAGGGCGCTACGCTGATTGGCGGTTACTATCTTTCGGGCGAAAAGACGGTTTTAACCTACGCCCTTGGCGAGATTGAACTAGAATGCGAGTTCGTCTACGATTATAAAAGTTTTTCCAAGGGGGAAAAATATAAAAATAGGGCGATTGCCCTTGCAAAAGAAGAATTGGGCGTGGACACGGTTACTAAAACTGCGGTTGAAGAAATTGCAGGTAGCGACGGGTTTGGTTACCAAGTTAGGGTTTATTACAAAATAACCGTCGGCTAAAAGCCGTCGGTAAGCCGTAAAAGGCCATAAAACGCTGTAAAAAGGAGAAAATTTTGGCAGAATTTACTGTTTTTGCCGATATCGGCAGTTTAGAAAACCTTTCCAAACTACTTGGGGTTTTTGACGAGAATTTGAATATTATCGCTCGTGAAACGGGGGTTATTGCCTACGTTGAAGGTACGGGAATAAGGCTTTCGGGCGACGAGCAGAGCGTACTTTTAGCCGAAACGGTTATAAACAAACTCGCCCGTATCATAAAGTCGGGCGAACCGCTCGATAAGACGAGAATTATCTATTGCATAGAACTTGCCAAAGAAGGCAATGCCGAAGGCATTGAAAAGGTAATGTCGGGGGTTATTGCAATCACCAACAAGGGCAAGCAAATCAAGTGTAAGACGGTTGGACAAAAAAAATACGTCGACGCAATCAAGAAAAACACCGTAGTTTTCGGCGTTGGGCCTGCGGGTACTGGCAAGACCTACCTTGCGGTTGCAATGGCTGTTTCGGCGTTTAAAAATAAAGAAGTCGAAAAGATTATTTTAACTCGTCCCGCCGTTGAAGCAGGCGAAAAACTCGGCTTTTTGCCCGGGGATTTACAGACTAAAGTAGACCCCTATTTAAGACCTTTATACGACGCTTTGCAAGAGATGTTGGGGCTTGACAGTTACGTAAAACTTATGGAAAGGGGGGTTATTGAGATTGCACCGCTCGCATATATGCGTGGGCGCACCCTTTCAAACGCCTTTATCATTTTAGACGAAGCCCAAAACACCACCAAAGAGCAGATGAAGATGTTTTTGACGAGAATGGGCGACGGCAGTAAGATGGTCGTGACGGGCGACCTTACTCAAATAGACTTGCCCGACGGCAAAAAGAGCGGTTTAAAACACGCAACCGATATTTTAAAAAATATCGACGGAATCGAGAGTGTATTCTTAACGGCGAAAGACGTAGTCCGCCACGCGCTCGTTATGGAAATAATAAAAGCGTACACAAAATATGAAGAAAGACTTAATTTGCCCAATGGCAAAAAGTAAGTCGGAGAGATTTTATGGAAAAGAAATTTGAAAGACTTCGTCCTTGGACGACTAAAGATTACGTCCGCACGATTAGTTGGTTTGCAATTCACACGGTAATTTTCGTTTTAGGGTTTATCGCCGTTTTATACGTGAACGCAAAATTCGACTTTAGCGTGATGTTAGACTTTATTCAAAGCGACGGAAAAGTTGAAAACTTAATCTACTTGATAGTGGCTATGTGCCTAATTTCGCTGGGAATTTATCTGTATTTTTACAATGAGAATAGAGATTTTCTTTACGAAACGAAAAACATCAACTTGATATTTATCATCCTTGAAATATCCGTTGCGATAATGTTCGGGGTGGGTAAATACATGGTTTACGCGCGCCCGTTTGCCCTTTGCGCCCTTTTAGCGCTTTTGCTTATGGACAAGCGCACGGCGATATTTATGAATACGATTTCATGCTTTTTGATGTTTATGATAGATACTTTTCTATCCGTCAACGTGCTTGAAAGCCATATTTTATACGCATCGCTACTCGTAGGCTTTTCGACGAGCGTTTTGGCTATATATCTCGTACATAAAACTAGTTCGAGAATAAAAGTTTTCCTTATGGGCTTTTTAATAGCAATACCCCTTATCGTAAGCACGGTTTGCCTTGAATTTACCGCCGTTATGAAAAACCCCTTGCCTTTTATCTTAGCAGGGTTTACGTCGGGCATGCTTTCCGTCGTACTCATGATGGCTATTTTGCCATTGTTTGAAAGGATATTTAACAAGGTTACCGACTATAGACTGTTTGAAATAACCGACCACAAAGCCCCCTTGCTCAGAAAACTTAGGGAAACCGCGCCGGGTACTTTCAACCATTGTCTTATCGTGTCTACGCTCGTTGAAGCGTGCGCCGCCGCCATTGGCGAAAACACCCTGCTTGCAAGGGCTTGCGCTTATTACCACGACGTAGGCAAACTCGAACGCCCCGAATTTTTCACCGAAAATCAGAGCGGTTACAATCCGCATAGCGAAATTCCGCCCGAACTTTCAACTGACATTATCCGCTCGCACGCGACGGACGGCGAAAAGTTTATCAAGCAATATCACCTTCCGCAAATCTTGGCGGACGTAGCCGTTCAGCATCACGGCACTATGCCGATAACCTACTTTTATATGAGAGCGAGCAAGTTTTCAGAGTCGGCGCTCGATATTAAGCAGTTTTCTTACGAAGGCCCTAAGCCCCAGTCTAAAATTGCCGCAATCGTCATGATTGCCGACGCTTGCGAAGCAAAGGCAAGGGCGGACGGTAAGCGTAACCACGCCGACGTAGACGATATCGTTTGCGAGATTATTGAAGATAGAATGGCTCACCACCAGTTTGAAGAGTGTAACCTTACCTTTAGAGAAATTGAAATCATCCGTCAGACCATAACCAACGCTTTGTCGGGCGTTCATCACGACAGAGTGCAGTATCCAAAACTCAAAATAGGCGGAGATAAATATGAATAAGCCCACCTTAGCCGTTTTGTGCTACGACGAAGAAGGTAAAGAGTTTGATTTGCAAAGGGTTGCCGACAAGGCGTATTCCACCCTTTTGCAGTCGATTGATTTGGCTATCGAAATAGCCTTCGTCAGCCAAGACGAAATTAAAGATTTAAACGCCGAGCAGCGTGGTATAGACCGCGTTACCGACGTTTTATCCTTCCCTTATCTAGACGGTGTAAAGGGTAAAATTTTGACCGCTGACGACTTTGACGGCGATATGGAAGAAGAAGGTTTTTTACTCGGTAGCGTTTGCATTTGTTTAGACCGCGCTAAAGAGCAGGCAATCGAGTACGGGCATTCCCTTCAAAGGGAAGTTTGCTATCTTGCATTGCACGGCATTTTACATTGTTTCGGCTACGACCATATAGAGCCTTTAGACGAAGAAGAAATGACTTCGCTTGCCGAAAAGATTATGAACGATTTAAACTTAAAAAGGAGTTAATATGAGAAGCGGAACGGTTGCGGTAGTCGGCAGGGCAAACGCCGGCAAATCAACGCTAGTAAACGTTTTGGTAGGTGAAAAGGTTGCAATCGTTTCACCCAAGCCCCAAACTACGAGAGATAGAATTTACGGCGTTTTAACGACCGAAGAATATCAAATAGTTTTTGAAGACACCCCGGGCATCTACAAGGCTAACACCACTTTAAATTCGCGTATGCAACGGGCGGCGGAAACCACCGCAAAGGAAACGGACGTCGTTTTGTTCGTCGTAGACGGGCATACAGGGCTTAAAGAAGACGATTTAGCCCTTGCCGAAAGGTTTGCAAAAGGACAAGCACCCGTCGTAGTAGCCTTTACTAAAACGGATATTATGCCCAAGGAAAATATCCCCGAAGAACTAGTTAAACTCGCCAAAATCGACGGAATAGCGGATATCGTGCCCGTTTCGGCGAGAAAGGGCAAAAACGTAAAAGAACTTTTAACCGTACTTTTAAAACACTTGCCGGAAGGTGATTACGTGTTCGATCCCAACGCTATTTCCGACAAGAGCGAAAAGTTTATGATTGCCGAAATCATGCGTGAAAAAATTCTTTTAAAATACGATAGAGAAATTCCGCACGGCGTTGCAATCACCATAAACGAGTTTTCAAGAAGAAAAAACGGCATTTACGATATAAATCTTGATATCGTGTGCGAAAAAGACAACCATAAAGCAATTTTAATCGGCAAGCAAGGCAAAGCCTTAAAGGAAGTTTCTTCCTTTGCGCGTGAAGCCATGGAAAAATTTTTGGACGCAAAAGTCTTTTTGACCACTTACGTAAAAGTTAAAGAAAATTGGCGTGATAGGCCTAATTTGCTTAAAGAATACGGCTATTCAAACGACGATCTAGGCTCTGGTAACGATTAACAATAGTAGGTGATCTATGAAAAAAGTCGTTGTTATAATTTTTATTTTTACACTTTGTATAAGTGCTATACTGTTTACCGTGTCTTGTAGAGTGGACGAACACTCGGCAATCACGTCTGAAAGTGAAGCGGACGACCAATCTTATATCGAATTTAAAACCTTATCCGTTCAAGGGTTAACCGCTTACGGCAAGGTGGGTTTTCAAACGGGAGAGTTTTCCTTTACTAATGAAATAAAGACGTTTGGTGATGCTGATTTTATAGTCGCATTAGATTCTAACGGAACTCAAAAGGTTAATACTAAAACGGTTTCCTTAATCTTTGGTGACAATACTTTTTATATTTTTGAAACTAAGGGTGGTAAAAGTATAAAAACTTACACGGTCACGATTCGCCGTAAGCAGTTATATTTGGTTGGTTTTAACGTCGCAGGCGGTAGTTCCGTCGATAGTCAATACGTTGAAGAAGGCGGTTTTGCCATTGAGCCGACCACCGAAAAAGCAGGATATGATTTTATGTCTTGGGATTATGATTTTAGCGAGCCTATTACTCAAGACTTACTCGTAACGGCAAATTGGTCGGCGCATACGGATACGCCGTATAGAGTAGAATATTATTTGCAAGGTGCTAACGGCGTTTACGAGTTGGCCCATACCGACAGTTTGCAAGGCGAAACGGACGTTACCGCAACCGCTCAAATTAAAACCTATGAGCATTATACGTATAGTGCAGAAGAAAGCGAGATAAGCGGAGTTATACACGGAAACGGAAGTCTAGTTTTAAAAGTATATTATACTCTCAACCGTTATGAAATAAAAACGTTAATCAACAATTCGGGCGCGGGCATACTTACGGGTAGCGGAATTTATGATTACGGCAAGCAAATTACTTTGACCGCCACAACTTACCTTGGCTACACCTTTGACGGTTGGTATGATGGCGACACTCTTGTAAGTAAAGACGCGCAATTTACTTTTATTGTAGACAAACACGTTGGGTTGGTGGCAATATTTAAAGTGAAGCCCGAAATGGAAAATTTCAACTTTACGTCCACAACGAATATTTGCGTCATTACGGGCACAAAGAGTAAAACTGTGACGAAAGTCGTTATCCCTGATTACGTAACTTCGGTTGGTGATTGGGCATTTTACGATTGCCGTAGTTTGACAAACGTTACAATTCCCAACAGCACTACTTCGATTGGTGATTCTGCATTTTACGATTGCCGTAGTTTGACAAACGTTACAATTCCCAACAGCACTACTTCGATTGGTGATTCTGCATTTAATAATTGTAGAAGTTTGAATAGCGTTGAAATCGGCGATAGCGTTACTTTAATTGGTGATTGGGCATTTTACGATTGTGGAAGTTTGACGAGTATTGTTATAGAAGGCAACGTAATTTCGATTGGTGATTATGCGTTCTCTAAATGCATTAGTTTGGCGAGCGTTACAATAGGGGATAGCGTTACTTCGATTGGTGATTATGCATTCTCTTATTGTGAAAGATTGACGAACATAAATGTTAGTGAAAATAACACTGTATATAAATCGATGGATGGCGATTTATATACAAAAGACGGAAAAACACTTATTCAATATGCGATAGGTAAAACCGCGACGTCCTTCGCTATTCCCGATATCGTAAATTTAATTGGTGATAGGGCGTTTTCTGATTGCATTAGTTTGACGAGTATTGTTATAGATGGCAACGTAATTTCGATTGGTGATTTTACGTTCTCTAAATGCATTAGTTTGGTGAGCGTTACAATAGGGGATAGCGTAATTTCGATTGGGGATGGCGTGTTCGAGTCTTGCAGTGGCTTAATGACCGTCGTCATAGGGGGTAGAGTAACTTCAATTGGTGAGGGGGCGTTCATTCGTTGCGGTAGATTGACAAACGTTGAAATTCCCGATAGCGTAACTTCTATTGATTATCATGCGTTCTATGAGTGTAGTAGTTTGACGAGCGTCGTTATCGGAGACGGCGCAACTTCGATTGGTGAAGGGGCGTTCTATGGTTGCAGTAACTTGACGAGTGTTGTTATTGGAGATAGTGTAACTTCAATTGCTTCTTCTGCGTTTTATTATTGCAGGAGTTTGACAAGTATTGTTATTGGCGGAAATGCAACTTCGATTGCTTCTTTTGCGTTCTATGATTGTAACTGTTTGACGAGTATATATTTTAAAGGCTCGGCAAGCGATTGGGTAAATATTTCAATTGGTATTAATGGCAATGACGGTTTAACTTCGGCAATGCGCTACTATTATAGTGAAATCGAGCCTACCGCAAGCGGCAACTACTGGCACTACGACGAAGACGGCAACGTAGCCCATTGGTAGACCTTTGCGGTAAGTTGAGTAGGTCTGCTTTGTATAAAACTTAAAGGTTTACCCATACTGCAATCAAGGAGAAAGTAGTATGAAAAAACCTGAAGATTCCGCATGGGAACTGTTTGAAAAAACGGGCAAACTCGGCTATTATTTGCTTTATAAAAAACTTAAAGACGAATACGAAAAAACTAAGCGATAAAAACAAAAAGCAGGGCTATAAGTCCGTTAATAGTTAAATTTATCATTTTCAACAAAACCTAATAGGCGGTGTAAAGCCCCGCCACAACGAAAGGCAAAAGAAAAAGATGACTGAAAGAGTAACAGGCGTAACGCTACGCGCCGTAAACTACAAAGACAGCGACAGAATACTTACCGTTTTTACCCTTGAAAAAGGTAAGATTACGGTTTCGGCAAAAGGAGTTCGGAAGGCTAACGCTAAAATGAAGCAGATTTCCGAGCCTTTTTGCTTTGCCGAGAGTATGATTGCCGAAAAGTCGGGCAGGTTTACCGTTACGGAAATAAACTCTTTCGACGCCTTTTATCCTATCCGTACCGACCTATATAAGTATTATTCGGGCATGACGGCGCTTGAACTAACCGACGTGTTTTTGCCCGACGCGTTAGAGTCGGCAGGGCAGTTCGTTTTACTCGTTGAGTTTTTGAAAAAACTCGCCTATAAGTCGATTAACCCACTAAATTTACTCTTAAAATTCATTTACGACGCCTTAAACGAAAACGGTTATAGCATAAATTTGGCGTCTTGCGGTAGGTGTGGTAGCCTTATTGAAAACAGAGTGTTTTTATCCGTAAAGGACGGCTGTTGCGTATGCGAAGAATGTAAAAAGCAGGGCGAAAACGGTTTTTCGATAGATACTTACGATTATCTTAACAAAATTCAGTCGGGCGACCTACAAGATTTTAACCAAGAAAACGCTAAAAACGGACTTAAATTTTTTGCTTACTACCTATCTAAGGTTGCGGGCGTTAGTTTAAAATGTTTAACGACTTTAATTGATTTATAATTCGGCGCAAAAAAGACGGCGCAAAAAAAGAAGAGTGTAAAAAAGGGCAAAATTAGTTGCTCTTTTTTTTGTCTGCGTGATAACGAGTGGTTGGAGATTAAATTAAAAAGACCTAAAAAATTGCTACGACTTAGTAAAAACTCCGAAAAAAGCCCGTAAAAACGGCAAAATTATAATTTTAGTATAATATTTACGCAAAACGGCGTTAAATTGCTTGTAAAAAAGAAAAAAATGTTATAAAATATAAAGTGCAAAAAAAATCTAAAAAATATGCGACGAGCATATTAAATTCAGGAGGAACTTTCTAATGGAAAACAAAAAGTACGTTTACCAGTTTTCAGAAGGCAACGCAAAAATGCGTGAAATTCTCGGTGGTAAGGGCGCAAACCTTGCTGAAATGACCCATATCGGTCTTCCCGTTCCCCAAGGTTTCACTATTTCTACTGAAGCATGTACTAAGTACTACGAAGACGGTAGACAAATCAACGCTGACATCCAAGCTGAAATCATGGAAAATATCACCAAGATGGAAAAGGTTACCGGCAAGAAGTTCGGTGATATGGAAAACCCCCTTCTCGTATCCGTTCGTTCGGGCGCAAGAGCATCAATGCCCGGTATGATGGACACCATCTTAAACCTTGGTCTTAACGAAGAAGTTGTCGACGTTCTTATTAAAAAGACCAACAACCCCAGATGGGTTTGGGACTGCTACAGAAGATTCATTCAAATGTATTCGGACGTAGTTATGGAAGTTGGTAAGAAGTATTTTGAAAAACTTATCGACGAATTAAAGGAAAGAAAGGGTGTTAAACTCGACGTTGACCTTTCTGCTGACGACCTTAAAGAACTTGCAAACCTTTTCAAACAAGAATATAAAAACCAAATCGGCGCGGACTTCCCGTCTGATCCTAAGGAACAACTTTTCGGCGCGATCAAAGCCGTATTTAGAAGTTGGGACAACCCCAGAGCAAACATCTACCGTCGTGACCACGATATCCCGTACAGTTGGGGTACTGCAGTAAACGTACAAATGATGGCTTTCGGTAACATGGGTGACGACTGTGGTACCGGCGTTGCGTTCACTCGTAACCCCGCTACCGGCGAACCCGGTCTTATGGGCGAATTCCTTATGAACGCCCAAGGCGAAGACGTTGTTGCCGGCGTTAGAACTCCGATGCCCATTTCTAAAATGGCTGAAGTTCTTCCCGACGTATATAAGCAATTCCTTGATATCTGCAACACTTTGGAAAATCACTACAAAGATATGCAAGATATGGAATTCACTATCGAAAAAGGCAAACTCTACATGCTTCAAACTAGAAACGGTAAGCGTACCGCTGCCGCTGCTATCAGAATTGCATGCGACCTTTTAGACGAAGGCATGATCACCGAACAAGAAGCGCTTTTACAAATCGACGCTAAGACGCTTGACATGCTCCTTCACCCCACTTTCGACGCAAAGGCGCTTAAAGACGCTGACAAGAACAACGTAGTTGGTAGTGGTATCGCCGCTTCTCCGGGCGCTGCAGCAGGCACTATCGTATTTACTCCTGAAGATGCAGTAGAACTTGGCAAAGCAGGAAAGAACGTTATCTTGGTAAGACTTGAAACTTCTCCCGAAGATATCGAAGGTATGAAATACGCTCAAGGTATTTTGACCGTTCGTGGCGGACAAACTTCTCACGCAGCCGTTGTTGCTCGTGGTATGGGTACTTGTTGTGTATCTGGTTGCGAAAAGATCAAGATGCACGAAGAAGAAAAATACTTCGAACTCGCTGGTAAGACCTTCCGTGAAGGCGACGAACTTTCTCTCGACGGTTCTACCGGTAAGATCTATGATATAATGATTAAGACCGTTCCCGCAGATCCCAATAGTGGTTACTTCGGCAGAATCATGCAACTTGCTGACAAATATAAGGCTCTTGGCGTAAGAACCAACGCCGACACCCCCGCTGACGCTCAAAGAGCAGCAGAACTCGGCGCTCAAGGTATCGGTCTTTGCCGTACTGAACACATGTTCTTCGGCGAAGGTAGAATCGATAAATTCCGTGAAATGATTTGCGCGGAAACCGTTGAAGAAAGAGTTAAGGCTCTCGACGCTATCGAACCCATGCAACAAGCAGACTTTGAAGGTCTTATGGAAGCGCTTCAAGGCTATCCCGTAACTATCAGATTCCTTGATCCCCCGCTTCACGAGTTCGTTCCTACCAACGAAGAAGACATCAAGGCTTTGGCTAACGCTCAAGGCAAGACCGTTGCTGAAATTAAGCAAATTTGTAACGCTCTTCACGAATTCAACCCCATGATGGGTCACCGTGGTTGCCGTCTTGCAGTTACTTATCCTGAAATTGCAGTAATGCAAACTAAGGCTGTAATCAAGGCTGCTATCGCCGTACAAGGCCGTCACCCCGATTGGAAGGTAGTTCCTGAAATCATGATTCCGCTCGTTGGCGAAATCAAAGAACTTAAGTTCGTTAAGAAGACCGTTGTTGAAACTGCAAACGCAGTTATCGCTCAAGCAGGCGTAGACCTTAAGTACGAAGTTGGTACTATGATTGAAATCCCCAGAGCATGTCTTACTGCGGACGAAATCGCTAAGGAAGCTGAATTCTTCTGCTTCGGTACTAACGACTTAACTCAAATGACCTTCGGCTTCAGCCGTGACGACGCTGGTAAGTTCCTTTCTGCTTACTACGACAGCAAGATTTACGAATCTGATCCGTTTGCAAGACTTGACACCACCGGTGTTGGTAAACTTATGGATTTAGCAGTTCGTCTTGGTAAAGGCGCAAACGACAAACTTCACTTCGGTATTTGTGGTGAACACGGTGGCGATCCTTCGTCTATCGAATTCTGCCACGCAATCGGCTTAACTTACGTAAGCTGCTCGCCGTTCAGAGTTCCCATCGCTCGTCTTGCCGCTGCACAAGCAAACATTCGCAATCCTAGGTCCTAAATCTTGGATTAAAATTTAGTAAAAACACCATATATTGTGTTTGTGAGCCTGTATCTTTTCGATGCAGGCTCAATTTTTGCGTTTTTTGGGCAAAAAATAAGCCGAAAAACGCCCAAAAAAACTTTTATTCCACTTAAGTTGAACACTTTACTTTTGTTTTTTTCTATGGTATAATATACATATAAAACATTTCAAGCAAAAAAAGGATTGAAAAAGGCAAAATGACCAATTATAGAGCTATTTTACAGTATCATTATAGGGGAAACACGACGACGCAAATCGCTAAGCTTTGCGAATGTTCGCGTACAACCGTTTTGAAAACGATTAAAAGAGCGAAAGAATGTGGTATTGACGAGCCTGCCTTTGAATTACTGTCGGATATTCAATTGCTTGAAAAACTTTATCCCAAGCGCGTGCGTAGAAGTGGCTACGAAGAGCCCGATTTTATTGCGCTTGAAAAGGATAAAAAGAAGAGAGGACTTACGGTTTTCGTAATGTGGCGTAGATATTATAAAAGAACGTTAGCCGCAGGCAAAAAACCTTACGGAAAATCGCAGTTTTTCAAATTGTTTAAGCGCTATGACACGGGTTCTTATCGATTTGAGTTTCAATATACGGAAACAATGAAAAAAGTGAGCGCGTTAATTTCCGATTACGTTTGTATTCCCTCGAGACTTGGCGAGGGCGTTAAGCGTGCCGCGAAAGAGAAATTCCATTTATGGTGCAAAAAAATGCGCCTAGACCCGCAGAAGATATAGAGGCGCATTATTAATACTTTATAAGGAAGAGAAATATGGGATTTTTAGATATATTTAGAAGAAAGAAGAAGCAAAAAGTTGCCGATATTGTTGAGAGTGAATCGGATAAAATAGAAGGTGGAGTCAATATTGCGCCGTCCGTTGACGATGAAATAGTCGTTTTAATGGAACAATTACCATCTACGTATTCTTTAGATGATAAGAGCTTGATAGAGATTTCAGATTCTCACGTATTGGCTAAAATAGACGGGTTAGTTCCTTCTTTAAATACTGCTGGTGTTTCAGTTGGGAATATTATCAAAACCGTT
Source organism: Clostridia bacterium (assembly GCA_017466825.1). Classification (GTDB taxonomy): domain Bacteria; phylum Bacillota; class Clostridia; order Christensenellales; family Borkfalkiaceae; genus UBA10281. The sequence goes on from JAFTTJ010000016.1 coordinate 148,489, forward strand.
CGAGAAACGCAAGGAGACAAGCTTTATAAGGTTGTCTTAAAAAATGGTGGGAAATTAGCCGATTCGCGTACTATGGCAGGCGCAAAAAGGGCGATGACAATTGGCGCAAACGGGATAAAAGAAAACGCTAATTTGATAGAAGTTACGAAAGGCGTAGATAAAGGCGCAGTTGTTGCAAATGCAGGCGCAGCCGTTATGAGTGTCGCTTCCATGGTCGTCGGGCAATATTATATGAGTCAAGTAGACTCACAATTATCGTTGATTGGCGACCGCCTTTCAAAAGTGATAGAGTTCTTAGATGTGCAATATAAAAGTGAAGTCGCATCTTTGATGGAGTCGGTTTACAATATTTCAAAATTTCAAATATCGAGCGTTGAGAACGAAGAATTGCGAGCTCGTGAACTAGATAATATTCAAGTTTTGAGAAAAGACTGTCAAAGATTGCTTAATCAAGCCGAAACTACAATTGAGACGTTAACTAGTAAAAACTGTTCTAGTTATAGCGATTACGAGTCAAAGGTTAAAGAAATAGACAAGTGGAATCAGTATCAAATGGTATTGGTAAAACTACTTTATCAGATAAATGTTTTAGATTTTGCGCTTCATCTTGGAATCAAATCAAAAGAGCATTGCTTTGGTTCATTCTCGTTACATACGAACAAAATTAAGGTTTTACATTCTCATTTAGTTGATTGGCATAAAAATCAATGCGAGACTCTTAAAATTGATATCAACGAGTCTCGTAGAAGACACACGGGTATTCTCAGCTGGTTAGAGAAACCAATCAGTTGGATAAACGATGATTGGAACTATCAAGCAGTAGGAACGCAAACGGTCGGTATGATAAAAGGTCAAACTGCAGACGTCGGAGAAATTGTATGTTCATTGGAGAATCTTTTTGAAGATGATGTTGAAATAATAGCAAAAGGCGGGAAGTATTATTATTTGCCGTCAAAACAAGAAAATTAAGAGTTTTAAATAGAATAATTAAACTTTTACAAAAGAGGTCAGATGTCCCAAAACGTGGACGTTTGACCTTTGCTATTTTCTTTGAAATTTTATATAATATATGACGGAAACTGTCATATTTACTGTGATATAATAAGGACGGACAATAGAAGGACTAGGTGATTATGAGAAAAGCATATAGAATTATTTCCATTGAAGCGGCGGATATTTATCGGCAAGAGCAAGAAAACGGCGGTAACGTTGGGTATAAAATGCCCGAAAGCAAAAGCGACGCTTATTTTAAGTTGTTCAAAATCTATTTGGACAACTCGCTTGATTTGGTAGAACTTGAAAAGGCGTATGCGCGCATTTGCCGTAAGAAGTTCTCTTTCCAAGATAAAAAGGAAAACGAGTACACCCTTGCCGTAATAAACTTGAAGTTCAATTACACGTACAAGTCCGAAAACGGCAAGCCTGTAAAAATCAAAGACTTGCGCGCGCATTTTTATCAAAACGGTTTTCACTTGGACGGCGTTCACTACGTCAGATACAAGCGCAGTGCAGGCAGTTCGCGCGAGGGCAAGTGCCTTTTTATCGACGAGCGCTTATATAAGGCAATGGATAAGTGGAGTGGTTGTGGTTTGAAAGCGGAAACCGACCTTGCTTCGTGGGAATCGTATAAAGCGTTATCATTAAGTAGTATCAAAGGAACGATAAATATTCCGCTCGACGGAATTTTATTCGTGCCCGATTATAAAAGTATATTTACGGAAGAAGTCGTTTCGGTGGAATTAAAGGACGGGAAACTTATAGCCGAGCAAAAGCAAACGGAAATCACCAACGATATTTGGGATGGCGAAAGCCTTTTAGATGAGAGTGTGTTTGAAAACGACTACGCGGACAAGCATATGCTACTTCTTCGAAATAAGTTCTTTAAGTCTTGCGCGTTTAGAACCAAACTCCAAAAATGGATAAAGGACAAGAACATTACGCTTGCCGATTTGAAAACAAGGGGATTTACGCTAGCAACCGACGTAAGCCAAATCGTAATGGTGACGACGCCCAACAGTTTGAAATACCTTAAATTCGCAGGCGGTCTTTCCGAAAAGAATATAAGGAAATGGACGGAGAGCGTAAACGACACGTTCGGCGTGGTGAAATGGGATAAAGGCACGAGATTTTTTCACGGCGATATGGTGCAGAGCAGTTATCAACTGCTCAATACCTTGGGGCTTGACAAAGCGCAAGTGGAAAAACTATTACAGCCGAGCTTTGATTATATCTCGCTTGTTAGAAGCGACGTGGAGTTTGTGCGCTATCACTTTACCGATGCGTACGTAAGGGAGAGAGAAGAAAAAGAAAAGAAAGTTCCCGACGGGCTTGCCGAACGTGCCGAAGTCATATTCCGCTTGCTTTTCAGTTGTTCGTTTTTCGATTGTACGGCGTTGTATGCAAATTTTAGAGACGACGTTGTAAGCGGACTCAAAACCAATTTGCGCCGTGGACATATCCTTTTGAACGGTACGAATGCAACGCTTTTTGGGAATGGTCCGGAACTGTTGAAATACATAGCAGGGGAAAAGGTGGCAAGCGAATTAAAGAAAGGGCAAATCCGCTGTGCGCGGTTTGAAAACGGGGCAAAACTTCTTTGCGCGCGCTCGCCGCATATTACGATGGGAAATCTTTATTGCGTGGAAAATAATCTCGACGGTGATATTTGGAACTACTTTGATTTAGGCAAAAATATCGTTTGCGTAAACGCTATTAGCGAGAATATTCAACAGCGCCTAAACGGTTGCGATTACGATTCGGATTCTATGCTCATCACCGACGATAAGTTGTTGGTGGAAACCGCCGAGAGATACAAAGAGCAGTTCAAAGTGCCCGTTTGCGGTATTTCGTCTATGAGCAAAAGCGGACAAACGCTTTCCGAACTCGACCATGATACGAGCGAAAACAAGATAGGGGAAATCGTAAACCTTTCGCAAAAGTTAAACAGTATTATATGGAACGAAATGCACGGCGGCGCGCCGAACGAGAAAATCTTGGATATTTATAACGACGTTTGTAAACTCGCCGTTTTGTCGGGATTAGAAATAGATAAAGCAAAGCGCGCTTACGACAACGTAAACGTTGGGAAAGAACTTTCCGCGTTGCGTAAAAAGTATAATAGTCCTGCGCCGATTTTCTTTAAGGAGATAGACGAAAACCAAAAGGAAAACGAGTACGCCTTTTACGATACGGCGATGGATTATATCTATCAAGCGGTGAAAAAATTTAATTTTCAAAAGGGCAAAAGAAAAAGAATAAACTATATGCCTATCTCTTGGGTAGTGGGTGATAAAACGACTTCGGATAATGCTACCGATTATCGGCACAGAGATAAAATTATTGAGATTTGCGAAGAATATAGAACGAGAATTGACCGTTTGTATATGGAACTTCGTATAGGGGACGACCAAGAAAGGGAAGTTATTTACGATAGAATAGCAGAAGAAAAAGCCGAGCGAGACAGACAAGTTTCAAAGTGGCTAACGAGCGAAAACGTACTTATTTTTGTGGTACGACATTATGAAAAGAATCGTCCGTCCGATTGGCGGATTTACGCGCCGATAGTTAATTCTCATCACTTTAAGGATTTTATGCTTAAAGGCGGTTCTCCCATAGGTTTCGTTGAAGAAAATGAAAATGGAAGTATTGTTGTATATGGCAAGAAATTCGCAAGAAAATGCTAAAAAGTGAAAGAGCTTGTCCTTAAAAGCAGATATAAAGAGAACAAAAATTGGCGGTTTTCCCTTTCAAAGAAAGGGAAAGGCTTGCCAAAACTTTCAAAATGAGTAATCGGCGTAATAGAACCCGTTTTTCAAAAGCGTGGAAATTAAAGCTCGACAGAGTGTATCTGTCGGGCTTTTTCTACGTCCAAAAGACAACTTAATATGGGGGGAAAGGGAATTGACTTTGACGTTATAGCGAGGAACGTATTTGTCTTGCCAAATACACGATTTTGCAAATCGCCTCGTTAGGGGACAACCCCTAATACCCCGAAAACAAATAATAAAAAGGAGGGAAGATTATAGGAAACAGAACAAGACAATTTGCCTACAATTTTAGGGCAAGCGAACAAGAGAAAAATTTAATAGATAGCGCAATAGCAAAAAGCGGACTGACGATAACGGACTTTGTAATTCGGTCAATTACCGACAAGCCAATAACTGTAATAGAGAACGGTGGCGGGATTTTAGCCGAACTCAAACGACAGGGGAATAACCTAAACCAAGTGGTTAGAAACAACTACAACGGCTTGGCTACGAAAGAAGAAATACGAAACTGCATTGCCGAATTAAAGAAGTTATACGCAAAAATATCCATTGCAATCGGAGGTGGGTAATGCCGCTTTTTAAGTGTAGCGCAAGCAAAGCGAAGCCGAAAAACGGTATCACGTACATAACTGACGAAAAGAAAGCAAAGATAGTATCGGTTAGAAATCTTTTTCAAGACGAGGATTATGCAAAGCAGTTTGAAGAAACGGCAAGGCGGTTCGGCAAGGGGGATAAGTTTGACGAAAGGAAATATTATCATTGTAAATTATCGTGCGCACGCAAAGATAACGTTTCACCCGAAAAAGCCCACGCCTACGCGGAAGAACTTACGGCAAAATTATTTCAAAACTACGAGTGTGTGATTGCCACGCATACGGATACGCAAACGGTACATAGCCATATCATTATAAATGCAGTAGACCCGATAACGGGGAAGAAACTACAATTCAGTAAGCAAGATTACGTGAATATGAAAGATGAAGCGAATAGACTTGGCAAGAAGTACGGGTTTAGCGAAACGGATTTTAGAAAGCGTGGTAAAAACAGTAGAACGGCAGTCGAGAAAAAGATAATGCTTAAAGGCGGTATTAGTTGGAAAGAAGAACTGAGAGAAGTAATTGCGGAAGCAACGAAAAACGCAAGAACGCTAGACAAATTTAAGGAATACCTTGAAAAGTGTTACGGCGTAAAAATCACGAGAGACGGTAAGGATTTTTCTTACCTACATCCCGAAAAACAAAAACCCATTCGAGGGGAAAAGCTCGGAACAAATTATAAAAAAATGGAGGTTATAAAACAAATTGTTGAACAAAATAACGGGCGAGCGTCCTCAGCCCGTAATCGAGGACGAACCGGTGGATTTATCGCACAACCCAGCGGCAATAGAACTGTGCGAGGAAGTAGAGAGATTCGCAACGGAAACACGTATAGGTATGTTGTCGAAAGCCTTAGCGATGTCGCGAGAGCAATGCAACAACTTAATTTCGAGTCAGAATGTGCTGCTCGCGGAACAGACGCAGCAAGTGAAGAACTTAGAGAGGAGCAACGAAAGATACGTGAACGAGCTGAGAGTCGAAGGGTGGAAGCTGACGAAAGAAGTGAAAGAGAGCAACAACCAGTTGTTGAAGAGCCTCAACCAATCGTTGGGGAAGATATCGGAAACGGTAACGGACATCGAGCGCCAAGTAAGTACAGCTACGGCAAAGGCGACTGACGAAGCGGTAAGGGTGATGAAGCAAAGTATCAATAAAATGGCGGATAACGCCGTAATCGCGGTGAACGAAAGTGCTGGTAAGATGATAAACGAGGTTAATAAAGCGAAGAAAGAAATTGAAAAAGCGAAAGACGAAATCCGTTTTGAAAGCGGTTTTAGAAAGTTTATGTTTTGGCTTTCGCCCGTGCTTGCCATCGCGCAAACGGTGCTTTTAATTATGTTGGCGCTTTAAACCACCGAAAACGTCTTAAAAATTAAATACTTTTTTTCAAAAAACAAATAATTTTAGCTTGACTTAGAAAAAACAAATGAGTATAATGTATCTACAATGTATCGTATATATACGAACAGTATAAAAACGGAGGTGCAGTGATGAAAGTTAGTGAAGTGTTAGAGAAAGCAAACCGCGAAGAGGGTTTGACTGTGGAAGAAATCAAAATTTATAATGCTAACGTAAAAGAGAAAAGGCACGTGTACGGCAAGCACGGAACGCTTGCAAAACGGTATATCGAAGAGCATAATTTCGGTAAATTGTTGAGCCTAGCAGGGCATTTACCCGAATACCTGCACGGCGTAGATAAAACCGTGGAAGTGCTCTACGACGTTTTGTGGGACAAGCTTTCTAAAAGCGAGAAGTATTGCCGTACGGGGAATTACTTGGAGGACGTGAAGAGAATCAACGCGATGAAACAAGTAATTGAAGAAGAGATATTAAACGAAATTGTGTATGGGAGCTAAGATTATGAAATTATTAAAATGGTTGGAAGTAGCAGGCAGAGTTTTACTTGCGGGCGTATTGATAGTAGGAAACATTATCATGAACGTGATAGGGCTTATTATCGGCGCGATTACGTCGCAAAAATAACCCGCAAGTAAACATAATTAGAACAATCGCTCAAACTCAGGGAACGCTAGTACGCTATTGAACAAATAGAGGGGAAAACTATGAGAAGTGATACAAAAAAATCAATCCGTAATATTTTGTGAAATGGACAAAAGTAGCATGATGGTAGCGGAAATAAAAAGTGGAGGATTAAATGCTATTTATGGAAAGAGAATATTGTATCTATAAGGGGGAGAGAACATTGTACCCCGTAGCAAAAATAAATAATTATAGGAGTGAAAAAGGAACAAAAACAAGCAAACGAAATAATGGATGAAGAGTACGTGGCTTTCTTGCTACTGGAAAGTCTGTACAAATCGGGAAAAATCAACAAGCCAACGTATGAAAACGTGTTGAAAGAAAAAAGAAAATATATTGAAAAAAAGTATAAACAAAAGGATGTGACAGTATGAGTAAGGTGAGATTATCCGATTTATCGGAAAACAGGGTGGTGATGCCGACCAACGTGTCAAGGTATGATAGGAACAGGCAACGTAGCGTGGTATTTTACGGTCGAGTTTCGACGGAACACGAAGCACAACTTTCGGCGCTTGAAAACCAAATGCAATGGTATGAGGACCAAGCCAGGTATCATCCCAACTGGACGGTGTTAAAGCAGTACATAGACAGGGGTATTACGGGAACGCAGGCCAAAAAGCGCCCCGCGTTTATGGAAATGTTGGAAGATGCTAAGCATAAAAAGTTCGATTTAATCGTAACCCGTGAAGTTTGCCGTTTTGCAAGAAATACGGTGGATACGCTCGTCATTACAAGACAACTCAAAGAAATGGGTATCGAAGTCTATTTCGTCGAAGATAACATTTGGACGATGGATAACGACGGGGAACTTCGTCTTACGATTATGGCAACGCTTGCGCAGGAAGAGAGCCGAAAAACGTCCGAGCGCGTTCGCGCAGGGCAAAAGATTAGCAGGGATAACGGCGTGTTGTACGGCAACGGGAATATTCTCGGCTACGATAGAGTGGGCGGTACGTACGTAATTAACGAAGAACAAGCGGAAACGGTGCGAATTATCTACGATTTGTATCTAAAAGGCTTGGGCTTTAATAGAATCGTCAACGAACTTATTCGCCTTAAAAGAAAAGACTCGTCGGGGCAGGTGCGCTGGGAAGCAACGAAGGTTTGCCGAATTTTGCACAACGCGACGTATAAGGGTTATCAAGGTTATTATAAGTCGTATAAGAACAACCATTTAGAGCAAAAGACGGTAATCAACCGCGACGAAGATACCTATCTTTACGTAAAAGGGAACTTTACGCCGATTATTCCAGAAGAAGTTTGGGATAAGTGCAAGGAGATTCGAGAGAGCAAGATAAGGCTTAGAAAAACGCAAGAGGGTAAATTTGAAAAGTCGGGACTGAGAACGTCGGAAGATATTTGGGCAAAGCGCTTGCGTTGCCGTTGCGGATATCATATGCGAAAGGACGTTTGGCATCCAACGAAACACGGCTTAACGTACGGTTATAAATGCTATAACGTGTTGAATAACGGTAGCAAGAAAGTGAGAATCGAAGTCGGGCTTGACGCCGAAAAATATTGCGATATGGGCGCGATTGCCGATTGGAAACTTGATTTAATGTTCCAAAAAATTCTTGACGAGTTGAATTTGCATAATAACGAGTTGGTAGACAAGGCGTATCAAAAGTTTGAAGAATGTTATACGCGAGATATGAAAGATTTGAGACGGCTTAGGGATGCGGAAGCAAAACTAAGAAAAATTCAAATGAAGATAGAAAATTTAACGGAAATGCGCGTCAACGGGGAGATTACGAAGCAGGAATTTTCTTCGATGAAAAACAAAATCAACGGCGAAATGCTTATGGCGGAAAAGGAAGTGGAAGAGGCGAAAACACTTCTTTTAGAAGAAGATAAAATGGCGAATCCGCTTATCGATAAAGCAGATTTCAAAGATATGATAATGGAAAAATTAGACTTTTCAACGCCGATAAAGCAGTCGAATTTGGTAGAGGCAATCGTCAAGAAAATCGTGCCGAACACAACGCTAGATTTCACGTGGTATCTCAATTTGTTTCCTAGGCAAGAGGGGGACGAGGATAGGGATTATAGGGAAATAAAGACCTTTATTATCGGGTTTGAGTACGCCAAGAAATTTAGGAAGAAACGGCACACGTTGCTTAGGGAACATCAATGGCAAGACTTGATGGTTCGAATTATGGCATAAAAATTAAGGCATACGACTTGTTTGTATGCCTTAATTTTTTTAATTTATACCCTAACGGGTGTATCTATGGTAAAATTTCATAAAAATAAACCCTATTGGGTATAATTAGCGCAAAACGCTTGACAAAAGCCCCGAAAGGGTATAAAATGGTAGTATCAAATATTATAAAGTTTTGTGGCGGTGCTATGAAAGTTATAAGTGAGTTTATAAAACAAAATAGAAAAGCGTTGGGTTTAACCCAAGAAGAGTTTGCTATGCGTGCAGGACTTGGACTTCGCTTTGTTCGAGAACTTGAACAAGGCAAGAAAACGTTGCGCCTTGATAAAGTCAATCAAGCATTGGCGGTGTTCGGCGCGCAAGTATCGGTAGGGAGATTGAATAGCGATGAGTGATACGTATAGAACTGCCTATATTTATGTGCGAAACGTCTTTGCGGGCGTGTTGGCGGAGACGGACTACGGATATTCTTTTGCCTACGACGAAGAGTATTTGCAAAGCGAAAACGCTACCGCCGTCAGTTTGACGTTACCGCTTACGGCAAATAAGTATCGGGCGAAAACGTTGTTCCCGTTCTTCGACGGGCTGATTCCCGAGGGGTGGCTACTCGATATCGTAACGCATAATTGGAAGATTTCACCGAGCGATAGGTTCGGTGTGCTTTTGGTTGCTTGCAAAGACGCGGTAGGGAACGTAAGCGTAAGGAGTGAAAAACTATGAAATGTTTATGTTGTGGCAGAGAATTTACGCCCAAAACGTCCATAGAAGAAGTGGAAAACGGTTGGCATAAAAAATGTGTGAAAGCGTTTTTCGGCGGTAGCAAGTTGCCGATATTAGACATATCGGAAGAAACGTTAAAACGGCTTGCCGAAGAAAGTACGAATAAGGGATTTACCGTTCCCGGCGTGCAAAAGAAATTGTCCTTGCATTTAACGGAGGGCGCGTCGCCAAGACTTACACTTGTCAACTATCCTACGGGGTATATTTTGAAGCCTCAAACGGAAGAATACGAGACCTTGCCCGAAGCTGAATACTTGGTTATGCAAATGGCAAAGCGGGTGGGGATAAAAACCGTGCCCTTTGCGTTGATTAAGATGAATAGTAGGGGCGAATTTGCGTATATCACCAAGAGAATTGATAGGGCGCAGGTGGACGGCAAAATGCAAATGCTTGCGATGGAAGATTTTTGTCAACTTGAAGAGCGTTTGACGGAAGATAAGTATAAAGGTTCTTACGAGCGTTGCGCTAAGGTTATCAAAAAGTATTCGTCCATGGCGAAATTCGACTTAACGGAACTGTATTTGCGTTTGGTGTTCTCGTTTGTAATAGGCAATTCGGATATGCACTTGAAGAACTTTTCCATGATAGAAAAAGCAGAGGGAAGTAGCGAATACGTCTTATCTAGCGCATACGATTTACTGCCTGTAAACGCGATTATGCCCGAAGATGAAGAAGAATTTGCCTTGACCATGTGCAAGAAGAAACGCAAAATTAGAAGAAAAGACTTCTTATCGTTCGCGGAAGAAATCGGCATAGAAAGTGTTACTGCAGAAAAATTACTTTCAAAGGTTATCAAGGAAAAGAAAGCTTTGCTTTCTATGACGGATGAATCGTATTTATCTGAAACCATAAAAGGACGTTTGAAAGAAATAATTTCCGCGCGTATCGGTATTTTAGAAGAATAAAATAAAAAATTTTATATTTTTATAAATATTTTTGTAAACATGACGGAAACTGTCATATTTACTATGCTAAAATCAATTTGATTTTAGCATAGTAGAATTAAAAATGATATCAGAAAAAAGAAGAGGCGTTTAAGAATGGTAAAGAGTATTGATTTGTTTGCGGGAATTGGTGGGATCCGTCTGGGGTTTGATCAAGCGTTCAGCAAAGAGATAAAAACAGTATTTATAAGTGAATGGGATGAGCAAGCCCAAAAAACCTATAAAGCGAATTTTAAGGATGATTTTAGCATTGCTGGAGATATTACAAAAATAAAAGAAGATGAAATACCTGGATTTGATATCTGTTTGGCGGGATTTCCTTGTCAAGCGTTTAGTCTTGCAGGACAAAGAAAAGGTTTTGACGATAACTACAAAGGGCTTTGTCGCGGAACACTGTTTATGGATGTTGTCAGAATCTGTGAATTTCATAAACCGAAAGTGATTTTTTGTGAGAATGTAAAAGGTCTGTTTATACACGATAGAGGAAGAACGTTCAAAATTATTTATAACGCCTTTGTTGAGTTGGGGTATAAAGTTTTTTACAAAATCCTAAATAGTAGGCATTTTGGTGTCCCTCAAAACAGAGAACGGGTTTATATTGTTGCGTTTAGAAACGATATTGCGCCCGAGAATTTCGATTTTCCAGATGCTACGGATGACACAAAGCGTTTATGGGATGTTAGAGAAGAAAAACCTGTTCCTGCAAAATACTATTTGAGCGATGTTTATTTGGAAACCTTAAGAAAACATAAGGCTCGCCATGAATTGAAAGGAAATGGATTTGGTTATGAGATTCGTGATTGGAGCGATGTTGCTGGGGCTATCGTTTGTGGTGGGATGGGACGAGAAAGAAATCTTGTTGTAGATAAAAGACAAAAAAATCTTATCCCGACTACACATATTAAAGGAACAATAAACAAGGAGGGCGTTAGAAAAATGACACCTAGAGAGTGGGCCAGATTACAAGGATTTCCTGATTCTTTTGAATTGCCACTTGCGGATGTTCACTTATATAAGCAGCTTGGGAATAGTGTAACAGTTCCTGTGATTAATGAAATAGCAAAAAAAATAAAGGAGGTTCTCGATAATGTCAATAAAGGCAAATAAAGGTGAATGGGGAGAACCATATGCGGCAATTCGTATATTAGGAGACGGTAAATTATATATAGCTGATGCAAATGGAAACAAAAATCCTTCGGAGTGGATGAATGTTTTAGAATTAATACGTCACGAAACAGCGAGTCGTATAGTTTCTTATCGTTATAAAGCGGAAGAAGTTGAAATAGACGTTTTTGTGAATAATAGTTATGTAACATCATTTGCTGCAAACGAATTTATAAAGGTCGCAGATCAATTGGCTAGGGAAATCCCCCAGAAGAAAGGAAACTCTTTTGAGATATCTGATGCTTTATCAGATTTTATGCGGGAAATTGAAATGTTACATATAAAAGCAAAAAGTGTAGACAAAAGTGATATTTTTCTTACTATTTTAGATCCTAGAGCTTCCGTTATGAGAGAACATATAGGATTTTCAATAAAATCTGAATTTGGTCAAAATCCTACACTTTTTAATACTGCAAAATCCTCTGCTGTCGTTTATGAGGTTTTAAACATGAATGATAATTTGATGGACAAAATTAATTCTATGTTTGATGACAAAGGACATGTTCCAGTAGGGGGAAGATGTGATGCATTGATTTCAGATGGGTGTGATTTGAAATTTATAGGCTTTCCTATTGCATCCAATGCAAAATGCGCGGCATTTAAAGAAAATCTTGATTTGATTAATCCTCGTTTAGCCGAAGTTATAGAGAGAATGCTGTGGAATCATTTTTTTAATCACGAGTCTTATGTGAATTTAGAAGCAGTAACGCAGACCATTATAAAGGATAATCCTTGTATGCTTACTCGTCCTGAAGAAAAATATCCGTATATGATTAAGTCATTCTTATATGCTGCGTATTGTGGGATGACCGCTTCAACATTATGGAACGGAAACAGCCAAGTTAACGGGGGATTCATAAAAGTAAAACGAACTGGTGAGGTTGTTGCGCATTATGCGTTAGAATCTGATGCTTTTAAATCATATTTATATAAAAATTGTTATCTTGAATTTCCGTCAACAAGTGAAAAGCATGGGTTCTATGCAAATGTATATAAAGAAGATGGTAAGTACTATTTTCGCTTAAATTTCCAAATTAGATATAGATAAAGAGGTTTGTTATGTTAGTTGAAAAAATTAGAGAGTATACAAAAAGAAAAGAACTTTCAAATAAAGCAAAATCAGAATTAGCAGAAATTCTAAAAGATGTTAATTTTGAAGATAAAAGTGAAATACAAGGAATTATATCAGAATTACTTAATTTGCATGCGGATGTATTATATTCGTTTATATTAACATTAGACATTGAAAAGGCTAATATATTGGCTGAAGAAATCGACTGCAAGAATGCTAACAAAGCTCTTCATATTTATTTATCAGTGTTGTCACTTCATAGGATTGGAAATGATGTTAAGGCAAAAAGTATTTTGGAACAATTTATTTCAGTTAACGCCTTTGGTAAAAAGATAAATAAACAAGTTTATATTGGTCTTGATAAAGCTTTGGGGTATGAAGGGGCCAGCGTATTGTTATCAGAATGTGAAAGTTGGAATCAAAGAAACATAAATGGTTTCCGTAAAATATGGATTGAAGCTGCGGAATATTTAAAAAATGATAAATTTTCAAAGTATGTATTACAGTGGTTTGAAAATAATAAAATAACTCCAACACAAAAGGAATTTTCTTCGTTTATTAAAACAGACAAAGTAGTTGAAGAACCGAAAGTTGTGGTAGAACAATCTAAACCTTTAAATGAATTGACAATAGAAGACCTATTGAAAGAGTTTGCAAAAAGGGTAAAGGATGCAGATAAAATAAAGGAAGAGAGAAATGAACTTTCATCATTAAATGTATCTCTTAAAAGTGAAATATTAAAATTAAAGCAAGATATTGTTCAGCAACAAGCAGATAACAAAAAGATTCTTTTAGATAAAGAAGAGATTGATAGAGAAAATTTAGAGTTGAGGAAACAGATTATTGAACTCAAAAATCTGTTAACTGAAAGCCAAGGGGAAACCCAAAAACTTAAAATGAAGTTGGAGAACGTAGAATCAGCTTATGGGCAAGCTGGACAAACAGAAGTAGATTCAATTGTAGGTAAAATAAAAAGTAGATTATCTTCAGAACATGAAAAATATTTGGAAATAAAAGCAAAAGAACCCGACATGGATTATTATGATGTCTTAATAGCTATGTTGGATGAGATTTATAGGGTTCTTAAGAAAAACGGTATTACATTTTAAGGTGTATTATGATAAATAATGAAGTACAAATTGAGCATTTTGGAATAGATTTCGGAACGACAAATATAGCAGTTGGCGGACTAATTGTCGATAAAGAAACAAAAAGGGCTTTTAGAGTTTTGTATGGTGAAGATGGAGTTCCTTTTCCTTCTATAGTTGCCGTAAAATATGATTTTGAAAAAGGGAAACCCGTCGGGCGTTTTGGTAGAAAAGTAAAAACTCAAATTTCTTCTATGCAAGACGAAGGATATCAAATTATAAAATCTATAAAGACTGCTCTTGGTGACGAAGCTGCTATTTATGAAATTGGCCCAGAGAAATTATCTTCTACAAAAGTTGTAACGGTTTTAATTAAGGCAATAAAACGCCATTTACAAACACAATTGCAAAGAAAAGTTGAAATTAAAAATGCAACGGTGGCTGTTCCTGTTGATTTTAGCAATAAGCAAAGGGAAGAATTGTGTAAAGCTTTTGAAAAAGCAGGAATACATATCAATAAAATAGTAAGTGAATCAATGGCTGCTTATATTAGAAATAGGGAGTCAGTAAATGCGCTTTCTAACGTTATGGTTTTTGACTGGGGTGGAGGCACTTTAGATATTAGTTTATTGAAAGTCGAGAAAGGTAAAGTGTATGAAGAGGCGACATCTGGTTGGAAAGTGGCTGGGGATAAAATAGACGAAACTATTGCAGAATTTGTACATAATCAATTTGTTAAAAATTATAACTTAACAATAGCCTTTAAGGACTTATCTATAAAGGACAAAACAAAACTTTTAACCGAATGTGAAAAAGCAAAAATAACTTTCTCAGATGAAGATGAAATTGATGACCCTGCAATTATATCGATGTTTGATTATTGCGGTGAGAAAAAAGTGTTTTACAAACTTGAGTACGAAGATTTTTCTGCAAAAATTGGTGGAATTGTGAGTGAAGCTATTTTATCTATTGGTAAAGTTTTGAGTAAAGCCAATATGGGGCTTATAGATTTAGATGCTATAATAATAGTTGGAGGTAGCAGTAATCTGTTACCGTTAAGGAATGTAATGCTTGAAGAGTTTGAAAAAAAGCATAACATAAAAATTGTTTATCCAGATAAGCCTCAGTGGTCTGTTGCAGAAGGTGCTGCCGTAATAGACAGTGTTGAATGTCAATATGAAATAAATCAAGACATTTCTGTTGTTATGAGTGATGGTTCCATTTATCCGATTATTCCAAAAGGAAGTAAAATTCCTTTTGCTGGGGAACCTATTACGTTTGGAACTGTTGATAATGCTACAAGTGCTAATTTTATAATAGCGGATGATAAAGATAATATTCTTGACCGTTTAACTATGCCTGCAAAGGGTTTTATGGGTGAGTATTTTGAGGTTTCAGGTAAAATTGATAATAATCTTATAGCAATGATTTCTATTACGGGAAATAAAATGATGGAAAAAGTTGGTGAAAAGCAAACGGAAATAAATCAATTAAGTTATTATTGCGATATTTCTGAAATTGAAGACTTTAAGTTTGAGATAAAAGAATGAAAAAGAGTAATTTAGTATTTTCAAGCAATGTATATGTTCTTAATGGGCACGGAAAGTTATCCGATCCCACTTTTATGGCGCATGTAATTGATCCTGGGGCTATAAGAGCTATGGTGGAGCATCAAAGAAAAATGGGCGGTATGCCAAAGTTGTCTCCATTGCAAAAAGAAATTTACGATAATGCTATTCCGTGTGCTTATTCCAATGGCGATTATACACATGGATCGATCAATGAAAATGGAATAATAGTTTGTGTAAATAAGTGTGAAAACGACGAATGTGTTTATTTTGCAAAATGTAGCAAGACTCCTGAATTTAGAAAGGTGTATAGGGATTCTGACGCGACGTTTGATTTTGTTGAAAAAGAAAATGAGACAGAAATAGAGTTTAATTTTGATATTGATTTGCCAGAAGTTCAAATATCTAAAAAAATATTTGTTCCCAAATTGACAGCAAAAACGTTTCATTTGCCCACAAGACAACCCGAAATTGAGGAAATTGTGCGAAACAATAAGGCAAACGAATGGGGTGTTCGCTCTCACATTAGGCATTTGGCGGATGAGACGACTACGATTGTTCGTGGCCACGTAAGAAGACATTGGCTACCGACAACGGTAACGTATGTGGTTAAGAAAGAAATTGTTCCCAAATTACTAATTAAGAAGAATTTTATTAATAGAGATTTAATCAAGAAATTGGCGGAAAGGAGAGCTCAAAAAGCTATCGAAAACGCTATAATAACGCCTCAGATTTATCAGTTGAAAAAAATTCAGCCTATAGATTCGGCAGAAGTCATTATTGGCAGTTCATTAAATTCTAAAATATTAGTTAATGCTGGTCCAGGGACAGGGAAGACACATACTGTTATTGAAAGGTTAAAATATATTGCTCGTGAGTATGATGACATAGACCCAGACAGTATATTGGTTTTATGTTTTTCACGAAGTGCCGTTAAGGTTATTCGAGACAGGTTGAATAAAGCCATGGATGCGCATGAAATCCCGTATATCGCAAAGAGATTTAATATATTAACATTCGACTCCTTTGCTACGTGGTTTTTGAAACAAATTGAACCTAATTTTGATTTGTCGCCATATAATTATGATGAAAGAATTGGTAGATTTATTAAAAAATACGAGAAAGATCCTGAAGTCCTTGGCGTAGAATATTTAATTATTGACGAAGTGCAGGACTTAGTTGGAAAACGTGCAGAAATGGTGCGCTCGTTACTTAAATATATTAAATGTGGCTTTTTATTGTTGGGAGATGAATGTCAGGCAATATACGATTATCAAATTAATGATAAAAATGAATTAAATGCATCCAAACTATATGAATGGTTTGAGACGTATTTTAATGAAAACTTAATTGAATATGAACTTACGAAAGAATGGAGACACCAAGGAGTACTAGAAGAAGCGTTTAAGCCGTTACGTCACGCAATGCAATACAAGCCTTACTCAAATCAAAAAGAACAACTTTCTAAATTGTTTAAAAAATATGATATTCCAGAAATGAATACGGAAGATATTATTTATTGCTGTGATGGAGATCTTGGGAAAAGAGCAATTTTATCTTGGGCTAATGGGGATGCTTATAGACAAAGTCAAGAATTGTTTGCACGTGACGATATTTCTGTTAAACACACAATTTTAACTGGAGCAAGAAAGCTTTTATTGCGTAAAGAATTAGCTTTAATTCTTAGTAAATTAACAACAGATACTGTAAATAAGAGAACTTTTTTTGGCAGTGGTAAAGCTATTGGTGTAAATGAAGAAGTTGTAACCGCTATTTGGGATGCTATTTTATTTACTTTAGAAATGGATTCTGATAATGAGGAATTTTCATTACTTGCGCTTAGAAAAGCTTTGATTTCAGAAAAAAGAGTGGATGAGATATTAACGTCGCAAGAGGAATCTGATGTTATTATATCAACTATACATAAAGCAAAAGGCAAAGAATATGATACGGTTGTATTAAATAAATTTGGTTCAATATCTAATTCAGATGATGTTAAGGTTTATTATGTTGCATTAACAAGAACTAAAGGTGAGCTGATTGTTAAGTCAAAACAAAAGGCACCTTCTTATGATATTAAAACAGATAGTGGAAGATTTATTGAACTAAATAAGCAATATAAAATTAAAAGAATAGAACTTGGTCTAGATGGAGATGTGGATCCTATAGGATTTATAGATAAAGGGTTAACAGGTTTTACTCCTGAAAAAAGACAAGATTATATTGTAAATAAGGTAAAAATAGGCGACCCTTTAAGAATTAGTAAATATAAAGGAGACTATTTGATAATTCACGAAGGACATGCTATTGGCCGTGTAAATCCAAGTGCTTTTAAGCAATATAGACATTACTTTCCAAGTGGAAAACATTATACGTATAGTTTTGATAAATATACAGACTATGTAGATGTTTTTGTAAAAGATATTGTATCTGTTGTTAATCAAAAATTGGATTCGGCAATTCCTGATCCCTATTTAAAGAGCGGATTTTGGTTAGGAATTGAATTTTGTGGATATGCAAAACCTATGGAGGAATAATGGGAAAATTTGACTCATTTTACGAAGCAAAAAACTATATTATTGACATGATGCGAACTGAAATCGTAGGGCCTGTTAAGGAAGACGAGATTTTAGATTCTGCTCCGCTAAATACTTACGTTGCTGGAATTTTATGGGCACGCCCATTAAATTCCAATGGAAATAGTTCTGAAACAGAAGAAGAGCGTGAGTATGAAATGCATCGTGCTGTGTTGGAAGGAGAACCAATTGAGGAAGGAGAGGAGGAAAAAGCTGTTCCTGATGAAATTGCAATTGAAGAATTTCAAGGCGATATTGTCGCAAATTCTTCAATAAGAAAACCTTCTACAATGGGCATAAGCGTTATGCTTTCACCAGAGACAAAAAATGTACAGGTAAGTTTTTCTTTTGCCAAATATGAACATTCTGAAGAAGAGCGAGAATATGGCAACGAAGGGAAGAAACGTGTTTATTACTTGTATTCTCGAAAAGCGTATAAATTTAATTTAACGTTTGATTTTTCTAAAGAAAGTGTTGAATATTTGCCTCTTGATAATGAAAAATTGGTGGGATATAATATCACAATCAAAGCGACAAAGAGAATGGGGAAGGCTGGTGAATCTCGTTTAGTAACCTTCTCTGTTTCAAATGATTTAAAAGCGCAATCTAAAGATATTGTATTAAACGAAAGTGCATTGTTTCAGTGTAAACTAAATTTAAGAACTGAGCAAGGTGAATTTTTGCCTCTAGACCCTGGGTATTCTTCCGTGTATGATGTAGAGGATGAAATTTTGTCGATGCAGTATAAAGACGTGTTAAATTTTGCTCAAGGACATGGTTGTGCGACAGCTGTTTCGGAGAAGGATGGTAAATGTGAACACGTTTGGTCAGAATTTATTCCTGTTTTTGAACTTAAGCAAATGAAACCACCAGAGGTTGAAGATAAAGAACTTTTCTCCTTGCGCTTTTTGCATACGGGCACTAAACAACAGATTATAAGTAGATTAAAAAATTTTATTGAGTTGTATAAGCACTGGGCTGACCAACAAAAAAAACGAGGCGAAACTGAGGCTTTCACCAAATATAAAAGAGCTGTAAAAGATTGTTTAAGGAAAATTGAAATTTGCACTGAAAGAATATCTGAAGGAATAAAATGTTTGGCTGAAAATGATATCGCTTGGAAATCATTTGTTTTTGCCAATAAGGCGATGTATAAACAAAGGGTTAGTATGGCGCTAATCAAGGGTGGCATTAACAATGCTTCTGAGTTTAGTAAAAAGATGTCAGAACCTTGTTGGTATCCATTTCAGTTGTTTTACCTATTAATGATTATACCAGATTTTATTGATAGTGATAGTCCATTTAAAGATGTGGTTGACTTGTTATGGTTTCCGACTGGTGGCGGTAAAACGGAAGCTTATTTGGCAGTATCAGCTTTTATAATTTTCTATGAAAGATTAAGAAAACAAAAAAGCGTGTTTGGTACGACGATTATAATGCGTTATACCTTACGTCTTCTAACGATACAACAGTTTGAGAGGGCATCTGCTTTAATATGTGCTTGTGAAAACGTTAGAAAAGAAGAACGTTTGGGCGGGAACGAGATTTCTATTGGTTTATGGATAGGTGGAGGTAGTGCTCCTAACACAATAGAGGATGCAATTAAGGCTCTTGAAAAATTGCGTGCCGGCGAACAACTTTACGAATTAGCGGACCCTGTTCAAATTACAAAATGCCCGTATTGTGGTAAAAAATTAAATGCATTAAATTATCACATTGAAAATAATAGAATGGAAATAATGTGTGATAACTGTGGGCACTTACCTGTTTATATCGTCGATACTGATATTTATGAAAAGATGCCAACGCTTGTAGTAAGTACTGTTGATAAATTTGCTCGCATTGTTTGGGAAGAACGTGCAGGGCGTATTTTCGGTTGCAATGTTGATGCTACTAAGCCACGCCTCATTATTCAAGATGAATTGCACTTGATTTCAGGTCCACTTGGGACACTGACGGGTTTATATGAAACAGCTGTAGATAAGCTGTGTTGGGATGATAATGGGGTAAAACCTAAAATTATTGCATCTACTGCTACAGTAAAAAATGCTGCTTATCAAATAAAAGGTTTATATAATAGAAATCATTTCCAATTTCCACCGAGTGGCTTAGACAACAAAGATTCATTTTTTGCTGAGCAAGCAACAAAAGACGATAAACCGAGCAGGTTTTATGTCGGATTATCGGAACAAGGAGGAAGCATGGTGGATTTAATGATTCGCGTGTTTTCTGCTTTAAGTTTAAGTGATTTCTATCTTGAAAAATCAGGGGTAGAAGAAAAAGTTTTGGACCAATATTACACGATAATTGGATATTTCAATGCAATAAAAGATTTAGGAACGGCATCAACCATTTTAAGAGAGAGAATGTATAATTATATATCGTCATTAATAAATGGTAAGTTTTGTGTTGAATCCGAAAAGTTAAACGTGGAAAAATTGGAAAATGGAAAATATAAAGAAGAGATAAAAATGAAAGCAGGCGAGTTAACTAGCCGTAAAAATTCATCTGAAATAAGGGGTATTTTAGATGACTTAAATATAGGATATAAGCTTGATGATAAAGATATGGCGTATAAATACGTATTGTCTTCAAATATGTTTTCAGTAGGGGTCGATATTGATAGACTTGGCCTGATGGCTGTTTATGGACAACCTAAAAGCAATGCCGATTATATTCAGGCAACTAGTCGTGTAGGTCGTTCTAATCCTGGTATAGTATTTTGTCTATATAATGCGTTTAGGTCTCGTGACAGGTCTCATTATGAAAGATTTAATCAATATCATAGTTGTTTTTATAAACACGTGGAATCAACTAGTGTAACTCCATTTTCTATGCGTAGTATTGAAAAAGGGCTACATGCAGTATTTATTGCATTGGTGAGACACTTAGTTTCAGGAATGAGTTCTAATGACTCTGCAAGGTTGTTTAATGCTAATAATTCTAAAGTTTGCGAAATAGAAGAGTATTTACTTAATAGAATTAAAGAAATACAACCTGCAGCTTTAGATGGTGCAATCGCCTTTTTAGAAGATTTCAAATACGCGTGGATGAACGCTGGTTCGTCTTTAGTGTATGATGTTAGAAAAAAAGGTCGTGTTGCGGGGGAATATATATCTTTATTACAATCTTCCGAAAATGATAACGAAGATTTTACTGTTTTGAATTCAGTGAGAAATGTTGAAAGTAGCTCAAATGTGTTTATTGTCCAGGAGGTATAATAAATGGGATTAATAAGAAAAAACTCCTCTGCAAGTAAGCCTTTTGTTGTAGGTAAAGTAAGACAAAGTCAAGCAATTACTACGTTTGGGATAGGTTCTATGGTTGATTTTGTTAATCAAACGGCTATTATTTGTGGTACTGATAAATGGGATTGGTGTAATGATAAAGAATTTAAAATACATAATGTAAACCTTCAAAATTTGTTAAATGTAAAATACTTTGTAAAGCCTAAAATATCATTAAAAGAAAACGCATGGGAAAATGACACGCCTGATTTACCAGCAGTGGTTTTTCCTAAAACTTTATATAATCCTAGGTGTCAAACGTTAGAAAAAGCAGGTCGATCGGATTGTAAACTTGACCATGGAAAATATAAATGTTATTGTGAAAAATGTAAAGGAAAAAGTCAATATCTCCCCTCAAGATTTGTGCTAGTTTGCCCGAAAGGACATATTGAAGATTTTCCGTATGAATGGTGGGTTCATGAAGCTCAAGGGAAAGAAAAGTGCGAAAAACCGAAATTGAGGATGTATTATGTCGGAAACAAAACCGATATGGATAGCTTGTTTGTGGAATGTACTTGTTGCGGCGCAAAAAGATCGATGAAGGGAGCAAGTGCGCGTAATGCGTTTGCTAATTATTCGTGTTCAGGGAATCGTCCATGGCTAGGGGATAAGGAAACTTGTACAGCTAATGAAGAACAACAATATATGCAAATGCGAATCAGAAACGAAAGTAGTGTTTATTTTCCATGTACTGTTAGCGCATTAACAATTCCACCCTGGAGTACTAAGCTTGCAAAAAAGATACAAGAAAACAAGACGGAATATGAAAGAATAGTGGGGCCATTAACTGATTCGGACAAGCCTAGATTCATTGAGAAATTATGTAAGGAATTTCCTTATTTTGAAAAGTTAACAATAGAAGAATTGTTGAATAAATTGTTGGATAATGAAACTGAAGTTGTTCAAACTATGCAATCCATAATGGAAGATGAATACGATGCTATTTTAACATATAATACAGAAGATAAAAATAGCGATTATTTATCGCATGAGGAAGAAGTATCTGCTGAGTATAATCACATAATAGATAAAACAATAGCAATAGAAAGATTGACTGTTGTGACCGCAATGGTTGGTTTTACGCGATTGACTGCACCTACAGGATACAATGCCCCTAATTTGGTTCCTATTTCTAAATCTTCAAAAGAATGGTATCCTGGCATTGAACAACGTGGAGAAGGAATTTTTATCAAGTTTAATCAAACTATTTTAGATAAGTGGATGAGTAAATATGGCAGTCGTTATGAGTTTATGGGAGAAAGACTAAAAGAATCTTTTTTTGAAAATGATAGATTTTCTCCACAATATGTGTTCTTACATACTTTTGCCCATTTATTTATTAGGGAGTTGTCGAATTTGTGTGGATATACTTCGGCATCCATTAAAGAAAGAATTTATTCTACTTATAAAGATGGTAAAAAGAAGATGTCTGGAGTGTTAGTTTACACTTCTACAGCCGATTCTGATGGAAGTTTAGGTGGATTAACTGAACAGGCACAAAAAATCAACATGGAAAGATTGTTGAAGTCTTTGCTAGAAAGAGGTAAATGGTGTAGTTCGGACCCTGTTTGTTATACGTCAAAAGAACAGGGCTTTATGTCTTTGAACTATGCTGCATGTTTTGCATGCACATTATTGCCAGAAACGTCTTGTGAATTTAGAAACGTTTTGTTGGATAGATGTTCTGTATGCGGAATGCCTGGTAATGAGGAGTTAGGATTATTAAATTGGAGGAAATAAGGTGAAGCTTATCCCAAATGTTTTAGGTAATGAGTGTAAAAGTAATGCCGAAAGAAAAGTGTTTAAGTATTTGAAGGAGACTTCTTTCGACGAGGGCTATGCGTTTCATTCTGTTGGATTGCCCGAGCACGAAAAGAAATCTTATTCTGAAGCAGATTTTATTGTTGTTACTAAATTTGGTGTATTATGTTTGGAAGTCAAAGGAGGGCAAGTAGATTGCGCTAATGGCGTGTGGGAATTTACTGATAGGTTTGGTAAAAAAAGTGTTAAAAATGAAGGCCCATTTGATCAAGCTGCAGGAGCATTATTTGCCTTAAAAACTGCATTACTTAAACAATTTTACTGGGCGAAAAATATATCTTTTGCTAGTGGAGTCGTTATTCCTGATGTAACTTTTTCATACAGGGGTGTTTCAATTATTCCAGAAATTCTATATGATTTTTCTTCAACTTTTTCTTTTGATGAATATATCAAGAAATGTCACGACTATTGGGACGATAGAAACAGAAGAGAATTTTCGTTTTTATCAAATGAAGAGATTGATCAAATAAAGAAGTTTATAAGAGATGACTTGCATTTTGTTCCAGCAGTAAGCAGTGTGGTAAATTCTATTGACGAACAGTTGATAAGGCTCACAGAGGAACAAATAAAAGTTTTGGATGCATTAGAAGAAAATGAAAAATTGCTCATTAATGGTCCAGCTGGTTCAGGTAAAACGTTGATTGCAATGCAATATGCGCGTAATTGCGTGGAGAAGGGTAAAAGAGTTCTTTTTTTAACTTACAATAAAATGCTTGCAACGTTTTTGTCAAAAACCAATGCGTCTGATTGCCTGTTTATAAAACATTTTCATGGTTTAATATCGGATTATATTGCTATTGATCCTAATCGAGTTAGTGATGCGAATTATTATTCCACATATTTACCCGAACAGTTATTAAAATATTTGTCAAACCATAAGACTATACAATATGATGTTTTGATAGTAGATGAAGGCCAAGATTTGTTAAATATAAAATATTTTCCTATCTTTGATAAATTACTTAAAAAAGGATTGTATAATGGCAATTGGATGTTTTTCTATGATAGCAACCAAAATTTATTTAATAGGAATAGATTTGATAAGGCAATGGAAGCTTTGCAAAGATATTATCCAATTAAATATAGATTAACAAAAAATTGTAGAAACACGGAGCCTATCTCACTATTTAATAAGCATATTTCTGGGATTGAGTCAGGGAAAGCCATTGTAGATGGTGAAAATGTAAACATAATTAGCTGTAATGAAATTGATTTTGATAATAAGTTGGATAGTTTAATTTCAACGCTAATTGAATCTGGCGTTAAACAAAGTGAGATAGTGGTTTTATCTCCTGTTTTATTTGAAAATTCTATAATTGCTGGATATGAAGGAAAATACAAAGCTCTTATAGCTAAGTTTTCTGGAGATTTTAATATATGCAATATTAATTACGCAACGATTCAGTCTTATAAAGGCTTAGATTCTAAGGTTGTGATCGCTGTGGATATTCACAAGGAGAATTTAGAAGATAAAAGTATTTTGCTTTATACATTGTTGTCTAGAGCTAGAACTTTATTATATATTTTGTCGGATGGTGAAACCGAGAAAGAGCTAAAATATAAAGTTTTAATGGGTTTATAATAAGCAAATTAAAAGTGGACAAGTATATAAATTACAGAGCAATGTGCAGATGAAAATTTTTTTAGAATAGACGACAATAACCGTAAGACGTTATTTATGGAAATGGTTGAGCAAATGGATATGAGTTATTCATATAAGCCCGTTTTGCTCAAAGCGGTATTACAATACGCCGACAAGCAAGGACGAGTAAAGATTGAAGATATTGTTGCTTATTTTAAGGCATATTATGAAGATAGGCGTGTTAAAGGGTTGAAGGTTGAGAAACAAAATAGCATCTTCGCAAAAGGTGGATACACCGATAAAGAAGCGGAACACAATATTCTTTCTAATCCATTTAAGCGTTTTGAAGATATGAATATGATGCGCCATACAAAAACGCTTGGAATCGTGGAAGTGGATTCAACCGTTTGGAAGAAACTTTCGGATGACGAGAAAGTGCATATACTTTCTGTTTGCGATAAGAAGTTGGACGAATATTACGAAAGAATAAAGTAAAATTATGCTTTTAGGGGTTAAATTCGACAATTGCGGAAAAATATTATGATTACTGCGGAATAGATTTTAAATTTGGTTATGTTATAATAGAAATAGGTGAGTGTTATGGTAGAAGTAGTTGCGGCACTTATTTGGGATAAGGATAAGTTTTTGATTTGCCAAAGGCCTGCTAATAAAGCAAGAGCTCTTTTATGGGAGTTTGTTGGTGGAAAGGTTGAGCAAGGCGAAACAAAAGAACAAGCCTTAATCCGTGAGTGCAAAGAAGAATTAAATATTACGCTTAACGTGGGGGATGTTTTTATGGAAGTTGTCCACGAATATCCTGACATTACCGTGCATTTAACTTTGTTTAATGCAACAATATCCGAAGGCGTTCCACAAAAACTGGAACATAACGATATTAAATGGATAACGTCGGCAGAAATTCCAAACTACAATTTCTGCCCTGCGGATGAAGAGATTTTAGATAAGATGATTAGATTAGCCAAAACAAAATGAGGGATTTTTCATTTGCATACAGTAAAGAATATTTAAATAATAGCAAAAAAGTCTAAGGAGATGCTATGTAATACGAATCAATGGTTTATTATCATTGCGAATTATTAATTTGATTTGGAGTACAAATTTTGAGCAAAGATTATAATTTTTATTTTGATGAAACATATCACGACAAAGCGATTACATTATCCGAGAGAAAGTTGAATATTCTTGCCGATAATATCTTAGATGATTACATTGGCTTCTTTTGGGGAGCTCGCGAGGATAAAATACCTGAAACTTTAGAGTTGTTTTTAAAGGTTGAAATAGAATTCAAGAAAGCTTTTTCGATGTCCGCAGAGAAAGAATTAAAAAGTCGCTGCTTTAGCAATAATCAATTTAAGTATGGCGTAAAATCATTTAGTAATGTGCTATTGAATTTTTATACTAAACTATTTGATGTGTGCATAGACCGAAAATTAATATTTCAAATAGAAATTATTAGCAAAATGGAAATCCTTGTTAGAAGATTATTCCCTGACAGAGAGTGGTTTCGTAGGAATTGTTTTATTTATGACGTCTTTGTGTACTCGTTTTCCAAAATGCTTATTAACTATAACCATCAAGAACTCATAGATGTATTATGTCGTTTGGATGGGGCAACTAATGAAGAATGCATAGATGTATTAAACAAAACGGTGCTTAACATAATAGAAGCTGGCGAAAATGTTGATAGAAAAGGCGCAGAAGTACACCTATACAAGCAGTTCTTACCGATATTTAATTGCCCTGGATTAAAAATCAATGCCGTAGGAATTCAAAAGTGGATATATTTCGCTAACTTTGATGGGCTGTGTAATCTTTTGAAGGAGTTATCAATTAATCCTAGAAGAATTAACCTATATATTGATAAAGAAGATAATACTGTTACTACAGCTCAATCATATCCGTTTAAGATAACTATAGGTGTTGAATCTAAAGATAATATAGGGGTTAGAATATCTGATTGGTTGGTCGGATTTATAGGTAAAATGATTTGGGGGTTGGTTCACGATCCTCAAGTTATAGAGGAGAAAATTGTAGATATTGAAGCTATCAAAACGCCAGATTTTTCAAGAAGAAGGTTAATAAATTCAAAGTGGTTTGATTTGAATGAAAAGCAATTTGATTGTTACAAGAAAGCGGCAAAATGCTTTATAACTCAGCAACCTCATAAATGGACAATTTTACATTGTACATATGCTGATCATTATATTCAATTTACGACATTATTGAGATATATTAATCAGTTCACTTTTGATCAATATATTCAAATAGGACCAGAGACGCATCGAGATAAATATACAGAGTTTTGTCTGATTGAAATGCAGGCATATTATAAAACTATAGAAAAAATTTGATTTTGTATAATAAAACGAGGAATCATGAGAAAAACTTTAGAAAAAGTAATTAGTAATAACAATAACGGACTATTTTTATTGGATCCTCCTACAGGTTTTGGTAAGACTACTGTAGTAGTCGACTTGATTCGTAGATTTTTAGATGGGGAACCTTTATTTTCTAATGTTAAAAGAATCTTTTTTGTAACGAATTTAATAACTAATTTGCCATGCCAAGATTTGTTAAATAGTCTTGATGAAGAGCAAAGAAAGTTGTGTTTTCAAGCAAAAGCAACGATAGATTATGTTTTAGAAAACTTTTTTAAAGTAAATATTACTGACGCCGAAGTAAAAAACAGTAAGGAGTATAAAACGTTAAAAAAAGAAATTGAAACGTATTATTCTACATGGACTGCTATAGATGCGCATCCGGATAATTTGGGATTAAAAAACAGTTTAAGCATTTTGAAGCAAAAAATAGCAACTGATTCTGAACCAGCATTTAGGCAGTTTATTAAAAATAGATTTTTTCATAACAAGTCTATAATAGATAGAAAGAACTTTATGCGTGATAATCGATGGTTTACAGACTTATATCCAATTTGCAATATTGAAGATTATAAAGTGATTTTTCTTACCACGCAAAAATTCATATCGCCGATTGACACGTTTCGTAGAGTGCCCTTTTATGCATATAATGATAAAATTACGGAAGAATCAATTGTTTTTATAGATGAGTTTGATTCAACTAAGACTGTAGTTTTAGACCAAATTATTGAGGACGGATTAAAGAATAAAACCGACATAGTTTCATTGTTTGTGGATTTACACTTTGCTCTCCAAAATTTTACTATACCTAAAAAATTATTACAAACATCCGAATATCATAAGAAAAAGGTTGAAAGCGGGGAATGGCATGAAACGCAATGGCATTTTGATGCTTGGAGGGAAGAATTTAAGAAAAAATATGAAGAGCATAATATAAACTATTTGATTAAAAGCGTTGATTTTAAATATGATAAAGCATTTTTATTTGATGATGGAAAATATTTTAACGTTATAAAAGATAGCTCTAAAAAGTTTATTTACGCAAACGTTGATTCCAAAGAAGATATTTTATCTCTTAAAGGGATGGAATACTCGTGTGAAAATAAGCTTATAAATAAAATAATATGGGATTTAGAATATTGTATAGATGGTTTTACCAAGGCTTTATTTTACGTTTATAACAACTATTTATATTATAAAAATCAAAGCAAGAAACCAAATGAAACTAAATATACGGTTGAAGAAGCTATATATACAGTTTTGGATGCGCTTAATTTAAATGAAGAGCAAAAAGAATATTTGTTTACAAAAATTCAAAAAGGGGATTACATTTTTGAAAAAATCGACAAAGATTCTAACATGCGTAAAGGGTTCAATTTTACTGAAATAGAAGATAGCAATTATCATGATATGAAGTCTGTGGTAAGGAACTATAATTTTTCAACAACGCCTGAGGACGTAATTCTCAAAATGGCAGAACACTCACTAGTTGTTGGTATATCAGCAACAGCTAAAGTAGATACTTGCATTGGTAATTATGATAAAAAATATTTAGAGTCTAAATTAAAAGATAAGAATATAACGTCCACGCAAGAAGATGAAGAAAGGGTGGGTGGAGAATTTAAGAAAACGATAAGTGCATTAGACGGCAAATACCAAATACATACAAACATTATAGATGATTTTAATGTGTTTTCAGATAAAGAGAAATGTCTCTTATATATTAATGACTTATTTAAAGGTGAGACTAAGGATAAATATATTGCGATATTAGAAGATATAAAAACTAAAAGCTACTATTTTTTAATAGAGCTTAAATTAGCATATTTATATAAACAGATATGCGAAAATGAGATATATTCTTTTATTGCTTTTGAAAATCGTTTTCCTAAGTCAGGAGAAGATTTTGATTTAGATAGACTCTTAGCTTTATTTGAGGATTTGCGCAATCAAAACAATTATTCTAAAATCATCTTTGAAGTTATTAATTCTCAGGATTTCGACGAAAAGTTAAATAATGTTAGAGATCACCTTTCGCAAGGAGAAAAGGTGTTTGTTTTAACAACTTATCAAACAGTTGGGTCGGGTAAAAATATTCAATATAAAATTCCTGAAATGTTAGAGCATATGGTTGTTCGCACTGAGAATGATACTAGAGGCACAAAAGACTTTGAAGCAATATATTTGGCAACGCCAACAAATTTATTACAAATATTGCGATATGATAGCGAAGATAAGTACACGGACTTAGCAAAATATCTTTTCCATCAAGAATATTTGCATAAAAACGGCCATATTTCATATCCTCATATGAAATACAATATAGCTAACGGTTTTAGACAAGCTTTTTTTGGCGAAAGCAATTCTTTTTATCCTAAAAACGGTGATTTATATGCTCATACTTTAAAAATAATAATTCAAGCAATAGGTAGAATTTGTCGTTGCCGAAACAAAAATAAGAACATTTATATTTTTTCCGACAAAGAAGTTGTTGAAAGAATTCAACGTATTGAAAACAGTAAAATGCCAAAACTTTTGAATGAAGAGTTTAGAGCTCTACTAAATACTAATGTTTCATCTGCTATAAACGTTGATAGAATTCAAGAATATTCTAGAAAAAGCAAGAGTGCCTTTTATGCTATTAGAGGTAAGGCTTGGACTGTTAGAAATTCTAGGCAGGCAGTGTTAGAGTGGCAAGAAATTCGTGATTTTGTATTAAAGAATCCAACAACGGATAATCCAGGTAAATTTAAGTGGTTATATTTTGAATTTGACGATAAGTGTAAGGGCTATTCTTATTCCCAGGATGCAAAATATGACATTATTGAGATGAGAATTGATACGTCCTATAATATGAATCAGGTTTCTGAGTATGCATGTGATTTGCCTATAATTCTTTCTATAAAATCCATTAAAGAAATGTTTGATGAAAATGGGTACGCTACAAAATTTAAGCGGGCTCATTACGTTTTGAATCCATCAGCTTTTAAACAAATATATCTTGGAGCATTGGGTGAAGTTGTTGGGAAACATATACTTGAAGAACAGTTAGGATGGGATTTAAAAGATTTGGATGATTATTCCAAATATGAGTTATTCGATTACAAGTTAAATAATTTATATTTTGACTTTAAACATTGGGACAAGTTTATGATTGATAATGATGAATATGTTAGTAAAGTACAGAGAAAATTATCTAGAGTAAAGGGAGATAAGGCAATAGTTGTTAATTTGATAAAAAGAACAAATGCAACCACAAGAGATAGTATTGACGAAACAGTTATTCAAGTTCCTTATTTGATTGATGCGGATAGTGGAAGTATTAATGAGAACATAATGGATTTGATAGGTGAGTATTGTTAAAAAATCTACGAAATATATGGTTGGCTCTACTTATTCCCTATTCTATTAAAAAATGGAATAGCGGGCGGTTTAATACGAGATTGAATCCCTGCGAGAGTGAAAATAAATGTGTATTTTTAAAAAATCGAGTTAGAATAGAAATAGAATAGACATATTACGAATTTTATTTCACGTCATGAAAATCTCGTGTAAAGACGAAAAATATGCTTTGATAAAACGAATAATATATTCGCAAAATCAAATAAAAAATTAAGCGTTGATTCTATCGCTTATCTCCAAGATTCTATTGGCAGTTCGATTCTACCAGGGTATACCACGAAAACCACAATATTTTGTGGTTTTTTGTTTTATAGCGACGCTTTATATTGATTTTATTGTCGAAATATGATAAAATTAAAGTAGTAAAAAGGTAGGATCTTTATATGGCACTTGAAAGAATAAGAAAAATAAACAACATTGGAACATATGAAAAGGCTGGGAATGGGCAAATCGCATTAAAACCTTTTACTTATATTTACGCATCAAATACATATGGTAAAACTACGTTTTGTGATATACTTAGGTCGTTAAAAGAAAATGATATTTCCATTATTAATAATAGAAAAACAATTGGCTGTAGAGAAACAGATAAGTGTATAGTTGAATTTACAATTGACAGTAAAAATGTAATATTCAATGGTGATCTTTGGGAAATTCCAGATGGGTTAAATGTAAGAGAAAACTTGCAAATTTTTGATATTAATTTTGTAAACGAAAATGTTTTTACAAATTTCAATATTGAGCATAAAAATAAAGAAAATTTTACATCTTTTGTTTTAGGTGATCGTAGCGTGGAATTAATTGAGTTACTTAGTGAGATGGAAAACTTGCTCGCAAATAAAGAGCAAGACATAAAAACGAAGAAACCTTTATTGGATAAAAGATTAAAAGAGTATTCTTATGAGGACATAAGAAAAGAAAAATATTTAGATTCTTTTAAAGATGCAGAATGTCGTGTAATGTCGGCTAAAGAAGAAATAAAAACATTAGAGAGGCAAAAAAAAGATATAGATAAAATTAAAGCAATAAAAAGTTTTAAGTTGCTTCAAATGAATTTTGACTCTATCGTGAACTTGGTGAAAAAAGTAGAGGAAGAACTTAAGAAATATCATTCATTTGATTTGAGATCTATTAAAGTGGAAATTGATAAAATCAAGGAAGGGAATCCTAAAATAACGGAAAATTGGTTAAAGACCAGCGCATCTATAAGTGTGGGAGAGTCTAGTTGCCCTCTTTGTGGAAGCAATATAGCGGATAATGAAAAAATAAAAATTATTTCTAAATATTTTTCAGAAGAAGTTATATCAATTATAAATTCGCTTGAAAATTTAATCAAAGACACAAATAAGGAAGTTAGAGAGCAGTCTTTTGGTAGTTTAGTTGCAAGACTTATGTCGGCGACTAAAGAAATATTACCATACTGTAATATTTCGAAAGAAGCTAATATTGAGTTTGATGAGTATATTAAAAGGTTAAGTAAAGATATTGAATTATTTAACCAAAAAATTGATGTTGTTAAAGAAGAACTTTTGAATGCTTTAGGGGATAAATTGGCTTCAATTTCTTTAACTGAGTTTTCTCTTATAGAGACAAGAAAATTAGTTTATGAAATAATTCCTGGAATTTTGTTAACACAAGACGAAATTAATGCGAAAATCAATTCATATAATGATGTTTTTGAAAAGTATCAATGTGATTTGTCAGAAGATTTTCTTGATAAGAAAATCGATGAGTTAACAAAAATGATGCAATCTGACGAAAAAATGCTACTTCGCGGAATGTATAATTCAGAAATAGAGGAGTTGAAGCAACTAGAGGAACATGTAAAGGAATTAAAGAAAAAGATAAAGGAAACTAGGGCAAAAATAGACGAACAACAAGAGGAATTTCTTAATAAATATTTTTCAACAATACAATCTATATTCTCTAAATTGGGTAGTGAAAATTATCGCATAGAAAGAGAAACAACGCCACGTGGTAAAAAGAAAGTTTATGGGGTAAAAGTTTATTTTAAGAATAAACTCGTGGATGAAATCCGATATTGTTTAAGTGAATCTGATCGTCGAGCATTAGCATTATCTGTATTTTTAGCAAAAATAAAAATTGACAATAATCCAAAAGAAATTATTATTTTGGACGATCCAATAACAAGTTTTGACGAGAATAGGATGCGTTTGTTTATTAGCGTGTTAAATAGTCTAAAAGACAATGCCTTTTGTCAAACAATTATATTGTTGCATTATGAAAACTTTTTCAAGGTTATTACACAATCAACATCTGATAAAACTCTTTTAAAAATAACTCGTAAGTCTGGCAATCATAACTTTGAAGAAATAACTGAAGAAGATGATATTTTCAAAACTGACTATGAGAAAATTCTTAATAAGATCATTAAGTTTATAAACGCTGAAATAAGTGATATAGCGGAAAATGATGTTCGAATATATTTGGATAATTTTTTACATTACCACTTTGCATATGATATAAGTAAAGATACATCTATTTCTGGTGGAAGGTTGCATGATTTTATAATTAATTTGGAAAAGGCGAGATTAATAACAACGAATAAAAAGGAAGAACTTTTGTTAAAAGTAAAATTCTTAAACAACTCATCTCATTCTTTCGATTCCTATACAGAAGAAGAAAAAAGAAGTTTTGTTAAAGATGTTTATGATAGTATCCACAAATTATAACAAAAAGGTCTGATGGGAAAGCCCACCAGACCTTTCTCTAGATTCAGTTGTTATTTAGTTTTTAGTTTACCATATACGATAAAACTGATTGATTGTTTTATGTAGATGTGGTATACTTATATCAATAAAATCTAAATAGAAAAGGACAAGTTATGGTTACTCGTAAAGAAGATACGTCGAAAAGAGTGGCAAGACGTAAGTACGAAGAAAAGAATAAAAAATTGCGCAAAGAGAAAAATGCGAACTTTCAAACGATGATTCCAAGAGAACTGTTTGAAGAAATTAACGTGTTTTTAACCGAAAAGGGTATGACGAAAGTAGATTTCATCAAAGAAGCCTATAAAACCATGAAAGGGAAAGGCTAAGATGAAATATTACGTTGTTGCGGATGTTCACGGTTTTTGCTCGATATTAAAAGACTCGTTAAAAGAAAAAGGCTTTTTTAACGACGAAGAACCTCACAAGTTGATAGTTTGTGGGGATTTGTTTGATAGGGGAGGCGAAGCTGTAGAACTTCAAAATTTCATATTAGAATTACTAGAAAAAGACGAAGTAATTCTCATAAAGGGCAATCACGAAGAATTGCTTGTGGATATGCTAAATTTTTGGCATAGGGCAAGTTATTTGGAAAGTCACCACAATTCCAACGGAACAGTAGATACCGTTTTACAATTAACGGGTACTAGGTTGGCGGATTTATACGACAATCCGAGCGAAGTCTATTACAAAATGAAAGAAACGCCGTTTATGCAAAAGATATTGCCCGCGATGGTGAATTATTTTGAAACGGAAAACCATATTTTCGTTCACGGTTGGATTCCTTGCGAAAGCATAAGACAAAATCCTTACGCCGTTACCTATTTTGCTATAGATGATTGGCGAAAAGCAAGCGCAAAGCAATGGAGTTCTGCGCGGTGGATAAATGGTATGGATGCGGCGTACGACGGCGTGATAGACGAGAATAAAACGATTGTGTGTGGGCATTGGCATAGTTCGTATGGGCATAGCAGGTACGAAAGGAAATGCAGTGAGTTTGGCGATGATGCGGACTTTTCTCCGTATTACGGAAAGGGAATTGCTGCCATAGATGCTTGCACGGTACGTAGCAAACAGATAAATTGTATCGTAATAGAAGAATAAGAAGGACGGAAAAGTATGTTAGAAGTTGGAATGAAAGCGCCGGAGTTTACGTTGCCCGATAAAAACGGAAAGTTGGTTTCTTTGTCCGATTTTCTCGGCAAGAAAGTGGTTTTGTATTTCTATCCGAAAGATAATACGCCCGGTTGCACAAGACAAGCCTGCGCGTTTGCGCTTAAAAATAAGGAAATCGAAAACAAAAATGCGGTGATTATCGGTATTAGCAAGGATGGCGTGAATTCACATTTGAATTTTGCGACGAAATATAATTTGCCGTTTGTTTTGTTGTCGGATGCCGAACTTTCGGCAATTCAAGCCTACGGCGTTTGGCAAGAGAAAAAGTTGTACGGCAAAGTGAGTATGGGCGTTGTGAGAACGACGTTCTTGATTGACGAACAGGGCATTATACAAGCGGTCATGCCCAAAGTAAAACCCGACACCAACGCCGACGAAATTTTAGCGTTGTTATAAGGTAAAAACCAAGCATAGGAGGCTTATTATGAAAATCGTAATCGTAGGCGGGGTTGCAGGTGGTGCAACGGCGGCGGCAAGAATAAGAAGATTAGACGAACGTGCGGAAATTATTATTTTCGAGCGTTCGGGCTTTATTTCGTACGCAAACTGCGGTTTGCCCTATTATATCGGCGGTGTTATCGCGGACAAGGCAGATTTGACCTTACAAACGCCTGAAAGCTTTTACCGCCGTTTCAAAATCACGGCGAAAGTCAATCACGAAGTAACCGATATCGACGCGCAAAACAAGACCGTTTCCGTAACCGATTTGAAAACGGGAACGAGCTTTACGGAAAGCTACGATAAGCTGATTTTATCGCCTGGCGCAAAGCCGATTTTGCCCGATTTTTACGCCGAAAACGAAAGAGTATTCACGCTCCGCACGGTGGAGGATGCACTGAAAATCCGTGCTTTTGTAGAGCAAAAACAACTAAAAACCGCAGTAGTTATAGGCGGTGGGTTTATTGGACTTGAAATGGCGGAAAATCTCGCTGAAAGGGGAATAAAAACGACGGTTATCCAGCGTGGCAATCATTTTTTGCCGACGGTTGACTGCGATATGGCGTCCTTTATTCACACGAATTTCCGCTATCACGGCGTACAAATCTTGCTCAATGCCAACACGGAAAAATTGACGGTAAACGGCGAACAAATATCGTTGGAAACCGATAACGGAAATAAACTCAACGCGGACATGGTAGTGGTTTCCGTCGGGGTTACGCCCGAGAACACTCTTGCGAAAAAAGCAGGGTTAGAGCTTGGCGTAAAGGGGGCAATCAAGGTCAATGCAAAGATGGAAACTTCCGTTCCCGATATTTATGCGGTGGGGGATGCGGTGCAGGTAAAACATTTTATCACCGAGCAAGACGCGGTCATTTCCTTGGCAGGTCCTGCCAACAAGCAGGGGCGTATCGTGGCGGATAATATTTGCGGATTGAACAGCGAATACAAAGGCTCGCAAGGCTCGTCCGTACTGAAATTGTTCGATATGACGGTGGCGACGACGGGCATTAACGAACAGCAAGCCAAAGTAAGCGGTATAGAATACGAAAAGGTAATTTTAACGCAAAACTCGCACGCTGGGTATTATCCGAACGCAACGGCAATGACCTTAAAACTCCTTTTTGAAAAGGGTACTTATAAGATTTTGGGCGCGCAAATTGTCGGTTATGACGGTGTTGATAAGCGTATTGACGTGATTGCAACCGCCATTCGGGCAGGCATGACAGCAGATGAATTAAAAGATTTAGACCTTGCGTACGCTCCGCCGTATTCGTCGGCGAAAGACCCTGTCAGTATGGCAGGCTTCGTGGTGGACAATATCAAAAACGGCGTTGTAAAGCAGTTTTATTATGAAGATATTCCGTCTTTAAGAGAAAGAGATGATGTGATTTTGCTGGATACTCGCACGCCGTTTGAATATATGCGTGGGGCGGCAGACGGATTTATCAATATTCCGTTGGACGATTTAAGAGCGCGTTTGGGTGAGCTTGATAGAACGAAGAAAATCTATGTAATGTGCCAAAGTGGACTTCGCAGTTATTTGGCGACGAGAATTTTAATACAAAACGGCTTTGACGCTTACAATTTTGCAGGCGGGTTTAGACTGTATAGCAGTATTAAAAACGAAGAACTCTTGTCCAAACAATGCTATACCTGCGGTATGGAGAAATAGACGGATAGGCAGTTATGCCTAAAGTAAAACCCGATTTGGGCGCCGCCGAAATTTTAGCGCTGTTGGGGGATTAAAAACCAATTGAAAATTGCCCCGAAAGAGAACAACTCTTTCGGGGCGTAAAATTTAAGCCTTCTTCCTTTCAAAATACTTAAATTTAGATTGACAGTTAATATAAAAAATGCTATAATACTTATACAATTGAAAAAGCAAAAGGTTTAAGCGACTTAAATTCTTGTGTGTAAAATGACAATATTTGTTGGTTGTTATAAAAGTAACAGGTTTCAAATGCGGTTAGTTTAAATGTTAGAATTTTCTTTGTTAAGCCTGATTTCAAAGGTGTAGTCTATTTGGCTGTACTTTGTTTTCAGGTGTTTTTATATCCTTTTGCAAATACTTGCAGGAGGATTTTTATTTTATGAAAAAACGACGATGAAGTTATTCTATTTCAGACCAAAAATTTAGAAAAGGAGATAAAATAATGATATTTGAAAATTATGAAATAGAAGAAATTGAAAGAACAATAGGTTATACTTTTGCAAATAAAGTATTATTGGAGCAAGCATTTACCCGTCGTTCCTTTACGGAGGAACACGGTGGCGAGAATAATGAAGTGCTAGAGTTTTTAGGCGATAAAGTTTTAAGCCTTGCCGTAGTGAAAGCATTAAGTGATGAATATGCTTATCCTACTGACGACGAAGAATATGCGATTGAATTCGATGAGGAAGATTTAACCGATATTTTAATTGCGCTTGTTTGCAGTGAGAATTTGGCATCTCGCATTGACGATATGGGATTGAATAAATATCTTATTATGGGGAAAGGCGACATAAGAAACAACGTGCAAGACGACGATAGCGTAAAAGAAGATTTATTTGAGGCAATTGTTGGCGCGGTCACAATGGATTTAGATTGGGAACACCTAGATAAAAACGGTATAGGAAGGTGGGATATCGAAAAGTTGAAAAAAGTTGTTTCTAAAATGCTCAATCTCAAAGAAACATTGCCTCAAATTATTGAAGACCTACAAGAAGATTATTCTTTTGAAGATGAAGTAGGGGAACCTGATGAAAGTCGTGCTATAAATCAGTTAAATGAATTGTATCAAAAAGGACTTATTAGTGAGCCTATTTATGATTATGAGCAAGATTATGACGATGATGACGGTACCCCGATTTGGAGATGTTATTGTCGAATAAAAGGCGATAATAAAACGTCTTATTGGACAAATTCTAAAAAAGATGCAAAAAGAGATGCCTCTTATAGAATGTTGTGCTATTTAATGGATTACGAATACGAGGAGTAATTAATATGAAAAAATCACAAAAGAGGATAACCCAGGGGGATTACATCCGCGAAGGGGTAAATTTTGAAACATATATTAGAGAGAACGATATAATTTTGCGCTCTGATGAGTACATTATTGTTCACCTTGATGGGGTGAAATTTACAAGTAAATATTATAAAATGTTTTCAAAAGAAGATAAAAAGAAGATTATAGAATCTTTAGCAAAAGTGGCGAAAAAATTGTGCGAGAAATATTCAAGCGCAAGGCTTGCCTATGTCTATGGGGATGAGATTTCCATTATATTAGATGGGGTTGAAGTACAAGCCAATTATCATAATAGAGTACAAAAGCTTTGTTCCTGTTTTGCAAGCCAAACAAGCACTTATTTTCAACAAGAATTATCTAAAATAAATAGTACGATTTTTGAGGAATTAATTCAAAATGGGATTTTTGCTTGTAAAACATATAATTTACCTAAGGGATTAGTTGATTCATATATGAAGTGGCGTTTGAATGGGTGTAAAAAAATGATTTTTGACCGACATGAAGAATTTGAAAGCAAAGAAGATTGGGAAAAATATGGTATTCTTCTTACAAAGGAAGATAGTTGGAGTATGAGGTCAATAGATTTTTCTTCGAAAAAATTTCAAAAGAAACCACAAAATGAGTTCTTCAATTTGAGTAATTAATTGGGAAACTATGTGAGGGGAAAAGTCTTTTTTGAGTGAAATTATAGCGACGCGATGAGCCTTAAAAATAGTAAGGCTTGCGGTGATAGTGGGTGGCGTTAAGATAGCAATAAAAAGCACTTGAAAAATGCCGAAAATGTCAGGTTTTATA
This sequence comes from Clostridia bacterium, assembly GCA_017466825.1. Lineage (GTDB taxonomy): Bacteria > Bacillota > Clostridia > Christensenellales > Borkfalkiaceae > UBA10281. The sequence continues at coordinate 186,882 of JAFTTJ010000016.1, forward strand.
AGAGATTAGCGCTTTTTGAAAATGCCAAGGACTGTCAAGACCAGCTACAAAAAATTGAGTGAAAAATAACCAAAAACCTACAGCTACCGCGTTTTGCATAAATATACACAATTCGACAAAATATGCAATATGTATGCATAAGACAAACAAAACGCGTGAAAAAGGGTATAAATATACACGACCAACTTTTCACTATACACACCCCTTCAAGCTAATATCCGTAATCCTAGGGGCTAAGAATTAGCACCGAAAAGCGGTAAAAATTCAATTTTTAATTAAAAAATAAGGTTTTAGTAGTCATTCTTTCAAGAGAGTGACTATTTTTTCTCTTAAAAATCTCTTGTAAAGTCAAAAATCGGTCAAAAAAACGGGGTGGTTCCTCAAATTGAACACTTTTCTGTATCTACCGCTATGGGTAAAAAAGGGCGACAAAAAGGAGAAAATTATGTCAAAATACAAATTAATCATTGAATACTACCAAAAAGGCAACAATAATAGCCAAATTGCAACGTTATGCACTTGTTCTCGCACGACTGTATGGACTGTTCTAAAAAGGATAAAGGCGTTAGGGATTGAAATTTATGCGCTAAATGATATGAGTGAAGAGGAAATTTCTTCTTTATTATTCCCCGAAAGGGCGAAAAAGGGGGACGGCTATTTAATTCCCGACTTTGAGTGGGAAGAATTCCAAATGTGTAAGCACCAATCGTCTATAAGGTTATGTTGGCGTAGGTATTGCAAACGTGCTGCAAAACAAAACTTGATGGCGTACAGTTGGAAATGTTTTATAACATTGTATAATGGTTATCGTAGACCAAAGATTATAGTTGAAGACACTAACGACAAGATTCGCAATAAACTAAAAGACTTTAACTTTCTATTATCTTGTTGCCCGCGTGGAAGTATAAACTATCAAGTAATCCAACGTAAAAAGGAAGAGTGGCTCAAATCCTTAAAACTCGAAGAAGATAAAATCTTAGACGACGAGTAATTGAATAATCAACTAAAAGGTTAGGACAAAGACGCTCTAACCTTTTAGTTTATGTATTGTTTTAACCAAACAAGCACAAAACACTAAAATGCTTAGTGTTTTGCGTAAAAACAGTTAAAACCCACACTTTTTATACCTAAAATGCGTAAAATCCGGTGTTTTTTCTATGGATTGACGGCGAAGTTTATATTTTAACTATCGTTTTAGAGAAGAATTAACTTTATTTTTGATAGACTCAAGAATTAAGATGTTATAATAAAATAAATTTACGGCTTGGCGAATTTTCGCCAAGCTGTTTTTATATTTATACAAAAAGTTTTTGTATAGTTTAGTATTTTAAGCGTTTTTTGCGTGGCGTTTTTACTAAACCTTTTTTATCACGTAGTTTAGCCAAGTCGTTTTGGGGTAAATCATTGACAAACGATTGTGAAGATAATATAATATTTATATTACTGAAAAGGAGAAATAAAAGGAGATGCAACTAGAAGCAGTAAGGCTTGCTCAAGATAGATTTTACGCCAAAAAATGGGGGGTTTTTAATCATTTTTTACACGTAGTGCAAAATAATCCCACTTACTCCAACAGTTACGGCCAAATGACCGATTGGGACGCTCTCGTAAAAGAGTTTGATACCGAAACCTTGGCTAAAAATTTACACGATATCGGCGCGGGATATTACGTTATAACCGTTATGCAGGGTACTAAGCACATGATTGCCCCCAACGCTACTTTTGACCGCATAGCAGGCACTAAGCCAGGCGAGGCGTGCAGTACGAGAGATTTAATCGCCGACTTGCATAAATCTTTATCAAAATACGATATCGACTTATTTTTATATTTCACGGGCGACGGTCCTTACAAAACGGTTGAAGAAGGCGCAAAATTTGGGTTTATAGAGCCGAGAGAAGTCGGCGTAACCAAGCCTTTCGTTGAAAGGTGGGCTAGCGTATTGGAAGAATACGCTTTGCGCTACGGCGAGAAGATAAAGGGGTGGTGGATTGACGGATGCTATAAAGAACAGTTCAAGTACACCGACGAGTTGCTTGAAATTTATTATAAGGCTTGTAAAAAGGGCAATCCTAGCGCTCTCGTTTCTTTAAATAACGGAGTAAGCGAAAAGGGAATAGAATTGGGTTTTACCTTTGAAGATTTTCTTTGTGGAGAGCAAAACGACTTTACCGTAATACCTACGCAGAGATTTTACGGCAATGCTCAAGCGCATATTTTAGCCCCGCTTGGCGTTGGCGAGTGCGAGATTGGCGGTTGGGGAGTATTTGGCGTGAAGCGCTCTGCCGAGTATATTGCCGATTACGTGCGCAAAGTAAATAAAGCGGGTGGCGTAATAACATTTGATATAGGCGTATACCGTGACGGTAAATTTAGCGCCGAGCAAATGCAGGTATTGAAAACCGCGCTTAAAAACTTGTAAATCCTTACGCGTAGTTTGCAAAAATGCAAATTGCGCTAATTTTTTAAAATTAGTAAATAAGTTGCCCTATAAGGCGATTATTGGCTACATTTTAATAAAAACGGCAGAATTATAACCAAAGACAAATAAAAATTTTGTATGGAATTTATACTTATTTATAAACAAAGTTTTTGCTAATTGACAAAAACACTACTATTATAGTAAAATTATTATAAATAAAAAAACGTATAGGAGCGAACAATGAGAAAGGGTAGAATAACTATTCCAACTGACGAAAGTTACGTAGAAGGCACTAAAAAGATAGCCGACCTTTGGGGCGCGGACGCGGTTAGAGATTGCGACGGCGTAAAACTTCCTAAAAATCCAA
>JAFTTJ010000002.1 GCA_017466825.1 Clostridia bacterium
GCGTCGTTTACTGCAAGTGCTTGCCGACTGGGATGACCAACAAGGTCTATCCCATCCGTCAACCCCTTGCGAGCCTAGCGGTGCTCGTATCTAAGCCTTTAAAACACTTGAAAAGTGCGTTACTGCATTAAAGTCTAAACCGCGTCGCAAATCGGCTTTTTGTTAGCCAACCGCAAAATGCGGTCAGCAAGACTTTATAGCCGTTTGCTCCTTTTCCCAAAAATTCTTTTGCAGAGCAAAATTATTTTCGGGATAGATAGTAAAGTACGCCGTAGGGGAGGGGCTTGCTCCTCCCGTCAAACGAAAACCTTATTGGGCGGAGTTTAGCCTCGCCCCTACGAAAACTTATTGAATAAGATTTTCAAAAAATATCGTCACGTTGCCCCCGTTAAACGAAACCTTAACGAGCGAAGTAAAACGACGCTCATGCGAAACATTTTTGTAAAGTAACCCCACTACGTAAAACAGTTTTAAAGCAGTACATCGAGCGTTGTCGCGCTCAAAAAATAAAAAACGCTTCGAACGCGTTCAAAGGAGATAATATGAACTTTTTTGAAGAACTCGAAGGCTTTGATAAAGAAGTCCACGACGCCTGCATGGCGGAACTTAAAAGACAAAGAAATAATATAGAACTTATCGCTTCTGAAAATATCGTTTCAAAAGGCGTACTTTTGGCTGCGGGAACGGTGCTTACCAACAAGTATGCCGAAGGTTTTCCTGCGCACAGATATTACGGCGGATGTCAATGCGTTGACGTAGTTGAAAATATCGCAAGGGATAGAGCAAAACTTTTATTCGGAGCAGAGCATGCAAACGTTCAACCCCACTCGGGCGCAAGCGCAAACCTTGCCGTTTGCTTTGCCCTTTTAAACCCCGGCGACACCATTATGGGTTTAAGTCTTGCCCACGGCGGACACTTAACTCACGGCTCGCCCGTAAATATTTCGGGTAAATATTTCAATATCGTTCCTTACGAAGTAAACCCCGACAGCGAAGTGTTAGATTACGAAGAGATGAGAAGGGTTGCAATTGAAAGTAAGCCCAAACTCATCATTGCGGGCGCAAGCGCTTATTCAAGGGTAATCGACTTTGCTAAGATTAAAGAAATTGCCGACGAAGTTGGCGCTTACTACATGGTGGACATGGCGCATATTGCTGGTTTAGTTGCCGCAGGGCTTCATCCAAGCCCCGTGCCTTACGCCGACGTTGTAACTACTACCACGCATAAGACCTTGCGTGGACCAAGGGGTGGACTTATCCTTTGCAAGGAAAAATTTGCAAAGCAAATTGACAAGGCGGTATTCCCCGGTACTCAAGGTGGACCGCTCATGCATATAATCGCCGCAAAAGCGGTTGCTTTCGGCGAAGCGCTCACCCCCGAATTTAAAGAATATCAAAGACAAATCATAGCAAATTCTCAAGCCCTTTGCACGGCGCTTAAAGAAGAAGGTTTTAGAATAGTTTCAGACGGTACTGACAATCACCTTATTTTAGTAGACCTTCGCAACTTTGGCGTAACGGGTAAAGATTTTGAAAAACGGCTTGACGAAGTGCATATCACCGCAAATAAAAACACTATTCCCAACGATCCCCAATCGCCTTTCGTTACGAGCGGTATAAGGGTAGGCACGCCTGCAATCACTTCAAGGGGCTTTAAAGAACCCGAAATGAAATTAATTGCGCATTGGCTTAAACTCGTTGCGACCGATTTTGAAAATAGCAAGGATTTAGTTGCTAGTCAAGTAGCCGATCTTTGCGCTAAATTCCCCATTTACGAATAAAAGGAGAAGAGTTTTGAAGATACTCGTTGTAGGCGGTGGCGGTAGAGAACACGCCGTAATCAAAGCCTTAAAAAAGAATAAAAACGTTGAAAAGATTTACGCAACCCCCGGCAACGGCGGTATTTCCGCAGACGCAGAGTGCGTTGCCATCGGCGCTAAGGATATTCCCCAAATCGTAGAATTTGCCCTTCAAAATAAAATAGATTACGCCGTAGTAACGCCCGACGATCCGTTAGTACTCGGCGCAGTTGACGCTTTGACAGAAAAGGGAATACCCTGTTTCGGCCCAAGCAAGGCGGCGGCTATAATCGAAGGTAGCAAGGCTTTTTCAAAACAACTTATGAAAAAGTACGGCATACCCACCGCAACTTACGAAATATTCGACAGTCAGCAAAAGGCTATTGAATATTTAAAAACACAAAACTTCCCCATAGTAATCAAAGCCGACGGCTTAGCGCTCGGCAAAGGGGTAATAATTGCCACTACTTACGACGAAGCCGTTGAAGCGGTCAAGTCAATGATGAGCGATAAGGTTTTCGGCGCAAGTGGCGATAGCGTCGTTATCGAAGAATTTTTAACCGGCCCCGAAGTTTCCGTATTAGCCTTTACCGACGGAAAGACCGTCGTTCCCATGGTTTCTTCAATGGACCACAAAAGGGCAAAGGACGGCGACCAAGGTTTAAACACGGGCGGTATGGGCACGGTTGCCCCCAACCCCTACTATACCGAGTCGGTTGCGAGCGTGTGTATGGAAAAGATTTTCCTTCCTACCGTAAACGCTATGAAAGCCGAAGGCAGGACTTTCAAAGGCTGTCTTTACTTCGGGCTTATGATAACCCCTAACGGACCTAAGGTCATAGAGTATAACTGTCGTTTCGGCGATCCCGAAACCCAAGTCGTACTTCCCCTTCTTGAAAGCGATTTGCTCACCGTTATGCAAGCGGTAACAAACGAAAAACTCGCTGAAGTAGAAGTTAAATTTAGTAAAAAGAGCGCTTGTTGCGTAATAATGGCGTCGGACGGCTATCCGTCGGCTTACGGCAAGGGCTATGAAATAGATATTCCAAGCGGTATTTTACCGTCCGTCTTTATTGCGGGCGCAACCAAAAAGGACGGCAAACTCGTAACTAGCGGTGGTAGAGTACTCGGCGTTACGGCTATTGAAGACGATTTATCTTCGGCAATAGCAAGCGCGTACGAAAAGGTTGAAAAGATATCTTTCGCCAACGCCTTTTATCGTAAGGACATAGGAAAACGAGCGCTTGACGCTTTAAAGGAGAGTAAATAATGGTATATAGAATATACGTTGAAAAAAAGAGCGGTCTTGCGCACGAAGCCGATTCGCTTTTAAACGAACTAACTAATCTCGTCGGTATAAAAAATCTTAAAAGCGTACGAATTTTAAACCGTTACGACGCGGAAAATATAACGGAAGAACTTTTTAACGAGTCTATAAGCACGGTTTTTTCCGAACCGCAATTAGACGTGGCTACCGCCACCCCCGAATATAACGGTGATTTCGTCTTTGCGGTCGAGTATCTTCCCGGTCAATTCGACCAAAGGGCGGATAGCGCCGCTCAATGTATTCAAATCGCATCCTGCGGTGAAAGACCTATTATTCGCTCGGCAAAGGTTTACGTTTTAGGCGGAGATCTTACAAATCAAGATATCGAGCAGATTAAAAAATACGTTATAAACCCCGTTGAAGCGAGAGAAGCGTCCCTTGAAAAACCCCAAACTTTGGTTGCCGTTTACGATATTCCCGAAAGCGTTGCAACCTTAGACGGATTTATTCATTTAGACGAAACGGGACTTACAGATTTTATTAAGTCAAACGGTTTGGCAATGGATTTAGACGATATTAAATTTTGCCAAAAATATTTTATTTCGGAAAATAGAAATCCGACCATAACCGAAATAAAAATGATAGATACCTACTGGTCGGACCATTGCCGTCACACCACTTTCTTAACGACTATCGACAGCGTTAAGTTTGAAGACGAATTGTTGCAAAAAACTTATGGCGAATACGTAAAGGCGAGAGAAGAACTCGGCAGAACTAAACCCGTCAACCTTATGGACGTGGCAACCTTAGCCGTAAGATATTTAAAAAAGCACGGCAAACTCGATAAACTCGACGAGTCTGAAGAAATCAACGCTTGTACGGTTAAAATCGAAGTTGAAGCCGACGGCAAAAAAGAGCCTTGGCTCTTACTTTTCAAAAACGAAACCCACAATCACCCCACCGAAATCGAGCCTTTCGGCGGAGCGGCAACTTGTATTGGCGGAGCAATTCGCGATCCCCTTTCGGGTAGGTCTTACGTTTACGCCGCAATGCGCGTGACGGGCGCAGCCAACCCCTTAAAGCCTATCGACCAAACGATTAAAGGTAAACTTCCACAGAGAAAAATCGTTCAAACGGCAGCCGCAGGCTATTCTTCCTACGGTAACCAAATCGGTCTTGCAACGGGCATGGTAAACGAAGTTTATCACGACGGCTACGCCGCAAAGCGTATGGAAATAGGCGCGGTAATAGCCGCCGCCCCCCAAGCAAACGTCAGAAGAGAACGCCCCGAAGGCGGCGATATAGTTATTCTTCTCGGTGGTAGAACGGGTAGAGACGGTTGCGGTGGCGCAACGGGCTCGTCCAAAAAACACACGGTAGCGTCGCTTGAAACTTGTGGCGCGGAAGTCCAAAAGGGCAACGCCCCCGAAGAGAGAAAACTGCAAAGGCTTTTCAGAAACGAAGAAGCGAGCAGACTCATCAAGCGCTGTAACGACTTCGGCGCGGGCGGTGTTTCCGTAGCCGTTGGCGAACTTGCCGACGGGCTTGATATCAACCTTAACGCAGTTCCTAAAAAGTACGACGGTCTCGACGGCACCGAACTTGCAATAAGCGAATCGCAAGAGCGTATGGCGGTCGTCGTTGAAGCAAAGGACGTAGAAAGATTTATGGAACTTGCTTTAACCGAAAACTTAGAAGCGACCGTAGTTGCAACCGTTACCGAAGAACCCAGACTTAAAATGCGTTGGAACGGAAAGACTATCGTAGATATTTCGAGAGAGTTTTTAAATTCTAACGGCGCAGAAAAACATATAGACGTAGAAGTTGCAAAAACAAGACCTTACGGCAAAGAATTGCCCGAAGATTTCGCAAACGGCTATAAGGCGCTCGCTAGCGATCTTAACGTTTGTTCAACCCGTGGTCTTTCCGAAAGATTCGATTCTACGATAGGCGCAGGCACGGTGCTTATGCCTTTCGGCGGTAAAAACCAACTCACCCCAATACAGGCAATGGTACATAAAATCTCTATGGAGAAAAAGCATACCGACGACTGTTCGTATATGTCTTGGGGTTACAATCCGTTCATTTCTGAAAAGAGCCCCTATCACGGCGCTTATCTTGCGGTAGTTGAAAGCGTTTCTAAACTCGTTGCAACGGGCGCGGAATTTAAAGACGTTTATCTTACTTTCCAAGAATATTTTGAAAAACTCGGCAAGGACAGTAGAAGATGGGGTAAGCCGTTATCCGCCTTACTCGGCGCGTTTAAAGCCCAGATGGATTATGGTATCGGCTCGATCGGCGGAAAGGACTCAATGAGCGGTTCTTTTGAAGATTTAGACGTACCGCCCACTCTCGTTTCTTTTGCCGTTACTACGGGTAAGACTGACGACGTTATTTCAAACGACTTTAAAAAGGCGGGTAGCAAGGTTTATTTGCTTAAACCCGATTACGACCAAAACGCCCTTCCCGTACCGGCTAGCGTAATTTCTAACTACACCGCTCTTACCAAATTGATGCGTCAAGGCAAAGTCCTTTCTTGTTGGACACCCACTTACGGTGGCGTTGCCGAAGGCGTACTTAAAATGTGTATGGGTAACGGACTTGGTTTTGAGTACGAATCAAACCTTTCAAACGAAAACGTATTCGGCTATGCGTACGGCTCGTTTATTATCGAGTCTAACGAAGAACTCGATCTTCCCGTTATAGGTAGAGTAGTCCCAAGTCCGTATATAACCAAGGCAAACCAAAGCCTTGCCCTTGCAGACCTTTGCAAGGCTTACGAAGGCAAACTTGAAAGCGTTTTCCCCGTAAAGGAAAACGGCGGTAAAAAACTTGAAAATTTCTCGTTTACGGCAAAGGAAAGGGTTGCTCCTGCAATTAGCGTGGCAAAACCCAAGGTTATAATTCCCGTATTCCCGGGCACTAACTGCGAATTCGACACCGCAAAGGTAATGGAAGACGCAGGCGCTCAAGCCGAAATTTTTGTTGTAAACAACTTGACTCAAGACGGCATAAAGCGTAGCGTTGAAGAGTTTTCTAAAAAACTTGCTTCTTCACAAATGGTGTTCGTTCCCGGCGGTTTTTCAGGCGGTGACGAGCCCGACGGTTCGGGTAAGTTTATAATGGCGTTTTTCAGAAACGCGCAGGTAAAGGAAGAAGTTGAAAAACTCTTAGGTCAAAGAGACGGTCTTATGGCGGGTATTTGTAACGGTTTCCAAGCCCTTGTTAAACTCGGCTTAGTGCCTTTTGGCAAAATCGTCGATGCCGACGAAAACAACCCAACCTTAACTTACAATACTATCGCGCGCCACCAATCTAAACTCGTTAGGGTAAGGGTTGCTTCAAATAAGTCCCCGTGGCTTTCGGCAACTAACGTAGGCGATGTGTTCACCGTTCCCATTTCTCACGGCGAAGGAAGATTTTTAGCCGACGAAAAAACTGTAAGGCTTCTCGCTGCAAACGGTCAAATTGCAACTCAATACGTCGATTTTGACGGCGACGCAACTTCGGACGTTCGCTTTAACCCCAACGATTCAGTTTACGCAATCGAAGGTATAACTTCACCCGACGGAAGAGTTTTCGGTAAAATGGGACATAGCGAAAGAATAGGCAGAAACCTTTATAAAAACGTAATTGGCGAGTATGATATGAAGATGTTTGAGAGTGCCGTCAACTACTTCAAAAAAGGTTTATAAACGGCGGTATGCGTCGTTACTGTAAGTGTTTGCCGACTGGGATGACCAAAAAGGTCTATCCCATCCGTCAACCCCTTACGAGCCTAGCCTACCTTGTTTCTAAACCTTTTTACAAGAGACTTATAAATGGCGGTATGCGTCGTTACTGTAAGTGTTTGCCGACTGGGATGACCAAAAAGGTCTATCCCATCCGTCAACCCCTTACGAGCCTAGCCTACCTTGTTTCTAAACCTTTTTACAAAAGACTAATAAACGGCGGTATGCGTCGTTACTGTAAGTGTTTGCCGACTGGGATGACCAAAAAGGTCTATCCCATCCGTCAACCCCTTACGAGCCTAGCCTACCTTGTTTCTAAACCTTTTTACAAAAGACTTATAAACGGCGCAATACTGCGTTTCTGCTTTAAAGGCTAAAAATCTTGACAAATTAAAAAATCACAATATAATATATATAACTATTTAGGAGAAAATAAAATGGCATATTTAAGCGATATTGAAATTGCTCAGGCAACCCCCATGAAACCTATTACCGAAATTGCAAAAGTAGTAGGTATTCACGACGATTACCTTGAACCGTACGGTAAATATAAAGCTAAAATCGACTACAACGTACTCGGTACTACTGGTAGAAAAAACGGTAAACTCGTACTCGTAACCGCAATCACCCCCACCCCTGCGGGTGAAGGTAAAACCACTACTACCATAGGTCTTGCCGACGGTCTTCGCAAAATTGGCAAAAACTCGGTTGTAGCCCTTCGCGAGCCTTCGCTTGGTCCTGTTTTCGGCGTCAAAGGTGGCGCTGCGGGCGGGGGTTACGCTCAAGTCGTTCCTATGGAAGACATTAACCTTCATTTCACGGGCGACTTCCACGCAATCGGCGCGGCAAACAATCTTTTGGCTGCAATGCTCGACAACCATATTTACCAAGGTAACAAATTAAATATCGACCCCAGAAGAATCACTTGGAGAAGATGCGTTGATATGAACGACAGACAACTTCGTTTCGTAACCGACGGTCTTGGCGGTAGAGTAAACGGCGTACCCAGAGAAGACGGTTACGACATTACCGTTGCTTCTGAAATTATGGCTGTTTTCTGTCTTGCAAGCGACATAAACGACTTAAAGGCAAGACTTTCAAGAATAGTAGTTGGTTACACTTACGACGAAAAGCCCGTTACCGCAGGCGAACTCAACGCTGTCGGTGCAATGGCGGCTCTTTTAAAGGACGCTTTAAAGCCCAATCTTGTACAGACTTTAGAAGGCACGCCCGCTTTCGTACACGGCGGACCGTTCGCAAATATCGCTCACGGATGTAACTCCGTTATCGCAACCAAAATGGCAATGGAATTCGGCGACTATGCTATAACCGAAGCAGGCTTCGGCGCAGACCTTGGCGCGGAAAAATTCCTTGATATCAAGTGCAGATACGCAGGTCTTACCCCCGACGCGGTAGTTATGGTAGCAACCGTAAGGGCGCTTAAAATGCACGGCGGTATGCTTAAAACCGAACTTGGCAATGAAAATTTAGAAGCCCTTGAAAAGGGTATTCCCAACCTTCTTCGCCACGTTTCCAACATTAAAAACGTATATAAACTTCCTTGCGTAGTTGCAGTAAACAGATTCCCCACCGATACGGATGCGGAAATTAATCTCGTTATTGAAAAATGTAAAACTCTCGGCGTAAACGTAGTGCTTTCTACTGTTTGGGCTGACGGTGGCGAAGGCGGTAAGGCAATGGCTGAAGCCGTAGTTAAACTTTGCGAAGAAAAAGGCGACTTTACTTTCAGTTACGAACTTGACGAAACTATCGAAAAGAAGATTGAAAACGTCGTTACCAAAGTATACGGCGGAGCAGGCGTAAACTTTACGCCCGTTGCAAAAAAGCAAATCGCAACCTTAAAAGAACTCGGTTACGATAAAATCCCCGTATGTATGGCAAAAACTCAATACAGTTTTTCAGATGATCCTACTAAAGTAGGCGCGCCCAAAGATTTCGTCGTTACCGTAAGAAACGTAAAAGTATCTGCAGGCGCAGGCTTTATAGTCGTACTCACGGGCGACATTATGACAATGCCCGGTCTTCCCAAAGTTCCCGCCGCTGAAAAAATCGACGTCGACGCTAGCGGAAAGATTTCAGGATTATTCTAAAATAAATCGGACAAGCACCTTATTTCAAGGCGCTTGTCTGTTTGCATATTTTTGATTATTATAAAGGAGAAAGAAAAATGGCAAAATTCATTAACGAACCTTCTCATACTTTTAACGAATACTTACTCATCCCCGGCTATTCTTCAGCGGAATGTATTCCTGCAAACGTAAGCTTAAAAACTCCGCTCGTAAAGTTTAAAAAGGGCGAAAAATCTGCGATTGAAATGAATATTCCTATGATTTCGGCTATAATGCAGTCCGTTTCGGGCGAAAGGCTTGCGGTTGCGCTTGCTACTGAAGGCGGTGTTTCGTTTATCTACGGTTCGCAGTCTATTGAAGACCAAGCGGCTATGGTTAAAAGAGCAAAGAGCCACAAAGCGGGCTTTGTAAGGAGCGATTCTAACGTTCGCCCCGACACCACTTTAGCCGAAGTCATTGCTTTAAAGGAAAAAACCGGTCACTCTACTATCGCCGTAACCGAAGACGGTACTGCCGACGGTAAACTCGTAGGCGTTGTAACTAGCCGTGATTATAGGGTTAGCCGTATGGCTCTCGATACCCCGGTAAAGGAATTTATGACGCCCTATAATAAACTCGTTACCGCCCCCGAAGGCACGACCTTAAAGGAAGCAAACGATATCATTTGGGATCATAAATTAAACTCTCTTCCCATCGTTACCGCAGACCAAAAACTTTGCTATTTTGTATTTAGAAAAGACTACGATTCGCACAAGCAAAACCCCAACGAACTTTTGGACTCGTCTAAGCGTTACGTCGTCGGCGCAGGTATCAATACTAGAGATTACGCAGAGAGAGTTCCCGCTTTGATTGAAGCGGGCGTAGACGTAGTTTGTATCGACTCGTCCGAAGGTTTTTCGGAATGGCAAAAGCGCACTATCGAATGGATAAGACAAAATTACGGCGACACCGTAAAAGTCGGCGCAGGTAACGTCGTTGACGCCGCAGGCTTTAGATTTTTAGCCGACTGCGGAGCAGACTTTATCAAAGTTGGTATCGGTGGCGGTTCGATTTGTATCACTCGTGAAACGAAGGGTATAGGTCGTGGTCAAGCAACCGCGCTTATCGAAGTTTGCGCAGAGCGTGATAGATATTTTGAAGAAACGGGCGTGTATATTCCCGTCGGCTCGGACGGCGGTATCGTTCACGATCACCACATAACCCTTGCGCTTGCAATGGGCGCGGATTTCGTTATGCTCGGCAGATATTTCGCAAGATTTGACGAAAGCCCGACCAACAAGGTTTCTATCGGCGGAACTTATTATAAAGAATATTGGGGCGAAGGCTCGGCAAGGGCAAGAAACTGGCAAAGATACGACCTTGGCGGAGATAAGAAATTGTCTTTTGAAGAAGGCGTTGATTCCTACGTTCCTTACGCAGGCTCGCTTAAAGATAACGTTGCAATGACGCTTGCAAAAGTTCGTTCAACCATGTGCAACTGCGGAGCGCTCTCTATTCCCGAGCTTCAAGAAAAAGCCGTTCTCACTCTCGTTTCGGCAACTAGCATTGTTGAAGGCGGAGCGCACGACGTAATTCAAAAAGACAAAACGAATACTATAAAGTAAGGCTATAAGTCGATTATTTAGATATTTTTTAATTCGGAGGACAATATATATGCAAACTAACAAACGTCCTGACGATATGCAAAGGATTACGAGCAAAGCGCTCGCCGACGCATTTATCGCTGAACAAGTAGAAGAAATTAGAAAACAAGTAGGGGACAAAAAAGTCCTTCTTGCGCTCTCGGGCGGGGTAGACTCTTCCGTCGTTGCGGCGCTACTTATCAAAGCCATTGGCAAACAACTCATAAGCGTACACGTAAACCACGGACTTATGCGTAAGGGCGAATCGGAAAACGTTATTGAAGTTTTCCGCAATCAACTCGACGCAAATCTCGTTTACGTAGACGCAACCGATAGGTTTTTAAATCTTTTGGCAGGCGTTTCCGATCCGGAAAGCAAGCGTAAAATTATCGGTAAAGAATTTATCGAAGTTTTTGCTGACGAAGCCCGCAAACTCGAAGGTGTACAATTCCTTGCGCAAGGCACGATTTATCCTGATATTTTAGAAAGTATTAAGCAAGCCGAAGGCAAAAAGGCGGTTAAGTCCCACCACAACGTTGGCGGTCTTCCTGAAGACCTTCAATTTGAACTCGTAGAGCCTTTAAAACTTCTTTTTAAAGACGAAGTAAGAGTAGTTGGCGAAGCGCTCGGTCTTCCCCACGCTATGGTTTACCGTCAACCCTTCCCAGGCCCCGGTCTTGGCGTAAGATGTTTAGGCGCTATCACTCGTGATAGACTTCACGCTTTAAGAGAAGCCGACGCAATACTTCGCGACGAATTCGACAAATGCGGTCTTGCCCAAAAAGTATGGCAATATTTCGTCGTTATTCCCGATATAAAGAGCGTTGGCGTAAAGGACGACAGCCGTTATGAAGGTTGGCCTGCAATTCTTCGCGCCGTAAACACTAAAGACGCTATGAGCGCTACTATTGAAGAAATTCCTTACGCAGTTCTTCACAAAATCACAAGCCGTATCGTTACCGAAGTCGAAGGCATAAACAGAGTTCTCTATGATATAACGCCAAAGCCTACGGGGACTATTGAATGGGAATAATTTTTAAAGGAGTATAAACTGCGCAATACTGCGTTACTGTTTTATAGCCAAGACTTCGGTGACCACAAAGGTCTACCAAACCCTTGTCAATAAAACGAGCCTTGTCTTGCTTGTTTCTACTCCTTTAAATACTTTAAAGTTGTACAAACTACGCAATACTGCGTTTCTACCACTTTAAAACAAATTTTAAAAGCCCCTTTGTGTAAAAGGGGGGCACTTTTAAGTGGCTATGGAGATTGCAAATTCTTGCCGTGCCTTATATGCTTCGTAAAAGAGCGTTATTGCAACGACTTAATAAAAAATTTAGGGCGACGAAAAGTGGGTTTACTTGGCGTTGCCCTTATTTTTTAAAATCTATTGCAAAGCATAAGTATAAATGATATAATAGCGTTATCTAATAAGCGGTAAAGATTAGAGTTGCGCTTATTAAATAAAATAGGGGGGATATATTATGGGATTATATATAATTTCACTTGTTTTTTTAATCGGGCTAATTATTTTATTGATAAATTATTTTCACGCTAAAAACAAAAATAAAAAAGAACCGGGCTCTTATTCTGAAAAAGGTATGAGAGCAAGGTTTATCGGTATAATAGTGCTTGCGGTTTTGACCGTTCTTCCGTTAACACCTATTTTTGGGGCGCTATTCCTTTTTTCAGGCGTTTTGATGTATATAATACCTTTCGTTTGCTTTATCGGTCTAATTATTATGCTGATAAGTTATTTTCACGCAAAAAAGAAAAACAAGGAAGAACCCGACACTTATTCAAAAGAAAGTATGAGAATAAGGTTAATTATCATAATAATTCTTGCAATATTTATTGTGCTTCCTATAATAGGTCTTTTCGGATTTATACTACTTATGAATTTAGGTATTTTTGGGATGTAAAATATATGAAAAATCGTACTTTTGAAATTATACTTTTTACTATCGTAGGTATTTGCGTTGCTCTGACTATTGCGCACTTTATCTATGCAATTTACGCGTATAACCATTGCTCGATTATTTATTTTATAGCAAAGGAATGGTGGTCGTAAATGAAACTCACAAAGCAAATTATTACGATTTTGATAGTCGTAGCAGTATTTGCATTGATAAATTTAGGAATGTATTTTTTGCTCACGCATAGGCTAGCGAATAACTTTAGCGGAGCAACGCAAGCGCAGATGATAGACGTAAAAAGTTATCTTCCGCACGAAGAAGACTCTGACTTGCCTAAGATAGAAACGTCTTTTAAATTAACGGAAAACCTTCCCGTACTAGACGGTGCTGCTGCCTTAGTTCCCGTATACGCCGCAGTTATCGACAACGTTTATCCTAAAGGTTGCGTAAAATACGACGGCGGAACTTTTTCCGACGACAACTATTACGGCGAAAATTTTGCCGAAGATAGCGTTATGCAATATAAAAATACCGTGCGTGGATATAAAGCGATAGTTGACGGTGTTACGGATATTTTGTTTTGCGCAGGCCCGTCGCAAGAGCAAAAGCAATACGCTATTGACAAAGGCGTTGAACTTATTTACGTACCTATAGGTTTAGAAGCTTTCGTGTTTTTTGTAAACGAGAAAAACCCCGTCGACGATTTAACGGTAGAGCAAGTAAAAAAAATATACGCTTGCGAGTATACTAATTGGGCGGAAGTAGGCGGTAGTAATCGCGTTATAAACCCGATAACGAGATTAAAAGGTAGTGGAAGTCAAACTATGTTTGAAGCCTTTATGGGCGACAATAAAATCGGAGTAAAGCATCCGTTAGCAATAATTGGCGGTTCAATCGGGTTTTCATTTAGGTTTTATATGGATGGAATCGTTGAAAACGACGCCGTAAAAACCCTAGCTTTAAACGGCGTTTATCCAAGCGCGGAAAATATCCGAAATCGTTCTTATCCAATAGTTACACAATTTTACGCTATATATCGCGCGGATAATGATAACAGTAATATTCCCGTTCTTATCGACTGGCTTTTGTCTACAGAAGGACAAAATTTAATTGAGTCTACGGGATACGTCAAAATCAATTAAAAGATTATATACTTCGCAGTACTGGTCTTTTTACGGTTTTTTGCAATTCCGATTACCAGCAAGGTAATTCCCTTGCTAAAATCTCGTGAAAATTCCGTCTTGCTTGCATCTAATCCGTTTAAATTTAATCAGTCATACGCTGTGACAGAGCCATAAAAATTAAAATTAGGGCGGAGCGAATAATAAAAAATTCGCGTCGCCCTAAAAGTTTTAAAGTGGTTGAAAAGAATAGAAAATAGTGGTATAATAACATATTATACGTAAAAAGGTCGAATTTAGGGAAAGATAAGATGCAAGACGTTTTAAAATATGCCAAAATTATTAAAAATTATTCAAAAAACTCCTATTTGAAACTGATGCGCCAACCTTTAGGTGAGTTAAAGCATCCGTACATAGTGCCGGGAATAGGGTACGGTGATCAACTTTGGGACTGGGATTCTTGGCTTACGAGCGTTGCTATTAGCCAAATAATTTTAGATAACGATGGCGTAGGTAATGAAAAATTTCTGGAGTGTGAAAAAGGGTGCGTTTTAAATTTTTTAGATAGCATTGATGAAAATGGTAAAATGCCCATTGTAATCGACGGTATGGGTGAGCCGTTTTACGTTGCGGGCACGAAAAATGCGCACAAGCCCTGTATTGCTCAACATATTGCCTTTATCGCAAAAAAATCTAACGCAGACCTTACTTGGGTTAAGGATAAAATTGATAAACTTGAAAGTTATATAGGATGGTACGAAAAAACTAGTAAGCATACGCCAACGGGACTTTACTATTTTCTTGACGATTTTGCAATTGGCGTAGATAACGATCCGTCTATCTTTTATCGGCCAAACGGCACAACCGCATCAATTTATTTAAATGCGTTAATGTATAAAGAGTTGCTTGCAATGGCGCGCGTAATGGAACTTTTGAACGATAGAGAAAAGGTTGCGTATTATTCGGGCTTGGCAAGCGACTTAAAAACCGCCGTAAATACCCATCTTTATGATGAAAAATGCGGTAATTATTTTAGCGCGGATTTAAACTTAGTTCCCGTAGACGAAAATAGAGTTTTGCATAGTGGAAAACCTAGGCATTGGGATTGCCTTATTATGAGAATTGATAGTTGGGCAGGATTTACCGCTCTTTGGGCAGGTATTGCACCGACGGACAGGGCAAAGCGAGTAATACGAGAAAATATGCTCGACGCAAACACGTTTTTAAGCGATTACGGTGTTCGCTCTTTATCCCGACTTGAAAAAACTTATGCAAATTGGAAATCTGCAAATCCATCGTGTTGGCTTGGTCCTATTTGGGGAATTGTCAACTATATGTGCTTTAAGGGCATGCTCAATTACGGATATATTGCCGAGGCAAAAGCCCTGGCTACAACCATAATAAAACTCTTTGGCGAAGATATTTTAAATTGTGGTGAAATGCACGAGTATTATCACGGCGACACGGGCGAAGGGATTAGTGGAAAGGGGTTTCAGTCTTGGAATTTGCTTGTAAACAATATGATTGCGTGGGTTGAAGGAAACTGCGCCATAGAAGAGTTTTAAAGACTAATTTTTGGGCTTAAAGTTAGCCTATAAGTCGATTAATGCTTAAAAGGAGTAAAGTATGGATAATAAAATTGAAAAATCTAACGAGCAAAAAGAAATCGATAAAGTTAAAGATTGCAAAATTGACGAAGTTGCAAAGTCTATTTTAAAAAAGTATAAAAAGGCATTTTTGGAGTTGGCAAAATGATAAAACTCGATAAAGAAAAAACCCTTTACCTACACGAACTTATGGCGACGGAAACGGGCGGCGATGTAGGCGTTAGAGATTACGCTTTGCTAGATAGCGCGCTTAATTCCGCCTTTCAAACTTTTGGCGGACAGGAACTTTATCCTACTTTACAGGAAAAAGGCGCGAGAATAGGTTTTTCATTGATTGCAAACCACGCTTTTGTTGACGGAAATAAAAGAATAGGTTTATTTGTGATGCTTGTTTTTCTAGAAATAAACGGTTTAAAAATCACCGCGACCGACGAAGATATAATAGACGTAGGTCTATCGGTTGCCGACGGAAAAACCGATTACGAAACCCTTGTAAAATGGGTTTACAAGCATACTTAAAACTAATTATTTTTAAATAAAATGCCTTGATAATCGACTTATCAAGGCATTTTTGCGTTAATTTTGTTTAAATTTGGTTGACTTGGCAACGCTTGGGTTAAAGCCAACTTCGGTATTGTCTTTAATGCGGCATCTTAAAACTTCAATTGGGTTTTCGCCCGTTTCAAAGCGGTAGTCGTTGCCGTTTTTCTTTATATATTCCTTAATTACTTTATGCGACGCCATTTGTTCAAGCGGGCAGTTTACCTTGGGGTTATACTCAAAAAATCTATGGTTTTCGGGTAGGGTGGAAATGTCTTTATAATCTTCTAAATCGCCCGTATATTGCACCGTGTTTGCAATAATATCCTTGACGTAATCGACGTTGGAGTGAAGGGAAAGGGGGTCGGGAAATTCGGGGTCTAAAATTACTTCCGTGTAGTCCTTTTTAGAGTATTTTTTCAAAAGGTCTACTGCGGCGTGCAAGTGTGAAACTTCCATTTGGAAGAAGTATTCCCAAAGTTTTTTGACGTTTTTATCCGTTTCGGTCATATAGTTAGACCAGTACACGAAACACTCGGTATACTCGTGCCAAAGATTGCATTCAAGCCAATCGGGCGAAGTATCTATTAGCGCGCCGTATTGCGTAACGTGTTCTTCTTCAACAAGGCAAATTTCTTCAAAGAGTTTGCGCCCTAAATCGTTAATATAAAACGCCGATTGATTCATATAATAGTTCATAGTCTGCTGTTCGGCGGCAGTTATTATCATGGTGTTTAAAATCGTTTGCGTGCAAGCCTTTTTGCCGTTTATACATCTTTTTACGTTGTCAACGGGGTGGCGGTGGTGGGAAACGGTAGGTCTTGCCGGGGTTATTTCGGTGTAACCGCCAACTAGTCTTTCGGCGTGCACGCCGTAGTCCATATCGAGTAGGTTAGAGTAGCGGTAAAGGTGATCAAAGTCTTCAAGTAGGGCAAAGTCAAGGGCTTTTTTAACGTAAAAGTCCTTTTCTTTTTGAGCCATTTCGGCTGTTAAATCTACGGCTAGTTGCTCGTAGGAAATAGTCGTTTCAAGTACCGTTTCGTCAACGGGTTTTAAGTTGACTATTTTTTGTTGTTGCTGTTTTTCCAAAAACCTAGTAAGCGAAATGTCACGGCGCAGATCGGTGTTTGAAATATTGCGGTGCATTTGGTGTGAAAACCAGTTGGCTTCCCATTCCGCGCCCGCGGCGAGAATAATTCGCGTTTTGGTGTAGGGGTCTACTTCGTTTTTGTCGTAAGCCTTTGGGTAAAGGTCTTTAAAGGTTGAAATAAAACTTTCAGGTGCTAAAACTTTTTCTTTAAACGGATTCATATTCTTCTCCTTTTTTGCCCGAAATGGGCTTTTGAAGAAGATTATTGCCTTAAAAAAAGTTTTTATACTTTAAAGTCAAAAATATCAAAAACCCCTTGATAAGTCGATTATCAAGGGGTTTTAAGGTTGATTTAATAAAAATTATTCGTCTTTTTCGCCCGATTCGTCCTCGGGTTTAATTATGACTTTAATTTCAAGCACTTTTCTTAAATTGCGCTTTACGACTGTAATTTCAAGGTTGTTAAAGTCGAAAGTTGTGCCGATTGCGGGTATGTCGCCTATCCTTTCAATAACCCAACCCGAAACGGTATTCGAGTCGCTTTCTTCGTCTTCGTCTTGGTCGAAAAGTTCGTAAAAATCGGTGAGTTCGGCGTTGCCGTCAACGAGATAAGTTTGGTCGTCAACTTTGGTAAAGTAATCGACTACTTCGTCGTGTTCGTCCCAAATTTCACCTACTAATTCTTCCAAAATATCTTCAAGCGTTACTATGCCGAGCGTACCGCCGTACTCGTCCAAAACGGTTGCCATATGCACCTTTTGTTTTTGAAGGGTACGGAGTAGTACGGAAATCTTCATGTGTTCGGTGGCGATAGCCATTGAAGTTATAAGACCTTTTATATTTTTCGTACCGCCAAGGTATGCGTTGAAAAAGTCCTTTTCGTGTATCATACCTATTATGGTGTCAATCGAATTTTTATAAACGGGCACGCGTGAAAAGCCGTTTTTCAAAAATACGTCTTTAATCTCGTCCATAGGCGTATCCATTTCGATCGCTATAACGTTTACCCTAGGCACTAAAATATCGCCTACTTCAACGTCGTTAAATTCAATTGCACCCGAAATGAGTTCGGTTTCGCTTTCGTCTAAAGTGCCGTCTTCGCTGGCTTCTTCAACGTAAGTTAAAAGTTCTTCTTCAGTAATTACGTCTTCATTGTTAAACTTAAATACTTTGGTTAATAAAAGTTTCCAGCCCGAAAAAATAATGTTTAAGGGGTAGAGAATTACGATAAAGAAGGAAATGGGATAACTCAAAATACTCGCTAATTTTTCAGGTGATTCTTTTGCGAGAGTTTTGGGGGTTATTTCCCCGAAAATAAGTACGATTACGGTCGTTACCGCCGTTGAAACGATTTCGGCAATTCCTGCGTTGCTGACGATTAACATGCCGAACATTACGCCTGCAATCGTCGTCAAGATAATGTTGACTAAGTTGTTTCCTATTAAAATAGTGAACAATAATCTGTCGTAATTTTCGGTTAAGGCAAGGGCTTTTTTAGCCCCGTTGCTTCCGTCTTCGGAAATCATTTTAAGCCTTGCTTTGTTGACTGAAGTAAAGGCGGTTTCGGTTGCCGAAAAGAACGCCGAGAGTAAGACGAGCAAAATAAGTGATACGATATAGATAGTCAATAAATTGCCGTCTAAAGGGGGTTGGTCTGATTCCATGATGTACTCCTTGTATGATTTTATTCGCCACTTGGCAAATAATTGAGTAGTATTATAACATATAAAACGCAAAAAGTAAACCATTTTAGTATATATTTAGCCTTTTAGCGATAAATATCCTTAAAAAACTGATAAAAACGTCTTTAAATTTAACCTTTGCGTCAAAGCGTTGACAAAATAGTGCAATATATTGTATAATAATAAATGTATAATAAAGCGAACCTTATTTATTGGGGGCAACATGAAAAATTTGAAAAGACTACTTATAATTTGTTTTATAATTGCCGTTTCGGCGTTTGCCGTTTCGTGCGCGCCGAGAGAGATTTTTAAGGGCAACGACGGCATGGGTAATTTTGGTCAAGTAGACAAATACGAAACGGGCGAGCCCGTCGTAATTTACTTAAACGACCAAACGGAAACGACGATTTCGTCCGTCGCTTCAATAAAGCCTATGTTAGGTTATTTTGACGAAAAGGTTGAAATAGTTTCGCCCGCTATCGAAGATTCTTCGGTTGCCGTTATCGACGGCGAAGTTATTCGCCCCGTCGGCGTTGGTAAAACCAATTTTACTTGGCAGTTTCAAGACGTTTTAATCACTCAGGAAATAACCGTGCATAGCGGTGCGAAAAACGTTACCGACCTTTCGCTTTTAGGCTCGGAAGACGGTAACTTTTACGTCGGCAAAACCTATTCGTTAAGTTCGATAAATTCGTCTAACTGTCCCGTTTCGGAACTTGAAATCGAAGTTGCTACCCCCTATGAAAGTGTGGATAGCGACAGTTTGGTGAGCGTGGACGAAAACGGGAATATCACCATCGTCGGTTTGGGTGAGTTTGACGTTTGGGTACACTCTAAAACGAATAAAGACGACGTTGGCGCAAAGGTTAGAGTGTCGCCTGCTTTTGCAACCCTTGAAATAGATTCTGCAGTAGAAAGTTATTTTAGTAGCGCAATCGAAAACGACGGCGTGCTTACCGCCGAAGAATTGGCAACCGTTGAAAAACTTTCCTTTGACGGTTTCGTCAATTTACAAACGGCAAGCGTAGATAGCGTTTTCCCCGCTTTAAAAACGATAGAAGTAAGGCTTGGTTCAATCATTTACAATGATCGATTCGAAATTCTCGACGGAAAATACGATTGGAAGATTATCGGAACGGAAAATACGGATTATTCGCTTTATTTTTCGACTAACGACTGTCAAGATATTAAGGTTGAGTTTGAAAACGTAATCGCTCGAAGCGTAGATCTTTCAGCGGCGCAAAGCGCAGTCGTAACCCTTGCGGGAACGAACTCGTTTACAGGAAATTCTTCAATTGACGGAGTAGGTTCGTTTGCGATTAAAGCAAACGCTTTAAATTTAAAATTAAAAGGCCATTCTAATTCTACCTTTACGGGTGGAAACAGCGGTGGTGGAGCAGTTGGCGGAATAGGCGTTTACGTGCTAGACGAGTTGTCGGTGCAAGGTGAAACCCAAAGCGCTAATTTCAACGTTTACGGCGGTAAAGGCGGCGACGCTTTAGATGGCGGTTATACGGGCGGTAAAGGCGGTACTGCAATTTATTGTTCTAATAAGTTTAGCGTTTCGGGTAGCGTAAACGCTAATATAGTCGGCGGTAAAGGCGGAAAAGGCGGTCTTGGCGTAACGGGGGACACAGGTCCTTCGGGCGCGAAAGGCAACAATGAAAGCCAGGGCAAAGATCCGACTTACGGATATGACGGTCGCCCCGGCGGTAAAGGATATCAAGGCGGGAAAGGCGGTACTGGCGGTACTGGTGGAGATTGTATCGTTTCCGTATTTTACGAAGTTCCCTTCGGCGACGTAACTTTAAACTTAATCACGGGTGACGGCGGCGACGGTGGAAAAGGCGGTCGCGGTGGAAAAGGCGGTCGCGGTGGTAACGGTGGCGACGACGATAATTGGAGTTTCGTAGGCATAGGCGATATGGCCGGCGGTTCGGGCGGATCGGGCGGTCCCGGTGGGGACGGCGGTTATGGCGGAGACGGCGGCGCTGCAGGTACTCCCTTTAATTATACCGACGTAGGCGACGCTTTTGACTATATTACCTGTGTAATTCAAAGTGGTTCGAGCGGATTAAGCGGAGCGACGGGCGACGTAGGCTATCAAGGCGACAACGGTAGCCACGGCGACGGCGGTAAAATGTAAAATGATTAATTTAGGCTTTACCTTTCGGTAGAGCCTTTTTTTACGCAATAAGGGGTGAAAGGGCTTGAAAAAAGAGATAAAACGGCTAGTTTTGAGAAAAAACGGTGAAATAAAAGTGAACGATTTAGATAAATTTTTACTCACGCTTGACAAACGATTATATTGAGTTTATAATTTATTCTACTTTAATAATATAAGGGGGATAATATGCCTTTTTCAAGATATTTAGACTCAAAGAGAGAGTGCCTTCGTTCTCTCGTAAAAGAACTCGGTCAAAAGTTTGAATTCGTCAGCGTTTTAGGTACTGACTGTCAAGCGACCGTATATATGGCAAACAAAAACGTTTCGTCGGTTAGAGACGGCTCGGGTGAGTGCGGTTTCGTAGTAAAAATGCACGACGGTAAGACCTTTTACGAATATTCTTTAAGCGAAATTTCGGGGGATATGAAAATTCTTGCCGACAAAATTTCGTCGAGCGCAAAATTCGTCGGCGACATAGATACCGTTCAAGGCGCAAGCGTAAAGGACGAACCGCTCGTAAAATCTTTCGTTAGAGAGTCGGATTTTAGCAAGTTTACCGACGGGGAACTCCTCGCTTTTTGCGAAAGGTTAAAAGACGAGATAATCGCAAAGGATGAAAAGGCTGTAAACGCAGCGGTAATGCTTCAACCTTACACCGTTTCAAAAATTTATATTTCAAAAAATAGAGAACTTGACCAACATTACGGTTGGGCAAACGGCATTTGCACGGTGACCTATTTTGACGGCAAAATCGTTCAGCCGAGAGAAGGGCATCACTATTACCTTATTTCCGAAGTTTTAGAAAATCTTCCTAAAAAGGTTGATAAACTCTTGGACAAGGCTCGCCATTTAGCAAAAGCAACCCCCATAACTCCCGGCGTTTACGACGTTATTACCGACAGTTCTATAACGGGGCTTATCGCTCACGAAGCCTTTGGACATGGGGTTGAAATGGATCAGTTCGTAAAGGATAGAGCGCTTGCAAAAGAGTACGTTGGCAAATACGTCGCTTCGCCTATCGCAAACATGCGTGACGGCGCAGGCGCAACCCTTTCAGCCGCTTCTTACTTTTTTGACGACGACGGCGTTTTAGCGCACGACACCCAAATTATAAAAGACGGAATTTTAGTAACGGGCATATCCGACGTCGTTTCGGCGTCCGTTTTAGGTACAGAACCCACGGGCAACGGCAGAAGAGAGTCCTACAAGCGCAAGGCTTATTCAAGGATGACCAACACCTTTTTTGAAAAGGGCAACGACAAACTTGAAGATATGATAAAGTCCATAAAGCACGGCTATATGCTCTTTGAAACCAACAACGGCATGGAAGATCCCAAAAACTGGCAAATTCAATGCACGGCGGAATACGGCATAGAGATTATAGACGGCCGTCTTACCGAAAATTACGTTTCCCCCGTCGTTATGAGCGGTAGCGTACCCGAACTTTTAAAGTCTATCAGTATGATTTCGGACGACTTTGAAGTTATAGGCTCGGGCAGTTGCGGTAAGGGATATAAAGAATGGGTTAAGGTCTCGGACGGCGGACCTTGCTTAAAGGTTAAGGTGAAACTCGCATGATTGACGTTATTAAATTATTAAAGGAAAATAAAGAAATTACCGACTACAAAGTAAACGGTTTTAAGGCGGCTTCTTACGAACATTTTTACGTAAAGGGCAAACTTGAAACGGTTAGGGTAACCGACACCGAAGACGCTACCGTAACCGTCTACGTCGACGGCGACGGCGTCAAGGGCGATTCGTCTTTTTCGGTATACTCGTCAATGACTGAAGAACAGGTTAAAGATAAAATTTCGGCGGCGGCTCAAAGGGCTAAACTCGTTAAAAATAAGCCCTACGATTTACCCGTTGGCGACAAACTCGACGTAAGCATTAAATCTAATATAGAAGAGCACGATCCTGCGGACTTGGCGCATAAAATAGCAAAGGCGGTGGAAAAGGCGGACTGTTATAAAAACGGCTCTATCAACGCCTTAGAAATCTTTATTTATAAGGAAACTTCTACCGTTATAAACAGTAGGGGGATAGAAAATAGCCAAGTAGGCTACCGCGCAATGATCGAAGCGATACCCACTTGGACGGAAAAGGGCGAATCGGTAGAACTTTACGAAGCCTACCACTTTACCGACTTTAACGCAGACGAAATCACCGCCGAAATCGACGAGAGAATGAGAGAAGTTAGAGATAGGCGAGTTGCGGTAAAGCCACAGCCTTGCACGGCTAACGTCGTTTTACCCGCAAAGGAATTTTCAAGCGTTATTAGAGAGATAACGGACAGTTTAAACTTCGTTTCGGTATACTCTCACGCCAACGTCTTTTCAAAGGGAGATAAAATTCAAAAAGCGCCCGTCGGCGACCTTTTGACGGTAACCATGCGCCACGAAGTAAAAGGCAGTAGATTTTCGGCTGTGTTCGACGGCGACGGCGTTACTTTAAAGGATAAAGTAGTAATAGACGGGGGCGTTGCTTCGGCTTACTACGGCTCGCATAGATTCGGCTCGTATTTAGGTGAAGAAATAACGGGTAATCTCGGTTGCGTTGGCGTTGAAAAGGGTACTTTAACTCAAGAAGAAATCGAATTAGAGCCCTATTTCGAGTGCGTTTCGCTCTCGGGTATTCAACTCGATTTATACAACGACTATATCGGTGGCGAAATCCGCCTTGCCTACTACTTTGACGGCAAGACGAAAACCCCCGTTACGGGCATTTCAATGAGCGCAAAACTATCCGACGTTTTAAACGATATCCGTCTTTCTCAGAAGACGGTGGTAAAAGGCGCTTACGAAGGACCTGAAAAAGTTCTTGTTAAAAATATGACCATAGTTTAAAAACGTACGCGGTTTTTCGGCTTACGTTAAACGCCTAAAAGCCAAGTTTATAAATTCACTATTGACAACCGTTAATTTTATGTTATAATAAAATTATAAAAGACGGTTAAAGGAGTTGAAATGAAAAAGATATTAGTAGTTTTGCTCAGTTTAATATTTACATTTTCGCTATTTGGTTGCGAAAAAATCCCAAGGCCGTCTAGCGAGCCTGAAAAAGAATCGGTTTCCGAATCCGTTTATGAAGAGCCTACCGACCCGATTATTGCTTGCGGAACGGTAAATCTTGCCGACGAAATAGCCGTATTTTCGCAAATTTTCGATAACGATTTCGTAAATATCACGGCTAATCTTCAATCGCCGATAGGCGGTGAGTATCACGACTTAGTCGTTACTTTAAACGCAAGGCGCACTTATAGTGGCTATGACGTTATTATCGTCGGCGATTTGGCAGGTTGGCGCGATACGGAAGTCGTCGTCCCCTATTTTAGGGTATGGTACGTTGGCGGTTACTACGCTTATGAAATTGCCGAAGGTCCGTCGGTTGGCGATATGGCTTTTGAGAGTGGCAAAGGTCTTACCTTTAATCAATTCGTAAGCTTATTAAACGAAAAAATTTATCAAGACGACGCTTTAAGACTTACTTACCAAGCCCTGAAGCCCGAACTCGCAAACAATTTTAAAGGCTTTAAGTATAGTCAAGGCGAGCAGAGTTTTTCAAATCTTTACGCCGAGTTGCTCGATAAAGTCGAAGAGTATCAAAACCGCCCCGTTTACGAGTTTATCGTAGAAGGGCTTATGGGTATAGGGCTTACCGACGGCGAAAAATTGCAAACTCTTGAAAATCAAATTATAGAAATATGCTCGGGCAATCCGTCCCTTGCGGTGTTTGTAGATAGGGCAATCGCCCTTATCAACGGCTATTTGCCCGTTTACGCTCAAATCGACTTAAAGGGTATGGTAGATAGTCTTCAAACGGCGCTCGGGCTTACAACCGCTGAAATAATCGCTAATCTCAAGGCTCAAAACCCCGACCTTGAAAGTCTTTTGCGCAGTCCTAAAGACGGCGAAACGCTATACGATTATACAAGAAGTTTTTTAAGGCTTATTTCAATGGATATGTTAGCCCAACAGTTTGGCGGCGGTCAAGACGCTACTTTCGACCTTGTTGCAAAAGGTCTTATTGAAAAGAGCAAGCAAGTAACCCTTGCGGATTTTATTGCAACCCTTCCTACGGATATCGACGCTTGGGTAGAAACTGTCGACGAAAAATACCGTCAAACGGTTAAGGATATCGTAGCGCAAATCAAAAATTATATCGACGGAAAAGAGTCTGTTATTCCCCGTGGGGACGCTGTCGCTCAGTATTCTCTTTTAGTTGACGAAAGCGGAAGACCTGTTGCTTTTGGATGCAGGGTAGACGCTCAACTTTACCCCAACGAGAGCCTTGAAGGGCTTGAAAACGGCTTGACTTATTACGCTGGTTTAACCGTCGAATTAAATTACGAAGACCAAGGCGCGAAATTTGAAATTCCGTCGTTGGGCGTGGCGTAAAACTACATTTAAAACCAATCGAACTTAAACAGTTCAAAAGGAGAGATATATGAAAAAAATATTGTCAATTTTAATGGCGCTTGCGCTTACCTTATCGCTTGCGTTCACGGCGTTTGCGTGTACCCCGAATAATCCCACTAGCGATGCTGAGTCGGAAAGCGTTAGCGAAAGTGTTTCCGAGTCCGAAAGCGTGTACGAACCCGAACCCATCGTAGGCGCGGGTGAAAACGGCGAAATAAACCTTGCCGACGCTCTTGAAATTTTAGATCCCGTTTTAGACAACGACTACGTTACGGCGAATATTACGGGAACGGTTAAAGTCCTTGAAAATAAACAAAACGTATATTTTGAAGCCGACGTAACCGCCAACGCTTATTTAAAGAGAACGGTAAAAGGCTACGACGTCATTGCAAAAATTCAAGTTACTATCGACAAAACCCCCGCTGAAATTCGCCTTTATTTCGTAGACGGACTCGGCGTAATCGGTCAGGGTTACGGTACGGAATTTACATATCAAGCAGAAGAATTGGGCTCTTTCAATGGACTTATCAATATGCTCAACCAAGAGATTGCAAGCGATCCCCAAGCGACTGAAATCTATATGGCGGCAATGCCCGTTTTAGAAGAAATTCAAGGCATGCTCGGCGGTGAAGACGCTATCGGCGACGTGCAATTTTCTATGGACTTTACCCAAATGGTAAACGACGTAATCGATTTCGTAGTTGAAAATCAAGACGAATCTATTCACGATTTACTTCTCACCCTTTTTGGCGTAGATCCCACCGACGAAGAAGCGGTAGCCGAATTTAAAGGCGTTATCGCAGAGTTTTACGACGATAACCCGTCCGTTACCGTATTTATTGAAAGGATCGTAAGCAAAATCAATTCTTACATTATGGACGAAGCGAGAAAACAAGCCGAAGCAGACGGAACTGAATTCGTTGAAGGCGACGTTTTCCAAATCGACCTTAAAGAAATAGTCGACGCAATTCAAGTAGAAAGCGGTATGACTACCGCCGAAATCGTAAAAATGCTCAACGACGAACTTCAAGGCTCGGGATTCGTTCTTCCCGCTCCCGAATATGGCGAAACCATTTACGACTGCTTGATCGTTTATTTAGAAGCGGTAACTTTAGACGCGGTAGTTCAAGCGGCTACGCAAGATAAAACCGCAACCTTTACGGGTATAGTAGACGGACTTATCGAAGCGACCAAAAATATAACCCTTAAAGACGCTATCAACTTCGTTGGTAACTTGCTTATAGACCTTGTGGAGAGTGGCGCAACGGCGCCTGCCGACGAGTCGGTTGAAGAATCCGTAGTCGAAACGCCTGAAAACTCTGCAATCGATTTCGTAGGAATTTTGACCGAAAAAAATATTAAAGCCGACGCAATCAGCGTGTTCTTTGCGTACGCTTCCGACGATTTAGAAAGACCTACTGCGCTCAACCTTGCATTGACCTTAGGCGTAAGTTTTGACGCTATTGTATATGGCGAAGACGGTCAGACCGAGCCTAGCACACAAACTCATACGCTCACCGCAAACGTCGGTCTTAACGCAACGTTTGATTACGCAAAACCCGTAATCGAGTTTAAAATTCCCACAAGCGTATTAGAAGATCTCATAGCTACCGAGTAAGGCTATAAATGGATAAAATCGAATAACTTACAGGGCAACCGCAAAAGGCGGTTGCCCTAATTTTATGCTAAAAACTCGGCTAAAAATCTTATTATATAATGTTTTAGATTGCAAAAGGTATAAAAATAAATAAAAAATGTAAAAAATATTGATTGAACGAGTAAAAAACGGTTGACGAAGGCTTTTAAAAATGTTAGAATAAGACGAGAAAATGGTCTTACTATGCAAGGGGGTATTACGCCCTGACGGAAAAAGACCTTTTAAATTTTGCTTTCTTTAAACGGGTTAGGGTCCGTTTTCAGAATATTCCATTACTATAAGGAGGTAGAAAAATGCCAACCATTAACCAGCTCATTAAGCAGGGAAGAGTAACGGCAACGGAAAAGAGTAAAGCTCCGATTATGAACAGCTGTCCGCAAAAGCGTGGCGTATGTCTTTCGGTTACTACTACTTCTCCCAAAAAGCCTAACTCAGCTTTACGTAAGATTGCGAGAGTACGTCTTACCAACAAGCAAGAAGGTACTGTGTATATTCCCGGTGAAGGTCACAACCTTCAAGAACACAGTTCAGTTCTTATCCGCGGCGGCAGGGTTAGAGATTTGCCCGGTGTTAGATATCACATCATCCGTGGCGCGCTCGATACCGCAGGCGTAGCGAAGAGAAGACAAGCAAGAAGCAAATACGGCGCTAAGCGTCCTAAATAATTCTCGATTTATTTAAGAACAAACTTTTTGCAAACCACTATTCACACAATTCCTACTTATGGCGGAAATTCTGAAACGCCCGAAAAAGTAGGCAGTACGGCGATTTGATTCGTCGGAAGGTTCGCTCCCGTGGAGACGGTTTAAGAGCGATAGCTGTACACGGGTTTATAAACCCTATCAAAAATTTAAAGGAGGACATTTAAAATGCCAAGAAGAGGTAACGTTCCTAAAAGAGACGTTTTGCCCGATCCTATTTACGGCAGTAAAGTACTTACCAAACTCATCAATCAGGTAATGCTTGACGGTAAAAAAGGTACGGCGCAAACCATCGTTTACGACGCTTTAGCAAAATCTGCTGAAAAACTCGGCGTAGACGCTATGGATATATTCAATCAAGCTATGAACAACGTAATGCCCCTTCTCGAAGTTAAAGCGAGAAGAGTAGGCGGTTCGAACTATCAAGTTCCCATCGAAATCAGACCCGAGAGAAGACAAACTCTCGCAATCCGTTGGATCGTAGCAAGCGCAAGAAAGAGAAGCGACAGAGAAATGAGCGGTAAACTCGCTAGCGAACTCATGGACGCTTACAACAATACCGGCGGTGCTGTTAAGAAAAAGGAAGACACGCACAGAATGGCAGAAGCAAACAAAGCGTTTGCTCACTATCGTTGGTAATAGGAGAAAGTTATGCCTAGACAATATGACTTACAACACACCAGAAATATCGGAATCATGGCGCACATCGACGCTGGTAAGACGACCACTACCGAAAGAATTTTATTCTACACCGGTAAGACGCACAAACTCGGTGAAACCCACGAAGGTTCCGCTACTATGGACTGGATGGAACAAGAAAAGGAAAGGGGTATTACCATTTGTTCTGCTGCTACCACCTGTATTTGGAAAGGTAACAGAATCAATATAATCGACACCCCCGGACACGTAGACTTCACCGTAGAAGTTGAACGTTCACTCAGAGTTCTTGACGGCGCAGTAGCAACGTTCTGCGCAAAGGGCGGTGTTGAACCTCAGTCTGAAACCGTTTGGAGACAAGCTGACAAATACCGCGTTCCCCG
Source organism: Clostridia bacterium (assembly GCA_017466825.1). Lineage (GTDB taxonomy): Bacteria > Bacillota > Clostridia > Christensenellales > Borkfalkiaceae > UBA10281. The sequence continues at coordinate 28,449 of JAFTTJ010000002.1, forward strand.
TATCGCATACGTAAATAAGATGGATATCAACGGCGCAAACTTCGACAACGCCATCAACATGATGAAGGAAAGACTTAAGACTAATGCAATGCCTATCTGTCTTCCCATCGGTAAGGAAGATTCTTTCTGTGGAATTATCGACCTTGTTGAAAACAACGCCATCATTTATCACGACGATTTAGGTAAAGACTTTACCGTTGGTCCTATCCCTGCTGAATACGCTGAAAAGGCTGAAATGGCAAGAATGGAACTTATGGAAAAGTGCGCTGAACAAGACGACGAATTAACTATGAAATTCTTGGAAGGCGAAGAACTTACCATCGAAGAATTAAAATACGCAATCAGAAAGGCAACTATTGCTATGGCTGTAACCCCCGTACTTTGCGGTTCAAGTTACAAAAACAGAGGTGTTCAACACCTTCTCGACGCAATCGTTGAATATCTTCCCAGCCCCATTGACGTAGACCACGTTAGAGGCGTAAACCCCGATACCGACGTTGAAGAAGAAAGAAAGACTTCTGACGACGAACCCTTCGCAGGTCTTGCATTTAAGATGGTTGCAGACCCGTTCGTAGGTAAACTTGCTTATTTTAGAGCATACTCGGGTACTTTGGAATCAGGCTCTTACGTATACAACTCTACCAAGGGTAAAAAGGAAAGAGTCGGCCGTATTTTGATGATGCACGCAAACCACAGAGAAGAAATTGATCAAATTTATTCTGGTGATATTTGCGCAATGGTAGGTCTTAAAGATACCACCACGGGTGATACTCTTTGCGATCAAGCGCACCCCATCATCTTAGAAAAGATGGAATTCCCCGATCCCGTTATTCAAGTAGCAATCGAGCCCAAGACCAAAGCAGGTCAAGAAAAGATGACTCTTGCTCTTTTAAAACTCGCTGAAGAAGACCCCACCTTCAAATTCTATACCGATAAAGAAACCGGACAAACCATTATCGCAGGTATGGGTGAACTTCACCTTGAAATTATCGTTGACAGATTACTTCGTGAATTCAAGGTAGAAGCAACCGTAGGTCGTCCTCAAGTTTCTTACAAAGAAACGTTTAGAAAGACGGTTGAAGCCGAAGGTATGTATAAGCGTCAATCAGGCGGTAAAGGTCAATACGGACATTGTAAAGTTACGTTTGAGCCTTTAGAGCCCGGTTCAGGTTTCGTATTTGAAGACGTTACCGTTGGCGGTTCTATTCCTAAGGAATATATCGAACCTATCAGAAAGGGTATTGAAGAAGCGTCTAAAAACGGTTTCCTTGCAGGATATGAAATGGTTGACTTCAAAGCAATCGTAAGAGACGGTTCTTACCACGAAGTCGACTCTTCGGAAATGGCGTTCAAGATTGCAGGTTCGCTTGCATTTAAAGACGGTATGAAGAAGGCAAATCCCGTTCTTTTAGAGCCTATCATGAAGGTTGAAATCGTAACTCCTGAAGATTACTTTGGCGACCTTATGGGTAACGTATCTTCTCGTCGTGGTACTATTCTTGGTACTGAAGACAGAAACGGCTCAAAGGTTATCGACTCGTACATTCCGCTTTCTGAAATGTTCGGTTACGCAACTGAACTTCGTTCAAGAACGCAAGGTCGTGGTCAATTCACTATGCAGTTCGACCACTTCGACGAATGTCCCAAGTCTATTGCTGAAAAGATTATCGGACAACGTTCGGTTAAAAACGACGACTAATTAGTTTTGGTCGAAAAACGGCAAAGATAACTAAATCTAAGCCAAAAGTAAGGCTATAAGCCGATTATCGATTATTTTACTGCCGTTTCCTAAACGGCAAACGGCAGTATTTTAATACAAAACAAAATAAAAAATAAAACAAAAACAAAAATTTATCTGGAGGAAAACTACAATGGCAAAATCCAAATTCGAGAGAAGTAAGCCACACGTAAACATTGGTACCATTGGTCACGTTGACCATGGTAAGACTACCTTAACTGCTGCAATCACTATGGTTATGGCTGCTAAGGGTGGTGCTGAAGCTATGAGATACGATCAAATCGACAAAGCACCCGAAGAAAAAGCAAGAGGTATTACGATTAATACCGCTCACGTTGAGTATCAAACCGAAACTAGACACTACGCACACGTTGACTGCCCCGGACACGCTGACTACGTTAAGAACATGATTACCGGTGCTGCTCAAATGGACGGCGCAATCTTAGTTGTTGCTGCTACCGACGGTCCCATGCCGCAAACCAGAGAACACATCCTTCTTGCTCGTCAAGTAGGCGTTCCTTATATCGTTGTATTCCTTAACAAGACTGACCTTGTTGACGACGAAGAACTCCTTGAACTCGTTGAAATGGAAGTTCGTGGTCTTTTGGACGAATACGGATTCCCCGGCGACGATACTCCTATCATCAAAGGTTCTGCATTCAAGGCATTAGAAGCTGCTGCTTCTGGTAACGCTGACGACCCCGCTTGCCAACCCATTCTCGACCTTATGGCAGCAGTTGACTCTTACATCCCCACTCCTGAAAGAGACGACGCTAAGCCCTTCCTTCTTCCTGTAGAAGACGTATTCACCATTTCTGGTCGTGGTACCGTTGCTACTGGTAGAGTAGAAAGAGGTGTTGGTCACGTTGGTGATCCCGTTGAAATCGTTGGTCTTCAAGACAAGCCCACCACTTCAGTTATTACCGGTCTTGAAATGTTCCGTAAACTTCTTGACGAAGCACAAGCTGGTGACAACGTAGGTGCTCTTCTTCGTGGTATCGACAGAAACAGCATTAAGCGTGGTCAAGTTATCACCAAGCCTGGTAGCGTAAAAGCTCACACCGAATTCAGCGGTCAAGTTTACGTTCTTACCAAGGAAGAAGGTGGACGTCACACTCCTTTCTTCAACAACTATCGTCCTCAATTCTATTTCAGAACTACCGACGTTACCGGAACCATCAAACTTCCTGAAGGCGTAGAAATGGTTATGCCTGGTGACCACATCACCATCGACGTAACTCTTATCACTCCTATCGCTTGTGAAGAAGGTCTTCGTTTCGCTATCCGTGAAGGTGGCAGAACCGTAGGTTCAGGCGTTGTTGCTTCTATTAAGGCTTAATCTTAAATTTAAAAAACAAAAATGCTAAGGCAAAAAGCCTTAGCATTTTTTACTTTATACACTGCGTTATGCTTCGTTTACTGCCAACATTTTAAGATTAGTATGACCAAAGAGGTCTATCCTATCCTTAAAATGTTGTCGAGCCTTGCCTAACTTGTGTCTAAAGTTTTTTAAAAACAAAAAATGCTCAAAGGCGTGCCTTTGGGTCTTTTTTTATTTGTCTTGTCATTGCGAGCCTACTTTAGTAGGCGTGGTAATCTAAATAGCGTTTATGAGATTCCTTCGCTTACGCTCGGAATGACAGTTAAAAAGGCGAGATTTTATCCTTTCTTTGTGTGACCGCCCAAGTACCTAAAAAACAAAAAAGCAACGTCACGTTGATTGAAGTCAAGACGGAAGGGTTGTAAAGAATAGGTGGCAGTAAAATAAAAAAGCGGTTGCGTTTATTTTCGCAACCGTTTTCTTTATTCGTCTAAACCTAAAATATAATTTGCGTCTAAATCAAGTTCCTTGCAAAGTTTAGCAAAGGTATCGAGTTTAGGCAGTTTCTTAGTGGTACAATATTGAGTTATCATTTCGGGTGAAACGCCTATTTTCTGCGCGATTTGTATGGTGGTAAGACCACAAGTCTTAATTTCTTCGCTTAATCTTTCTTTAATAATTTCGTTTTTCATATAAACATTATATAACCGACAGTTAGAAAATGCTTGACAACTAACCAATAGTTAGTGTAAACTAAAAATAAAAAAAGGTAAATATTATGAAGGAAGTGCGTTTCCTTTTACAAGGAAAGAAGTCGGCATTATTTGTGTATGATGATAGGGTGCTAATAATAAGAAAAAGTAGCGAGCCCAAAAGCGCGAGTATTTATAAAAATATTTTATTTTGCGATATAGAAAGTGTTTTAGTAGTGCCATCAGGGCAAGATATTGGACGTATTGAATTTTGTATTAGTGCATACTCTAGATTGGAAAAAGCGAAAGATACGGTTAAAAATGGCAATGTTTTTCAATTTAAAAATACTAAGAGTAAGCAAGAAAATTTAACTGCGTATGCAATAAAATCGTATATTGAAGAAGAAATTAGAAAAAATATTATAAAAAGAAAAGTCGTAACAAAATTTATTGCGGAGGGGATATTGGCTTTTAAACAACTTTTAGATTGCGGAGCAATATCGAAAGAAGAATTTGAAAGGAAGAAGAAAGAAATTTTAGAAACTTAGACAAAAAGGCGAGCGGATGCTCGCCTTTTTATTTTAGAAAACAGTATTTTTATTTGGATTGGTTACGTCACAACTCGTGACTGTGCCTTAAGTATTAGGTGGGGTAGGGTTTTGCTCGTAAAACTCAACTAAACTTTTAAATTCGTCAAAGTATTTATCTATATCGTTTTCGGGTTTTTCCTGTATCCAGTCGGGCTTGTCGTAGCCGTAAATTGCATACCAAAAAGTATCGTCCCAGCGCTGATGTAAAAAGTAAAAGTCCGCGTTTAAATTTTCAACTACGGGCAATCTAGATTTAAGCCAAGCAATTTGCTTAAAGGAAAAATAGTTTCTTGCAAGGCGTAAAAACTTAAGGTTTACTAGGCTTGCAAAAACTTGTAAATCCGTCGTTTTAGCCCCGTTATACGCCGTAAAAAACTCTAAATGGGTTAAATTTACAAGACTTTCAAGTGCGGAAATATCGTCGATTATAGGAGCGTCGGTCTTGTCTTCGTAAGCAAGGTGTTCGCCCGAAATAATCAATTTTTGAATATCCGAGCCGAAAAGCCCGTCAATATTTTTCAAACTCTTTGCGTAGTAAAGGGTAATTTCTTTTAGCAAGGGGTTTTTGCTTACGTCCCAAATTTTTTCCGTCTTTTCAGAGTGATGTAAGCTCACTTCAAGCAAATTGGGGAAGTTTTCTAAAAAAGTTAGGTCGCCCGTCGCCGAAAAACTTTCAATTCCAATAAGTTTTTCCTTTACGCCGAGCGCAATTTTTTTAAGGTCGTCTTCTTCAATCTTTATAAAAGAAAGGTCTACTACTTGTTCGGTTTGCAAAACTGCAATCAAATCCTCAATCGTTTCGGCTTCGCCCTTTTTTTTGCCAAAGGCGAGCATACTTATTCCGTCGTTAGCGGTTGAAATATTGTAAACGAACTGCCCCTTATATTGGCGCAAGGGGGTTTTTACGCTTTTATTATAATAAAACATACTATTTACTCCTTAATTTTTTGAAAAGCAAGCCTTTCTTCGCCGTTTTCAAGATAGATTATTCCGCAATAGTAAAATCCGTTTCTTTTTAACAGTTTTTGCATAGGGATATTATCCCTGTGGGTGTCAATCCTTAAATTGGGGTAGAGTTTAAAGCACTCGTTTAAGCAAAAATCTGCAATACCCTTGCCGTGATATTTTACTGCGATTCGGTGTATAAAAGCGTAGGGCTCGTCGCTAAGCCACGCCCCGTCGATATAGTTATATGTAGGCTCGACTTGGTTTGCAAACGCAAAAACGGCTACTATTTCGCCGTCGTCTTCGCAAACGTAACCAATACCGCTATCAACGTCGATTTTAGCGTCGACTTGGTTTGGGTAGTTGCCCGCCCATTGGTTAGGGTTGCCGTTTTTTATCATAAAAACTTTTGCTTGCGCGTAAATATTCTCAATTTCGGGCAAGTCTAAAAGGGTAGTTTTTCTTATTATCATAATATAATAGGTTGGTTTTTACAACTTAAAACCCAAAAAGGTAACGACAAAAAGGCGGAACAACAGTTCCGCCTTCTTAAATGCTAATTGTTTGTGTCAAACTGAAGACTTACGCTCTTTCAACTTTATTGCTCTTAAGGCAACGAGCGCAAACATATTCAGAAGAAACTACGCCATCGTTTACAACTCTGACTTTCTGAACGTTCGCACTGTACAAACGGGGGGTCTTACGGTTACTGTGGCTAACTTTATTGCCGGATAACTTTCCTTTTCCGCAAACGCTGCAAACTCTCGACATAATGCACCTCCAAAGAAAATAGTAAAATTTAAGCATAGATAATATACCACAATTTTAATTTAATTGCAACAAAATTAAGCCTGTTTATAAAAAAAACACACAAAAAATAAGTTATCGGCAAAAAATAATAAAAAACCCTTGTAAAAGTTTACAAAATATAGTATAATAGTTAAGAAAGGAGAACACTATGCCAGTAACGACTTCTAATATTTACGGTAAAATTTCAATATCTGACGAAGCTATCGCAAAGGTTGCAGCGCACGCAGCCTTGGAGTGTTATGGCGTTGTTGAGATGGTACCTAGGAAACTTTCCGACAGTATTTCGCAACTTTTCAAGCGCGATACGGGCGGTAAAGGCGTAAACGTAGTTACCACCGGCGATAGAATTTTTATCGACGTTTTCGTAATCATTAAATTCGGCGTTTCAATTGCCGCGGTTGCCGAATCTTTAAAGAGCGCGGTCAAATACAAAGTCGAGCAGTTTACGGGTATGATAGTTAGCGAAGTAAACGTAAACATTATCGGCGTAAAACTTTAATTATTCAAGGGACTATCGGGGGATAAGTCCCTATTTCCACATATAATTCGGAGGAATGTTTTAATGCAGAAAAATATAAATGGCGCAACTTTTGCGAAAATGGTAAAAGGAGCGGCTAAACTGCTTGAAGTAAACAGAGAACTGATAGATAGTTTAAACGTTTTCCCCGTTCCCGACGGTGACACGGGTACTAATATGAGTCTTACGATGCAATCTGCCATTAAAGAACTCAACGCTTGCAAGTCAAATAATTTACACGACTTGGCTGATTCCGTTTCAAAGGGCGCTCTTCGTGGCGCGCGCGGTAACTCAGGCGTTATCACTTCACAAATTTTTAGGGGTTTATGCTCCATCTTAAAAGATAAAAACGATTTTGACACTAAGACCTTTGCTAAGGCGTTAAAAAATGCTACCGACGTTGCTTACAGCGCCGTTTCAAAGCCTAAGGAAGGTACTATTTTAACCGTTTGCCGTATGATTTCCGAGCACGCGGTTGCCGTTTGCGGTAAAGTAAAGGATATGGAATCCTTTATGCAAGAAATTATTAAAAAAGGTAAAGAAGCCGTTGACCTTACTCCCACTTTATTGCCCGTTTTAAAGAAAGCAGGCGTTGTTGACTCGGGCGGTATGGGACTTTTGACTATCTATGAAGGTATGTATAAAGGTCTTATCGGCGAAGAAATCGAAGGCGCTACCATCGATCAACCCGAAGTAAAGGTTGATTCTAGCATGGAACACGCCGACATTATGAATCTCGGCACGATAGAATTCGGCTACTGTACCGAATTTTTCATCATAAATCTCAAAAAAAGGACGACTCTTGCGGATATCGACAGACTTAGAGAATACCTTATGGGTATTGGCGATAGTGTTATCTGTATTGGCGACCTTGAATTCGTTAAAGTTCACGTTCATACCAACAACCCCGGTCAAGCAATAACCAAAGCGCTTCAACTTGGCGAAGTTGACAAGGTTAAAATTGAAAACATGCTTGAACAAAACCGTGAACTCATTAAAAAGTACGAAGCCGAAAAGAAAGAACTCGGTATGCTTTCTATTTGTTCGGGTAGCGGTATTGCCGCAATATTTAAAGATATCGGCGTAGATAGAGTTATTGAAGGCGGTCAAACTATGAACCCATCCGCTCAAGACATTGCAGACGCCGTTGCGAGAATAAACGCAGATAATATCTTCATTTTCCCCAACAATAAAAACATTATTCTTGCGGCAGAGCAGTCTAAATCGCTTATTGAAAACAAGCGCATTCACGTAGTGCCTACCAAAAATATTCCCCAAGGTATTTCGGCGGCAATAGCATTTAACCCCGACGATTCTGCGGAAGAAAATTTGAGCAACATGATTCACGCAATAGATAACGTTGCCGCAGGTCAAGTTACTTACGCCGTAAGAACTACTAAAGTAGACGGATTTAGTTTAACCCAAGGCGATATTATCGCTCTTGATAACAAAAAAATACTTGCAAAGGGTAAGGATATTGCAAAAGTTACTGCTGACTTGATTGCAAAACTTCATCACCCCGTTCATAGCCTTATCAATATTTATTACGGCGCTGACGTTTCCGAAGAAGAAGCTCTCAACCTTCAAGAAACCTTGCAGGAAAAATATCCTGACCTTGACGTAGAAGTATTCCAAGGCGGACAGCCGATATATTATTATATTGTTTCTCTTGAATAATTTTAAAGGCTTATATACTTCGTTAGCCTGCGTTACTGTATCGCCTTCAAAACCTTGGTGACCAACAAGGTCAACCAAGTCTTTTCAGGCTCACGAGCCTTGGCTAACTCGCATCTAAGCCTTTAAAACAACTCGTAAAGGGTGACCAACAAGGTCTATCAAGTTTTAAACTCTCAAAAGGCCCCTTTGTGTAAAGGGGGCTGTCACCAAAGGTGATTGGGGGATTGATTTATCAAACTGTAAAAGCAAAAAATCAAAAGCGGAAAATCGTTAGGTTTTCCGCTTTTTACAAAATAATTTAACTAAAAAATACTAAAAAGGGGGTATTTATCGTGAAAATAACCGAAGTTAAAGGCGTAAGCGACAAGCGCGCGAGTGATTTTTTAAAACTCGGCATTGACACGGCTGAAAAGTTAATAAAGCATTTTCCGAGAAATTATCTCGATTTGCGAAACGTAGTCCCCCTTGAAAAATGCTACAATAACGAAATGGTGCTTACCTGTGGTAAGGTCGTTACCATGCCAAGGGTTTTCGACTCGAAGCGTAGGGTGAAATTTATAAAAGTTGCGGTAGAACAAGGCATGCTCGGGTTTACCGCTATTTGGTTTAACGCTCAATACGTTTTGAGTAAGTTGAAACCCAACGTAGACTACCTTTTTTACGGTCGAGTAAGGGGCGATTACGGCGGTATTACCATTACCAACCCTACTTTTGAAGAAGTCGACAACAACGTTAGGTTAAAAGGCATAGTCCCCGTGTACACGGTTAGGGGTAATCTTACCCAACGCGCGGTGAGAGATTGCGTTTTAAACGCTCTTGCAAAATTGCAAGTAGAAAGCGTTATTCCTCCGTCAATTAGTAAAAAATATAACTTGATGCCTTTAAAAAAGGCTTATTTTGACGTTCACGCTCCTAAAGATATGGTCGAGCAAAAGAAAGCGGCGGAGCGTATCGCCATTGAAGAATACTTCGTTTTAATATCGGCGTTTAAACTTATAAAAGGCGATCGCCAGCAGGTGAGAATAAACAATTACGCTTGCAAAGGGGCTGATATGCGTGAGTTTATTTCACGCTTTGGCTTTGAGTTTACCGACGGTCAAAAGAAGGCTGTCAACGAAATTTTTGCCGATTTGACTAGCGCAAGGTCTATGAATAGGCTTTTGCAGGGCGACGTTGGTAGCGGTAAAACGGCGGTAGCGCTTTGCGCTATTTACGCGTCTGTAAAAAGTGGTTATCAAGCGGCAATGCTTGCTCCAACCGAGATTTTAGCCGAGCAAAATTACAATATTATAAAACGACTTTTCCCCGATTACGAGTGCGTATTTTTAAGTGGCTCGACCAAGGCTAAGGAAAAAAGAGAGATAAAAAGCGCTATAAAGAGCGGAAAAGCAAGGATAGTCGTCGGTACTCACGCCGTTATTCAGGAAGACGTTGAGTTTTACAACCTTTCAATGTGTGTTTGCGACGAACAGCACCGCTTTGGCGTTCAGCAAAGGAGCGCCCTACTTGCAAAGGGCATAATTCCCGACGTGCTAGTAATGAGCGCAACGCCAATTCCAAGGACTTTATCGCTAATTTTCTACGGCGATTTAGACGTTACCGAAATAACGGATAAACCCAAGCACCGTCAAGCCGTGTCGACTTTCGTCGTGCCCGAGCGCAAGTACGAAGGCATGCTCGGTTTTATCAAGGATACCGTAAAGAGCGGTAGGCAGGTATTTTGCGTTTGCCCCAAGATTGACGAAGACGACGAAGGTACTATTATGAGCGTAACCGAACTCTACCAAAACCTTTCAAGCGTGTTGGGCGGTGTGAGAGTCAGCCTTTTGCACGGCAAGATGAAAGACGCCGAAAAGACTGCTATAATGCAGGATTTTAAGGATAAAAAGAGCGATTTGCTCGTGTCTACGACCGTAGTTGAAGTAGGTATCGACGTACCTAACGCAACCGTTATGGTAATTTATAACGCCGAGCGATTCGGGCTTTCGCAGTTGCACCAGTTAAGGGGCAGAGTAGGCAGAGGCTCGGATAAGAGTTATTGTTTTTTATACTCGTCATCCGACGATGCAAAAGCGGTTGAAAGATTAAACGTTCTTTGCGAAAATACCGACGGTTTTAAGATTGCCGAAAAAGACTTTGATATGCGCGGTAGCGGTGACTTTTTAGGCACTCGTCAAAGCGGAAAATTCTTTAACGAACTAGGCAATTTGGTTTACTCGTCTTCGGTAATATTCTTTGCAAAAAGAATTTGCGACGAAACGTTCACTTCGCCCGAATTTATCTCGGGGATTCGAGATATTGCGCTTGAAAAATACGAGCGTTTAAAAGACGTAACGCTAAACTAAGGGCAATAAAAAGGGATAATTTTTCTTGCGGGATAACGGCGGTTACCCCGTAAGAAAAAGTCGAATAAAAAAATTTTTACAAAAACAGTAGCAAAACACTTGCAAATTTTCATAATATTTGGTATAGTGTATAAGCGCTTTTAAGTAAGCGCTCGTGGGAGCATAGCTCAGTTGGGAGAGCATCTGCCTTACAAGCAGGGGGTCACAGGTTCGAGCCCTGTTGTTCCCACCACAATCTGCGGGAATGGCTCAGTGGTAGAGCGTCACCTTGCCAAGGTGAACGTCGCGAGTTCGAATCTCGTTTCCCGCTCCATTTTCGGCGCTATAGCCAAGCGGTAAGGCCAAGGTCTGCAAAACCTTCATGCCCCGGTTCAAATCCGGGTGGCGCCTCCAAAAAAACGGACTTTTGTCGAAAGGCAAAAGTCCGTTTTTATAATATTTAGGATAGCGAAGTGATTTTTAAAGGCAAAAAAAGCGTTAGCATTGACAAAAGCGCTTAATCGTGCTATTATTGTTGCAAAGAGTAATCTTTTAAACGTGATTGCTTATAAAAACGTTAAATATTAGTGGAGAGAAGTATGTATTCGTTTTTACACGACCTATTAGCGGATAAAAAAGGTGGAGAAATTTTTACTTGTTTAGGAGTTTGGCATATAGGGTATATTTTGTTTTTTATAGCCCTTGCAACGGTTTTGTTTTTCATACTTAAAGAAAAATCGGCTGATGTAAAACGAAGAGTGAGTAAAATTTTTATTTGTATAGCCTTTGGAATTTACGTTGCCGATTATTTTTTAATGCCTATTGCTTACGGTGAAATTGATATTGAAACTTTGCCTTTTCATATTTGCACGGCGACTTGTATTCTTTGTTTTTTAAGTGGAGGACTGGGTTTTTTCAAAAGTTTTAAATGGCATTTTGCTTTGTTAGGATTTATTTCAAATCTCGTCTATTTGCTTTACCCCGCAGGGGTTATGTGGCATCAGGTGCATCCTACTTCGTATAGAGTAATTGAAACTTTGTGTTTCCACGGCGTAATGGCTGTTTACGGCTTTTTAACGCTTGCTTTCGACGGGCAAAAAGTTGAATTTAAAAACTGTTATCGCGATCTTATCGTTATAGTTTGTATAACTTTATGGGCAATGCTAGGGAACTTTGTTTACAACGGGGAAGTTGGCGAGTATTCGCACTTTTTCAACTGGTTTTTCGTAGTTAGAGATCCGTTTTATATTTTGCCCCAAAATATTGCGCCCTTTATTATGCCGTTTTTTAACGTTGCGTTGTTTTTCGGCGTTGAAATGCTCGTATACGTTATTATTAAATGGATTTGTAAAAGCCGTGACTTAAAAACCTAAATATCGTGTATATTAAAAGATACGGTTTATTTATTTTTGCTTGAAAATAAGCGGAGATAGTGATATAATATATTTATTAAAAAAGGAGATGAAAATTTATGCCTTACGATAACGAACTTGATAAAATTTTTGATGAAGAAAACGACGAGCCCGTCTACCTTTACGACGAAAACGACAACAAAGTTGCCTTTGACCAAGTTGCCGTAATCCCTTTAAACGACGACGTTTTCGTTATTTTAAAACCGATTGAACCTATGGACGACGTAGGCGAAGACGAAGCGCTCGTATTTGAAATTTGCGAAGACGAAGAAGGCGAAGAGTTTATTCAACTCGTCGTAGACGAAGACGTAGTTGACGAAGTTTTTGCTGAGTATTATAAACTGCTTGAAGAAGACGAAGACTAGTTGAAAGGTTATTTTAAGGGCGAACCGAAATTTTCGGTTCGCCCTATTTCTACGTCGTATTTACTTTTGAGCGATATTTCTCGCTACGTGAACACCGCTTGCCGACGCGTGCGAGAGAGAGTGGGTTATACCGCTACCGTCGCCGATAACGTAAAGCCCTTTGTGGCAACACTCAAGGTTTTGGTCGACTTCAACTTCCATATTGTAAAACTTAACTTCAACGCCGTATAAAAGGGTATCGTCGTTAGCCATGCCGGGCGCGATTTTATCAAGGGCGTAAATCATTTCGATAATGCCGTCTAAAAGTCGCTTAGGAAGAACCAAACTCAAATCGCCCGGGGTTGCGGACATCGTCGGGGTGGTGAAGCCTTCTTCAATACGCTTTTCGGTACTTCTTTGTCCTCTTATAAGGTCGCCGAATCTCTGTACCATAACCCCACCGCCGAGCATGTTTGAAAGCCTTGCAATCGATTCCGCGTAGCCCGTCGAATCTTTAAACGGCTCTGAAAAATGCTTTGAAACGAGAAGAGCAAAGTTGGTGTTGCCCGTTTGTTTTTTGGGGTCTTCGTAACTGTGTCCGTTTACGGTAACTATACCGTTGGTATTTTCGCTAACCACTTCACCTTTGGGATTCATACAAAAAGTACGTACTTTATCGCCGTATTTCGGGGTGCGGTAAACGATTTTACTCTCGTAGAGTTCGTCGGTCAAGTGCGAAAAGATTTCCGCAGGAATTTCAACTCTCACGCCGATATCAACCCTATTTGACTGGGTGGGGATATTCATTTCGTGGCAAACTTGTTCCATCCACTTGCTACCGCTTCTTCCTACCGAAATAACGCAATATTTACAAGTGTAGGTTTTGTCCTTGCAAACAAGCGTATAGCCGTCGTTTTCCGCTTTAACGTGTTCTACTGCCGAATCAAAGAAAAAATCGGCTTTGTCCTTTAAGTGGTTGAACAAATTTTCCAAAACGACGTAATTTACGTCCGTACCGAGATGGCGAACCGACGCGTCCAAAAGGTGCAAGTCGTTTTGCATGCAAATCTTTTTGAATTTAGAGCCTGCGGTAGAATAAAGGCGAGTGCCTTCGCCACCGAATTGCATATTGATATCGTCGACGTAGTACATTAAGTCCATAGCCGTCTTTTTGCCGATATATTCATAAAGCGTACCGCCAAAGTCGTTGGTTATGTTGTATTTTCCGTCTGAAAATGCGCCTGCGCCACCAAAACCGCTCATAATTGAACAATGTTTACAGTTGATGCAAGATTTAATTTTATCCCCGTCAATGGGGCATTTGCGCTTGTGTAAAGGGTTGCCCGCTTCAAAAACGGCAATCTTTAAATCGGGGCGTAGTTTAGTAAGTTCGTAAGCGGAAAAAATTCCGCCGGGGCCCGCGCCTATAATAATAACGTCGTAATTCATAGTTTTCTCCGTACAAGCCTTTTATAGACATATTTTTAATCATAGTTTATTATACCACTTTATATAATAAATTTCAACTAGTTTCAAAATATATTTTTCCTACATAGTATATTTTACGGAGATTTTATCGTGAAAGGTAGGTGTTGGAAGGAAATCGACTTAAACGTAATTAAAAATAATTATTTATATTGCCAAAAACTACTCAAAAAAGAGCAAAAAATAATGGCAGTGGTAAAGGCCAACGCGTACGGGCACGGCGGGGCAAAAGTTGCAAAGGCGCTTCAGGGGTTAGGGTGTGAAAAATTTGCCGTCGCAACCGTAAAAGAAGGGGTTGTATTGCGCAAAAAGGGCGTTTTAGGCGAAATTTTAATTCTCGGTTATACCCCTAAAAAAGACTTAAAAACGGTCGTTGAGTACGGCTTGTGCCAAGCCCTATATTCTGATGATTACGCGCGAATTTTACAAAGTAGCCGACTGCCTATAAAGGTTCATATCGCGGTTGATACGGGTATGAATAGGCTTGGGTTTAGCGCGGACGAAAAGGGGCTTAAGAGCATTGAAAAACTAGCCGAAAAGTTTAAAATCGAAGGCGTTTACACCCATTTATCGTCGGCGGACGAAAATGATGGCGACGAGTTTACCGCTTGCCAAATAGAAAGGTTTAAAAAGGTTGTAAAAGGGCTTAGTTTTGCGCCGAAAAGCGTGCATTATGCTAATTCTAAGGGTTTTTTGCGGTTTAACGAGTCCTTTGCGGATACCGTAAGGCTTGGAATTTGCCTATACGGTTTAGGCGATTGTAACGGTGTTAGCCCCGCCCTTGAGTGGAAGAGCGCGGTCACTTCGGTTAAGTTTATAAAAAATGGTGAATCGGTAGGCTACGGCAGGAGTTTTATTGCAGATAAAAATATGAAAATTATAACCGTAGGTTGCGGTTATGCCGACGGCTATTTTAGGGGGCTTTCAAACTGTGGAAAGGTCGTTATCGGTGGACAAATAGCCCCCGTGGTGGGTAAAATTTGCATGGATTCTTTTATGGTTGACGCCACCGCCGTCAGTAGAGTAAAAATCGGTGATGAAGTCGTTTTGTTGGGTAAAAATTTTTCTGCAAAGGATATGGCTTTTGCAGTCGGCACTATCGATTATGAAATAGTAACGGCTATTTCGCAACGAGTTGGCGCGGTTTATAAGTAACTGCTTTTAAAAACTTGTAAATATAAAACTTTTTTAGATAAAAATGCTTGACAACAAAAAGCCGTAATGCTATAATGATTAAGCATTTTAGCAATGCTGAAGTGGCGGAACAGGCAGACGCAAGGGACTTAAAATCCCTCGGTAGCGATACCGTACCGGTTCGATTCCGGTCTCCAGCACCAAAAAGCCCCAAACCCTATTTAGGGTTTGGGGCTTTTTGATTTTGAGAAAAGTAAAGCGAACCGCAGGTTCGCTTCGTTTGCGCCACAAGTATAAATATAGTAAAAGCAATTCGCAAACGCACGAGCAATAATTAAATCAAGAGTGAAAGAAGAGTTAAGCGGACGAGTAGCATAATAAAAACGAGAGTAAATTTTGCGAGTATTCCGGTCTTGGTTGAAAAGAAAGTATTATTCAATAGGGTTTGGGGCTTTTTGATTTTGAGAAAAGTAAAGCGAACCGCAGGTTCGCTTCGTTTGAGCCACGAGTATTACGGTCTTGTAAAACGGAGAGTTGATAATGGGGTTTGAAACTTGTTCGCTTCGTTTATAACTCGTCAAAAACCGCCGTTATTTTCCAAAAGTCGCAAGCGCAAAAGTGAAAGAATTGTAAAAATTTTTTCAAGTTAAAAATTTTTTTAAAAGTCGCTTGAAAGTTGTTTTTTGAGTGTGTTAAAATTAGAGTACCAAGCAAAGGAGAGTAGCGTTTATGAAGAAAGTAATCGTTATATCGTCAACACCGCGCAGGGGTGGCAATTCTGAAGTTTTAGCAGAAGAATTCGCTCGTGGCGCAGGCGACGCAGGGCATCTTGTTGAAGTTATTGACCTTAGAGACTATCATTTGAATTATTGCGTGGCGTGCTATTCGTGTACGGAAAGCGGTAAATGCGTTATCGGCGACGGTATGAACGAAATTGCCGAAAAACTTTTAGAAGCCGACGTTATCGTCTTTGCTACCCCCGTTTATTTTTACTCAATGAGCGGGCAACTCAAAGTGTTTATCGATAGGCTCGTGCCCGTCTACACCAAAATTAAGTCGGATATTTATATCATTGCAACTCAATGGGACGAGAGTACCGATATGATGGAAAAGGTTATCGACTCAATTCGCGGTTGCACGGTCGATTGCTTTGAAAATTGTGAAGAGAAGGGTGTTTTGTACGGCGTTGGATTGACCGATATCGGCGACGCGGAGAAAAAACCCGAGTTTTTAGCAACCGCTTACGAAATGGGTAAAAATTGCTAATCATTATATAATATATATATAGCCAACGGTTTATCGCCGTTGGCTTTTTTATACTCAAAAATCCTTATTTTAAGCCGAAAAAACGCAATTTATCCACAAAAATATTGATAAATAAAAAATTTTTTAAAAATATTGAAAAATTTGGTGAAAAATGTTTGACAATCTGAAATTAAAATGTTAAGATAAGCAAGCACTCTTGGGGAGCGACCTAGAGAAAGCGCATAAAAAAGCGAAGAGAGAAGGCATATAAAAAACTTTTAAAAAAGTAATAAAAAATGCTTGACAGTCGCAAAA
>JAFTTJ010000017.1 GCA_017466825.1 Clostridia bacterium
AGACTTTAAACCCGTTTAAAGGCTTAGATGCGAGTTAGCCAAGGCTCGTGAGCCTGAAAAGACTTGGTTGACCTTGTCGGTCACCAAGGTTTTGAAGGCGATACAGTAACGCAGGCTAACGAAGTATATAAGCCTTTAAAAAAAACACCCCGCAAAAATGCGGGGTGTATTCTTTTTATTTTGAACTAGTTATGCGCAGTATAAACCGCTTTAAAATTATACTAATTCAATAATAGCAACGGGCGCTGCATCACCGCGTCTTTCACCAAGTTTATAAATTCTGGTGTAGCCGCCGCGTTGACCAAGTTCTTCTGCTCTTTGAGCGTACTTGGGAGCGATTTCGTTGAAGATTTTTTCAACGAGCGGGTGTTGAACGCCTTCAGTTCTTGCCTTGAACTCAGTCATGGTTTCCTTACCACGTTGTTCTTGAAGGTCGTAAGTAAGGCTCATGATCTTTCTTCTTGCAGCAAGCTTCTTTGCTCCGTCTTTGTAAACTTTTTGAGTTACTTCTTTACCTTTTTTATCCTTAGTAGTAACGGTAGTTTCTACTACGTCTTCATAGGTGTTCATAGCAAGAGTGATGATTTTTTCTACGTACGGTCTGAGTTCTTTGGCTCTTCCTAAAGTAGTTTCAATCCTGCCATACCATAAAAGATTAGAAGCTTGATTTCTTAAAACCGCCATTCTTTGGGTGGTGGTCATACCTAATTTTCCCGGCATTTTTTTAGTCCTCCTTTTCTCTTAATGACAGACCGTAGGTACTCAATTTGTAAATTACCTCGTCAAGCGACTTTTTACCTAAGTTTCTTACCTTAAGCATATCGTCTTCGGTCTTTTTGGTTAAATCGTCAACAGTGTGGATATTTGCTCTCTTTAAGCAGTTGTAAGAACGAACTGAAAGATCCATATCCTCAATGCTCATTTCTCTTATTTTACCCGTGATATCTTGCTTGGGCGGAACGACGATAGGTCCTGACATAACGTCGCTGAGTTTGAAAAGCGCAACGTGCTCGCCTAAAATTTTAGCGGCAAGCGAGATGATTTCCTTACCCGAGAACGCGCCGTTAGTCCATACTTCTAAGGTGAGTTTATCGTAATCGGTGCTTTGACCAACACGAGTGTTTTCAACGTTATAACTTACCTTTTTAACGGGTGAATAGTTGCTATCGATAGCGATATAATCTATTTCATCCGTCTTGTTGTGTTCTGCGCCCTTGTATCCTCTGTCTCTTCCTATAACAATGTCCATATCGAGCACGCCACCCTTGTCAATGGTGCAGATATAAGCGTCTTTGTTAAGAACTTCTACTTCCATATCGGGAGCGATGTCGCCTGCAAGTACTACTGCGGGACCGGTTTTGCAAAGTCTTACGACCTTTTTGAAATCGGAATCGGTAGTAGTGGTCTTGAAAGCAACGCTCTTTATGTTTAAAATAATTTCAGTAACGTCTTCTTTAATACCGGGGATGGTAGAAAATTCGTGCTTTACTCCGCTAGCGAACTTAATGCCTTGTGCGGCAGCGCCGGGAAGAGACGATAAAAGCGTCCTTCTGAGCGCGTTGCCGAGCGTTAAGCCGAACTCCTTTTCAAGGGGTTCAACTACGATTTTCGCATAGCTTCTGTCTTCACTTTCTTCAACCTCGATTCTTGGCGTTTCAATTTCCATCATAGAAAAATATACCTCCTGTTTATTTATTTTGGTATATATTACTTAGAATACAATTCGACAATCATCTGTTCGGTTATTTGCGAATCAATATCCTCTCTTGTCGGAAGTGCAATTACTTTACCTTCGAGTTTTTCGGTGTCAAAGTCTAACCACTTAGGCATTTTTGCGCTCTTTGCAGTACCCTTTAACGCTTCAAAATAAGGAGTTGATTTTTTGCTTTCTTTAACTGCGATAACGTCGCCTACTTTTACTTGGAAAGACGCGATATCTACGGGTCTTCCGTTTACAGCGAAGTGAGCGTGAGTAACGAGTTGACGCGCTTGCGCTCTCGATACTGCAAGTCCCATTCTGTAAACAACGTTGTCAAGTCTTCTTTCTAAGAGAGCGAGCATGTTTTCACCGGTAATACCCTTCATTCTATCAGCCTTTTCATAATATGCTCTGAATTGACCTTCTAAAACGCCGTAAATTCTCTTAGTTTTTTGTTTTTCACGAAGTTGTCTTCCGTATTCGGAAACCTTCTTCTTGTCTGCACCGTGCTGACCGGGAGCAACGGGTCTCTTTTCAAAAGGACAAGACTTTTTATAGCACTTGTCGCCTTTAAGGAATAACTTACCGCCTTCACGTCTGCATAAGCGGCACTTTGCATCTGTATATTTAGCCATGTTACTTATTACCTCCTATTATACTCTACGACGCTTGGGGGGACGGCATCCGTTGTGGGGAATAGGCGAAACGTCGGAAATCATAGTAACTTCCAAACCAACGTTGCCAAGCGCTCTGATAGCAGATTCTCTTCCTTGACCGGGGCCTTTTACGAAAACTTCAACTGAACGAAGTCCGTGTTCCATTGCAACCTTTGCAGCGGTTTCGCTTGCTTGTTGAGCAGCGAACGGAGTGCTCTTTCTCGAACCTCTGTAGCCGAGAGCGCCCGAACTGCATTGAGTAATAGTATTACCGTTTGCATCGGTAATGGTAATGATAGTATTGTTGAAGGAAGACTTAATATGAACTTGACCTTTGTCAACATTTTTAAACTCTTTACGTTTTTTAACAACTTTTTTAACAGCCATCGTTTATATCCTCCTTCTCTTATTTACCTGCGGTCTTCTTCTTAGCAACGGTACGACGAGGACCTTTTCTGGTTCTTGCGTTTCTCTTCGTGCTTTGTCCTCTTACGGGAAGACCTTTTCTGTGTCTTAAACCTCTGTAGCAGCCGATTTCCATAAGTCTCTTGATGTTAAGGCTAACTTCTGTCTTAAGTTCACCTTCTACTTTAAGGTTGTTTTCAATATAATCTCTGAGTTTTGCAACATCATCTTCGGTTAAGTCCTTAACTCTAGTGTCAGGATTAACTCCGGTTGCGTTTAAAATTTTGGTTGCGGTAGGTCTACCGATACCATAAATATAAGTGATACCGATTTCTACACGCTTTTCTCTTGGTAAATCTACACCGGCAATACGAGCCATTTTGTATATCCTCCGAATTTTTTTAAGTTTAATTTTTTTGTTTTTCGGTTTCCCGAGATAGTCCCGAGCGAGAACTAATAAATCTCTTTCGGGTTAGGTTTAAAAGTAATTAACCTTGTTTTTGCTTATGGCTCTTGTTCTTAGAGCAAATAACCATAACCTTACCTTCTCTCTTAATGACTCTGCATTTGTCGCACATAGGTTTCACTGATGGTCTTACTTTCATTTTTTAATCCTCCGATTTTAAGTAAATTAACAAAATTGTCAGTTTTTGCTACGCCAGACGATTCGACCTTTAGTCAAATCATAAGGGCTCATTTCAATCTTAACGGAATCCCCGGGAATTATTTTTATATAATTCTGTTTGAGTTTTCCAGAAATGTAGGCGGTTATAACGAAACCGTTAGAAAGCTTTACTTTAAACTGAGCGCCTTTTAACGCTTCTATGATAACGCCTTCTGCCTCTATAACACCGTCTTTTGACACAGTTTATTCCTCCAATTCATTCTGTGTGGTTTTCCACTTAAATTTGCTTTTTCGCGCGCTTCTAGCGTCTTCCTTTTACATAAAAGTTTACACTTTTACCATCAGAATTGTGCGCGCGAGTGATTTGCTTTCGGATTAAAGCGTTAAAATTTCAACGCCGTTATCTCCTATCAAAATCGTATTTTCATAATGAGCGGACGGCTTACCGTCTCTCGTTACGCAGTTCAAACCTTTTACGTTGACTTGGTAGCCACCCATGTTTATCATAGGCTCGACCGCCAAAGTCATATTTCGCTTAAGGCGAACTCCCGTTCCGCGTCTGCCGTAGTTAGGTACGCTTGGGTCTTCGTGCATTTCCCTGCCAATACCGTGTCCAACCATATCTCGTACTACCGAGAAACCGTTTTTTTCGGCGTGGGCTTGAACTTGCGCTCCTATATCGCCAAGCGCGCTTCCTACGCATATTCCTTTAATGCCTTCAAAGAAACACTCTTTCGTAACGTCGATAAGTTTTTTCTTTTCAGGGCTTATATAACCAACGTAAAAACTTCTTGCAGCGTCGCCGTGGAAACCGTTGAAAAACGCTCCTACGTCTACGCTTACAATCGTGTTTTCTTCTATTACTCTATCCGACGGAACTCCGTGCACGACTTCTTCGTCAATCGAAATACAAGTCGTAGCAGGGAAACCGTACAGTCCTAAAAAGGACGGTTTTGCTCCGCAAGACGTAATATAGTCATACGCTATTTTGTCGAGCTCTTTCGTAGTCATACCGGGGCGAATTTTCTCTTCTAAGAGTTTTAAAACGTCACCCGTTATCTTACATGGAACTCTCATAAGCTCTATTTCTTTATCTGTCTTTATGCGTATCATTTTAGCCTAACTTTTCGCAAATGGAACTAAATACTTTTTCGATATCGCCATCCCCGTCGATATTTATTATTACGCCTTTTTTGGTGTAATAATCGATTAGGGGTGCGGTTTGTTTTTGATATACGTCAAGTCTTGACGTAACGGTTTGCTCATTGTCGTCTTCCCTTTGGATAAGGTCTGCTCCGCATTTTGCGCAAGTCGTCTTACCGTTGAGATAATCTATATGGTAAGATTCCCCACACTTTGAGCAAGTCCTTCTTCCCGTAATTCTCTTTAAGAGTTTGTTAAGGGGTACTGCAATGTTTACGACAGCGTCCACGTGCGAAAATTCGTCTAACGCTTCGGCTTGTCTAACCGTTCTCGGAAAGCCGTCTAATAAAAAACCGTTTTTACAGTCTTCTTTTTCGAGCCTCTCTTCGACTATCTGTATGGCAACCTCGTCCGGAACGAGTTGCCCTTTGTCGATATACGACTTGGCAACTATTCCGATAGGGGTTTGACTTTTGATTTTACTTCTAAAAATACTTCCCGTTGAAATATGTGGGATTGAGTACTTTTGGGCAAGTCTTACCGCCTGAGTACCTTTGCCCGCTCCGGGCGCTCCGAGTAATATTAAGTTCATTTTATTTTAAGAATCCTTTATAATTCTTTTGAATAATCTGCGATTCAAGTGCGGTGTTAAATTCGAGCGCTACCGATACGCAGATAAGCATACCCGTTGCATTGAACGCGCCACCACCTGTAACGGTGGGGATAAAGTTCAAGATAACCGTGGGAATAAGTGCCAAGAGAGCAAGGAAAATTGCTCCGAAAAGGGTAAGTCTGTTAGAAATCTTTTTAAGATGTTCTGCGGTGGGCTTACCTGCTCTGATACCGGGGATGAAACCGCCGTTTTGTTGAATAGTCTTGGAAATATCTTCAGGGTTAAATTGAATTTGCGAATAGAAGAATGCAAAGAATACTATAAGCAAACTTAAAAGTATTGCATAGAAGGGATATCTAGAAGTCGAACCGAGCCAAGTTCCCCACCAAGCGAGCGCATCCGACCAACCGAACAACGTCATAATGAGTTCAGGGAAGGTAAGGATGGAGAACGCAAAGATAAGGGGCATAACGCCGTTTGCGTTTACTTTAATGGGAATTACGGTCGATTGACCACCGTACATTTTTCTACCTTTAACTTGCTTTGCATATTGTACTTGAATCTTTCTCTCAGCCAAGTCTACGAATACGATTGCAGCGAATACTACGACTACTATCAATACGTAGATTACGAGATATAAGAACGCTAATCTGTCAAAGCCTCCGTCAGCAAAGATCGCCGTGAACTGTTGTCCGAAGAAGATGCCTGCCGATGCGATAATACCTGCAAAGATAAGGAGTGATATACCGTTAGAAACGCCGTAGTCGGTGATTCTTTCGCCAATCCAAATAGTAACACAGGTACCAGCCGTGTAGAAAAGAATTATTATTACGTAACTTAAGAAGTTCGTGAATCCGTTAGCGTTAGCCGCGCTACCTGCTAAAATAGCCGAGAGCGTGGGAACGTCTGAATTTCCAACAGTATCAAGTTGTCCGTAACTTACTAAAATACCGATTGATTGAACGACTGCAAGAAGAACTGCAAGATATCTGGTATAAGATGCGATTTTCTTTCTGCCTTCTTCGCCTTGTTTCGATAATCTTTCAAGAGGCGGAATTGCTACTGCTAAAAGTTGCATAATAATCGATGCGTTGATGTATGGTCCTATACCCATTGCAAAGAAAGTACCGTTTGCAAGTGAGCCACCAGTCATCATACTCATGATGTTAAGATAAGATAAACTTCCTAATTCTTCGGTTAAAAGTTTAGTACCAACTCCGGGAACGGGAATATGACAACCCACTCTGTAAAGGAGAAGGAATAAAAGCGTCCACCAAATCTTTACTCTTATCTCTTTCTCTTTAAATGCTTTTTTTAACGTCTCAAACATTTTCTACCTCCGTTTTAGGTGAATTATTCTATTTCAGCAGTACCGCCTGCTTTTTCAATTGCTTCTTTAGCAGAAGCAGAGAATTTAGCAGCTTTTACAGTGATTGCTACGTTAATTTCACCTTCGCCAAGCACTTTAAGTCCTACTGCGTTTTTAACTTCTTTGATAAGACCTGCGTCGCAAAGAAGATCGAAGTCTACTACGGTGCCGGCTTCAAAACCGGAAAGTACGTCAAGGTTTACGATTGCGTATACCTTTCTAAAATGATTGTTAAAGCCACGCTTGGGAACTCTACGGGTAAGGGGCATTTGACCGCCTTCAAAGCCGGGTCTTACGCCACCGCCGCTTCTTGCCCATTGACCTTTATGACCTTTACCGCTGGTCTTTCCGAGTCCGGAACCGATACCACGGCCAAGTCTTTTCTTGGAAGTTCTTGCGCCTTCTGCAGGATGTAAATTATCAAGTCTCATAATTTTTACCTTCCTTATACGTTTTCGACTTTTACCAAGTGAGAAACAACTTTAAGTTGTCCCTGTAAAGTGTCACAGTCGGTAAAAACCTTAGATTGATTTATTTTTTTAAGACCTAATGCTGCAACCGTTGCTTTTTGCTTGGGAAGACATGCAATAGTACTTTTTACAAGAGTTACTTTTACTTGTGCCATTTAAAGTTCCTCCTATTAACCTAACACTTCTTCAGCGGTCTTTCCGCGAAGAGCTGCAACTTCTTCAACAGTCTTGAGTTCGTTAAGACCAGCAATAACTGCTTTAACCATGTTTACAGGGTTAGAAGTGCCGTGTGATTTGGTTCTGATATTTTTGATTCCCGCTGCTTCCATAACCGCACGAACAGGACCGCCGGCGATAACACCGGTACCTTCTGCTGCAGGCATCATAAGAACTGAACCTCTACCAAACTTACCTACTACGGTGTGGGGGATGGTAGTTCCTACGAGTGATACCTTGCGCATTGCTCTCTTTGCTTGAGCAGTTGCCTTTTCGATTGCTTCGGGAACTTCGTTTGCCTTACCGCTTCCGCATCCGACTCTGCCGTTTTCGTCACCGATTACGACGATTGCGGAGAAACGCATTTTACGACCGCCTTTTACAACCTTGGTAATACGGTTAACGGCAATAAGTTTTTTGCAAAGACCGTCGTTTACAGGTCTATTATTATTTTCTCTAGCCATTTATTCGTTCCTCCTTTTTAGAATTTCAATCCGCCTTCGCGGGCGCCGTCTGCTAAGCTTGCTACTCTGCCGATATAGATGTATCCGCCTCTGTCGAATACTACTTCTTCAATGCCTTTTGCCAAAGCCTTTTTAGCAAGTTCTATACCAACGATTTTAGCTTGTTCAACTTTGGTCTTGTCGCCAAGTTGTTCTGCAACTGCCTTTTCTTTAGTTGAGCAAGCAACGAGAGTCTTACCGTTTACGTCGTCAATAATTTGAGCGTAAATGTTATTTAAACTTCTATAAACACAAAGTCTAGGACAAGCGGGAGTGCCGGAGATTTTAACTCTTACTCTCTCGTGTCTTTTCTTTCTGTCTGCATTTTTATCAATTTTTGCTATCATGTCAGTTTACTCCTTATTTGCCGGCAGTCTTACCTTCCTTACGTTCGATTACTTCGCCCTTATAAGCGATACCGTAACCGTGATAAGGTTCAGGCTTTCTAATGCTTCTTACGGTTGCTGCATACTGTCCAACTTTTGCTTTATCGATACCGCTTACAACGATTTCGTTAATTGCAGGACATTCAAGTTTAACGTCTGCAGTTTCAAAAATTTCAACGGGATGCGAGAAACCTACGTTTAATACGACTTTGTTGCCTTGTTTAGCAACCTTCCAACCTACGCCGTTTACAACTAAGGTCTTTGCATAACCTGCGGTTACGCCTACTACCATGTTGTTTAAAAGCGCTCTGTATAAGCCGTGTTTTGCTCTTACGTCAGCTTCGTCGTTTGCTCTTACAACGGTAACTACGTCGCCTTCTTGAGCGAAGGAAATGCAGGTTGCGTCGTAATCTTGAACGAGCGTGCCTTTAGGTCCGGTAACGGTGAGTACGCCGTTGTTTGCCTTAATAGTAACTCCTGCCGGTAATTTAACCGGTTCTCTACCTATTCTTGACATCTTTCGACCTCCTTACCATACGTAAGCAAGAACTTCACCGCCGTGGTTTGACTTTCTTGCTTCTTTATCAGTCATAACACCCTTGGGAGTAGAGATGATTGCGATACCAAGACCGCCTAAAACCTTAGGAAGTTCTTCACAGCCTGCGTAAATACGAAGACCGGGTTTAGAAACTCTCTTAAGTCCGTTAATAACCTTTTCACCCTTGGGGCCGTACTTCAAAGTGATTACGATTTTACCTTGTACGCCGTCTTCAACAACGTCGTATGCAGAGATATAACCTTCATCAAGAAGTATTTTTGCAATTGCTTTTTTCATGTTAGACGCAGGTACTTCTACCGATGCGTGTTTCACGATAAGCGCGTTTCTTATTCTAGTGAGCATATCTGCGATAGGATCTGTCATTTCTTTTAACCTCCTCTTACCAACTTGCCTTCTTAACGCCGGGGATTTGGCCCTTGTAAGCTAATTCCCTGAAGCAAATACGGCAGATACCGTATTTTCTAAGAACGGAGTGCGGTCTTCCGCAGATAGAACATCTCGTATATCCTCTAGTCGAGAATTTAGGTGTTTTCTTCTGTTTATTTATCATTGCGATTTTTGCCATGATTCGTGTTCTCCTTAATTAGCTTTGAAAGGCATTCCCATTGCCTTGAGAAGTTCTCTTGCTTCTTCGTCCGTCTTTGCGGTCGTAACGATGCAAATGTCGAAACCTCTTACTTTTTCTACCTGGTCATACTGAATTTCAGGGAAAATAAGTTGCTCTTTTACGCCCATTGCGTAGTTTCCTCTACCGTCGAAAGACTTTGAAGGTACGCCCTTAAAGTCACGGATTCTGGGAAGAGCGATAGATACGAGTTTATCAAAGAAATCATACATTCTATCTTGTCTTAAAGTAACTTTAACACCGACGTTCATGCCTTGTCTTACTTTGAAGTTTGCAACAGACTTTTTAGCCTTAGTAAGTACGGGCTTTTGACCTGCTATCATAGCGAGTTCTTGCTGTGCAATTTGTACGCTCTTTGCGTTGTCTTTAATGTCGCCAAGACCGTTGTTGATGGTTATCTTAACGAGTCTGGGGCATTCGTTAACGTTCTTGTATCCGAAGTGTTGCATAAGATAAGGAACAACTTCTTCGTGGTACAATCTTCTCTTTCTGCTAACATACTTGGAATCGGTTGCAGTTTCTTTAGCAACCTGAGTCTTTTTGTCTGCCATTATTATTCTCCTTATTCGGCTTTATCAGTTTTTTTCGCAGTCTTTCTGGGTTTTTTTGCTGCTGCTTTCTTTGCTGCTTTCTTTGCTTCAGGCGCTTTGTCAAGCGACGCTCCGCACTTTTTGCATACTCTTATTTTCTTACCGTCAACAACGCTGTACGCAACTCTGGTTGCCTTACCGCAGTCGGGGCAAACTACTAATACGTTTGAAGCGTCGATAGGTCCAACTTGTTGAACGAATGCGCTGGTTTCGTTAGCTTTTCTTGCCTTTCTGCTCTTAACTTGTACGTTTACGCCGTCAACTTTAACTCTGTTTTCAGAAGGAAGCGAAACTAAAACCTTGCCGGTTTTGCCTGCGTCCTTACCGGTTAATACTAATACGGTATCATTCTTTTTAACTTTCATTTTCTCGAATCTCCTTAAAGTACTTCCGGCGCAAGTGAAACGATTTTCATATAATCTTTTTCACGAAGTTCTCTTGCAACAGGTCCAAAGATACGAGTACCCTTGGGTTGTTTTTGGTTGTCGATGATTACAGCTGCGTTATCGTCGAACTTAATGTGAGTACCGTCGGGTCTTCTAAGACCTTTAGAACTTCTTACGATAACTGCTTTTACAACGTCGCCTTTTTTAACTGCGCCGCCGGGAGTGGCCGTCTTGACGCTTGCTACGATAACGTCACCAATGTTTCCGCTTCTTCTGAACGAACCGCCTAAAACTCTGATGCACATGATTTCTTTTGCGCCTGAGTTGTCAGCCGCTTTTAATCTGGTTTGTGGTTGTATCATATTGTCTTAGCCCTCCTTTAATTATTTAGCCTTTTCAATTATTTCGGCAACTCTCCAGTTTTTGTCCTTAGAGAATTTTCTGGTTTCGACTATTCTAACCTTATCGCCGATACCGCACTCGTTACCTTCGTCGTGCGCTTTGTATTTTTTAGAAGTAGTAACCGTCTTTTTGTATAAAGGATGCATTGCCTTCATTTCAACGGTAACTACGACGGTTTTATCCATTTTGTCGGAAGTAACGATACCGACTCTTTCTTTTCTTAAATTTCTTTCCATCTTCTCTCCTCCGCTTAAACGTTAGCCTTGATTTCTCTGGCACGTAATTCGGTCTTAATTCTTGCAATATCCCTTTTCGTATTTCTGATTACGATAGGATTTTCAAGTTGTCCGGTAGCGTGGCGGAAATGAAGGTTAAAAAGTTCTTCTTTTAAATCAGCCAACTTGGTTACCAATTCGTCATTGGTCATGCCGTGAATTTCTTGTGCTTTCATGATTAACCTTCAACTCCTTCTGTTTTTTCTTTCTTTATGAACTTAGTTTTAACGGGGAGTTTGTGACTTGCAAGTCTCATTGCTTCTCTTGCGTCTTCTTCGCTAACTCCTGCCATTTCAAACATAACTCTGCCGGGCTTAACAACCGCTACCCAGTATTCTACTGAACCTTTACCTGAACCCATTCTGGTTTCAGCAGGCTTAGAAGTGATGGGTTTGTGGGGGAATATATCAATCCAAACTTGACCGCCACGCTTAACGAATCTCGTCATAGCGATTCTGGCTGCTTCGATTTGATTTGAAGTTACCCAAGCCGAACTTTCAGCAACGAGAGCGTAGTCGCCGTATGCGATAGTGTTACCTTTGGTAACCTTACCGGTCATTCTGCCACGATGCTGTTTTCTTCTCTTAACTCTCTTTGGCATTAACATATTAAGCCTCGCCTCCTTTAGTTCTCTTTGCGGCGCCTAATACTTCACCTTTATAAATCCAAACCTTGATACCGATACAACCGAAAGTGGTGTGTGCTTCAGCGAAGCCGTAGTCGATATCTGCACGAAGGGTTTGAAGGGGAATAGAGCCGTCGTGATATTGTTCGCATCTTGCTATTTCAGCGCCGTCAAGACGACCGCTTACCATAACTTTGATACCTTTTGCGCCCATTCTCATAGATCTTGAAATTGCTTGTTTCATACTTCTTCTGAAAGAAGCTCTCTTTTCAAGTTGAGCAGCGATAGATTCAGCAACGAGCTGAGAATCGCAGTCGGGCTTTCTGATTTCGATAATGTTGATTGCAACTTGCTTACCGTTGGTGATTTTAGCAAGTCTTTTCTTTAATACTTCGATTTCTGCGCCGGTTTTGTTACCGATAAGAACTGCAGGACGAGCGGTGTGAATCGAGATAGCGATTCTGTTTGCTGCTCTTTCGATTAAAATCTTAGAGATAGCCGCTGCAAAATAAGTGTTCTTAATGTATTTTCTGATTTCATAGTCTTCTTTGATGAATGCGCCGAAATCTTTCTTGTCAGCATACCATTGGGTATCCCAACCTTTAATGATACCTACTCTTAAACCGTGTGGATTAACTTTCTGTCCCATATCGTCCTCCCTTACTTCCTAGCGTCAAGAATAACCGTGATGTGGCTGGTTCTCTTCAAAATTCTGAAGCCTCTACCGTGTCCCATAGGTTGCATTCTCTTGAGCGTGGGGCCTTGATCTGCAAAGCATTCAGCAACGTAAAGGTCGCTGACGTTCATATTTAAGTTGTTTTCAGCGTTTGCTGCAGCCGATAAAACAACTTTTCTGATAGGCTCTGCGCTGGCGTTGGATATGTTTTCCAAAATTGCAACTGCTTCGTTTACGTCTTTACCTCTGATAAGGTCGAGAACGAGTCTTACCTTATAAGGAGAGATTCTGATGTATCTAGCGATTGCATGGGGTCTATTATCCTTATTTTGTTTAATTCTTTCGGTTTTAATTTTCATGTTCGTAGCCATTGTATTCTACCTCCATTATTTACCGGTGGTCTTAGAACCAGCGTGTCCCTTGAAGGTTCTAGTGGGAGCGAACTCACCGAGTTTGCAACCTACCATATCTTCGGTAACGTATACGGGCACGTGCTTTCTACCGTCGTGAACGGCAATAGTGTGACCAACCATTTGAGGGAATATCGTCGAACTTCTTGACCAGGTTTTTAAAACTGCTTTTTTGTTTTCAGCGTTTAACGCTTCTACTCTTGCAAGCAATTTTGCATGTACGTAAGGTCCTTTTTTAACGCTTCTGCTCATATTCTACCTCTCCTTAATTTACTCTTTTGATAATGAACTTATCAGTTTTGCTCTTCTTCTTTCTGGTCTTATAACCAAGAGCAGGCTTACCCCAAGGAGTAAGCGGGCCAGCGTGACCGATAGGCGAACGGCCTTCACCACCACCGTGGGGGTGATCGCAGGGGTTCATAACAGAACCTCTAACGGTAGGTCTAATGCCCATGTGTCTCTTCTTACCAGCCTTACCGATTCTGATAATTTCGTGGTCGATGTTACCAACTTGTCCGATAGTTGCTTTACACTTTACGGGAACGTATCTCATTTCACCGCTAGGCATTTTCAAAGTTGCGAGCGCGCCTTCTCTTGCCATAAGTTGAGCCGACATACCGGCAGATCTTGCGATTTGACCGCCTTTACCGGGTTGGAGTTCGATATTGTGTACCATAGTACCAACGGGAATATTTTCCAAAGCAAGCGCGTTACCTACTTTGATGTCCGCGTCAGGACCTGATAAGACTTCGTCGCCAACGTTAAGACCAACGGGAGCGAGAATGTATCTCTTTTCGCCGTCTGCATAGCACAAAAGCGCGATGTTTGCCGTTCTGTTGGGATCGTATTCGATAGTTTTTACTATTGCCTTAATACCGTCTTTATTTCTCTTGAAGTCGATAATACGGTACTTTCTCTTGTTTCCACCGCCGTGATGACGAACGGTTATTCTTCCCTGAGCATTTCTACCTGCGGTATGCCTTTGGTCTTCGATAAGAGACCTTTCGGGCTTGGTACAGGTAATTTCTTCAAAGGTGCTTACCGTCATAAAACGGCGCGCCGGGGAAGTCGGTTTATATCTCTTAATACCCATTTTCTATTTCCTCCGATTATTGAAGCGACTCAAAGAACGCAATGCCCTTGCTGTCTTTCTTAAGGGTTACTACTGCTTTTTTGTAGTCAGAAGTGTAGCCCTGAGATCTGCCCATTCTCTTAAGTTTGCCGTGGCAGATTGAAGTGTTAACCTTTTCTACTTGAACGTTGAATCTTCTTTCAACTTCGAGTTTGATTTCGGTCTTGTTAGCATCTTTAGCAACTACGAAAGTGTATTTCTTATCTTGGATAGTTGCGTAACTCTTCTCGGTAAGAAGGGGTCTTAAAATAACTTCTCTTTCCATAATTATTCAGCTACCTCCTCTTCGGTTTTAGGTGCGTAGGTTGCCTCGAAATATTCAACAGCGCTCTTAGCGATTACGATTACGTTGTTTTTAACTACTTCGTAAGTGCTGAGAAGTTCTGCGGTAATTGTGTCTACCTTTTCAAGGTTACGAGCCGCTCTTTTAACAAGGCTTTCATGCTCGTTTAATACTACGAGAACGCTCTTGTCAAAGTTGAATGCTTTTACGAATTCAACCATTTCTTTAGTCTTGCCTTCTGCTACTGAAATATCGTCGATAACGTAGAAAAGGTTGTCTGCAACTTTCTTAGAAAGCGCGCTAAAGAGAGCGAGTCTTTTATCGTTTTTGTTCATCTTCTTGCTGAAGTCTCTTGCCTTGGGCGCGAATACTACGCCACCCTTGATCCATTGGGGCGCTCTGGTCGAACCTTGTCTTGCGTTACCAGTACCCTTTTGTCTCCAAGGCTTCTTTCCACCGCCTCTTACTTCAGATCTAGTAAGAGAGCCTTTAGTTCCCTGACGCATATTTGCAAGTCTGGTAACTACTGCTTGATGGATAAGCGGTTCATTGTATTCTATTTCAAACAAAAAGTCGCTGATGGTCATCGAGCCAACTTCTTGTCCTTTCATATTATATACTTTTACGTCTGCCATATCTCTTTCGCTCCTTATTTAACAGTGTTAGTTACCGTTACAATTCCGCCCTTAGGACCGGGAATTGCTCCCTTAATGAGAAGCACGTTTCTTGCAACGTCAACCTTAACGATTTCAAGGTTTTGAACAGTCACTCTTTCGTTACCGTATTGACCGGGCATGTGCTTGTTCTTGAAAACTCTTGACGGCGAACTGATTGAACCCATAGAACCTACTTCTCTGTGAATAGGACCTACACCGTGGCTCGCCATGAGCATGTGTTGATTCCATCTTTTTACAACGCCTGAAAAACCGTGACCTTTGCTGTAACCAACTACGTCAACCTTATCGCCTGCTGCGAAAGTTTCAACGGTGATCACGTCTTTTACCTTGTAAGCGCCGATATCGTCAACCCTGAATTCCTTAAGGATTTTGCAGGGGTCGATTTTTAAATGTTTTACAAATAAACTTGCTTCGGGTTTGTTAAGTTCTTTTTCACTTACTTTTTCAAAACCTACTTTGATTGCTTCGTAGCCGTCTTTTTCCTTAGTCTTAATTTGAACTACCGGACAAGGACCTGCTTCAACGACAGTGACCGGGATTACTTTTCCGTCTGGGGAAAAGATCTGAGTCATGCCCAACTTCTTTCCAATGATTGCTTTATTCATAGATAAAGTTCACCTCCGTATATATTTAAAAAATTTTTTACTGATTAAAGTTTGATTTTTACGTCAACGCCCGCAGGAAGATGGATGCTGTCAAGAATTTTAGCGTTCGTCGAATAAATGTCGATAAGTCTCTTATGAGTTCTTATCTCGAACTGCTCTCTGCTATCCTTGTACTTGTGGGGTGAACGAAGAATCGTAACGATTTCCTTTTCAGTAGGAAGGGGAATAGGACCGCTGATTTTAGCGCCAGCTTTCTTCATCGTTTCAACGATTCTTTCAGTTGCTTGATCAACCATTTTGTGGTCGTAAGCCGCTAACTTGATTCTGATTTTTTGACCTGCCATTTTTTTACCTCCGTTTTATACTAACATGTGTCAACATTGCCGTGTGTGTCATACCTAAACAATAAAAAAATCACTCGCCGCTGTGTTTTTGCGAATGACTTCTTACTCTTTGGGCATGGTTAGTCGCAGGGGTTATACCCCCACATTTGTCAATGAGAATTATCTTCCTTACTTTAAATCAGGTTCCGGAGCCTGAAAATAAGCGGGGTTTAAGTAACTTCTCATCTCAACCCATATTAAACACAGCCTACATATAATATACGATTCAATATTATTTGTCAACTGTTTTTAACGGGTTAAAACAAATTTTTTTTTAATTATTTTAAAATTTTTTCTATTATATATATATTATATAATGACATAAGCAAAAAACTTGCTCTTTTACGTAAAAACGCCAATACCTACTCGATATTGGCGTTTGCTTTTAAATTTTAGGTGTCTAATAGTTTGGCGTCCAGCCATCCTCCCCCCAATTTGCATAAAGGACGATGTCTTCGGTAGAAAGAAGCCAAAGCCCGTTCATGTCAACCTTCTCTTTTCCCTTTACGTCAAGACTCCAATGCGAAAAGACCTTGTCAAGAGAGTGGAAGGGCGTATAAAGGGAATAGCCGTTGCAAACCCTTACTATTTGGGTTTCGCTCGCCATAGATCCGCCACGGGTCTTATAAGTGATTTTTACTTCTTTACCAAAAGCGTAGAGTTTAAAACCAAAAAATACGGACGCAAGTATTGAAAGGGATATTACAACGCTCATTACTATAAGTATTAGTTTTTTGTTTTCAGAAAAGAAATTGGTCTTTTTACCACCGTTTTTCTTTTTCGTTTTCGTTTTTGCCATATTATTCTCCGTGGTCTTTATTTTTGATAGGTCGCGCCGTTGACTGACAATATTTGAAGGCTATATACGAGCAACCCGTAAAAAACTAGTGTTGCAAAATATAACCCTTTAAATATCAGTCACGATTTGTGGCTGAGCCTTTTCTTTTTGCCTTGCCGAAAATTCGGCAGAAAATAAAATCTATAAATATTGCGCCGAGTATACCGCATATTGCGCCGAGCATATCCATACCTACGTCGCCCATACTAGTTCCCCTACCCGCAAACGCGCCTTGCAACGTTTCGTCCGCCAAAGCGAATATAAACGAGCCGAGTAAGGCTAGGACGAAGGGAATTGCGTATCTGCCGTACTGAAAGGGGAAGGTCGCAAGCAAAAGGGTAAGGAAAAATGCAAAAGCCATAAATTCAATCGAGTGGGCTAAATTCCTTATTATTCCGTGCAATAAGTCTATTTTTTGTTCTTGAACGGGCGGTTCGAGTTTGTCAAAATTAGGTATAACGACTTGGGCTACGTCTTCGGTAACCCCTTGCGAAATTTCCGCCGACTGCTCGCCCGTGCGCGTGGAATTATATAATATGAAACCTACGACAACCACTAAACAAAGTATTAAAAATATTCTATAAATCCAAATTTTCACTTTTTCACCGATTGGTAACGCTTGAAAAAATTAACCTTTTCTCAAGGTTTCGTTTACGAGTTTCATATCTACCTTGCCTGCGTAATTAGCCTTAAAATGCTTCATTACGGACGGCACGCTCTTGTCGTCGAGAGTGGCGATTATAGCCCTTATTTCGTCTTCGGAAAGAAGTTTTGGAAGATATCCTTTTACGGTTTCAATTTGTCTATTTAAACTTGCAACCGTATCTTCTCTGCCCGCTTTTACGAAGGCTTCGCGCTCTTCAATCAATTCGTTTACAGTCTTTTGAAGAATTTTCGTCACGTCTTCGTCAGACAAAGTTTCGCCTACCGCTTTCTTTTCAATACCTGCGAGCATCAACTTATTGATAACTGCGTTTAAAGCGGTAACGGCGTCTTTATCCTTAGCCTTCATGGCTTCTATTTTTACTTTTTTAAAATCGTCAATATTCATAAAAATCACCTTTTAATCAACTTATAGACCTATTTTTTAACTGAAATAGCAAGTTCGTCAAGTTGTTTGTCTTCTACGGGAGAAGGCGCTTCACTCATAAGACACGACGCGTTTTGAACCTTGGGGAAGGCAATGACGTCACGGATAGAATCATCCTTACAAATGAGCATAACGAGTCTGTCAAGACCAAAAGCAAGACCGCCGTGCGGGGGCGTGCCGTAGTTGAACGCGCCTACGAAGAAGCCGAATTTCTTTTCGATATCTTCGTCGGTAAAGCCGAGCACGTTGAACATCTTCTTTTGAATTTCTCTAGAGTGAATACGGATAGATCCGCCGCCTGCTTCTTGACCGTTTATAACTAAGTCGTAGGCTTTGGTTCTTACCTTTTCGGGAGCAACGTCAACTAAGTCAAGGTCTTCCGTCATAGGCGAAGTAAAGGGGTGGTGTACCGCCATGAAGCGGTTTTCTTCTTCCGACCACTCGAACATTGGGAATTCGGTTACCCACAAGATATCGTAACGGTCTTTATCGATTAAGTTGAACTTTTCAGCAAGGTAAAGTCTAATACCGCCGAGAGTGTTGAAAACGACGTAATCTTTATCCGAAGCAAGGAAAAGGACGTCGCCTTCTTCAAAGTTCATTCTTTCCTTAATATTTTCAATATCCGTTTCGGTTAAGAATTTAGCGAAAGACGATTTAATTTCACCGCCCTTTTGCCAGTTCATCCAGCAAAGACCTTTTGCGCCGAGAGTTTTAGCGTACTCAACGGTTGCGTCTAAATCCTTTCTAGAAAAACCTGCCGAAAGCCCCTTAGCGTTGATTGCTCTTACGCTACCGCGGATAGGTCCTATTTGAATTGCAAGAGCGTCGGTAAACACTTTAAAGGTCGAATTAGTGAATAAATCCGAACAGTTTACGATTTTAATATCGAAACGGGTGTCGGGCTTATCCGAGCCGTAGTTTTCCATGGCTTCTTTATAGGTCATAGTCCTAAAATGACTTTCGCCAAGATCCATGTTAAGAGTGTTTTTGAAAACGTTTTTAATAAGACCTTCAATGGGATGCATTACGTCTTCAACTTCTTCAACGAAACTCATTTCAACGTCGATTTGAGTAAACTCGGGTTGACGGTTTGCTCTCAAGTCTTCGTCACGGAAACATCTAGCGATTTGATAGTATCTATCAAAACCCGAAATCATTAAGAGTTGTTTATAGAGTTGGGGTGATTGCGGAAGGGCGTAAAAACAACCTTCGTGTACTCTTGACGGAACGAGATAGTCTCTAGCGCCTTCGGGCGTGGAACGGCCGAGCATGGGCGTTTCAACTTCGATAAAGCCGTTGTCGTCAAAGAATTTTCTCGCCGCTTTGCAAATTTCGTTGCGGATGATAAAATTCCTTTGAAGAGAAGGTCTTCTAAGGTCGAGATATCTATATTTAAGTCTTAACGATTCGTTTACGTTGGTATCGTCTAAAATTTCAAATGGAGTGGTGTCCGCTTCGGATAAAATTTTAAGTTCTTCAGCGAGAATTTCGATTGCGCCCGTTGCAATTTTATCCGTTTTGCTACTACGCTCTCTTACCTTGCCCCTAACCGCGAGCACGTATTCCGAACGGATGAGTTCGGCTTTTTCAAACACGTCCTTAGCAGTAGTATCGTCAAACACGATTTGAACTATACCGCTTCTATCGCGAAGGTCTACGAAAATTAAACTGCCGAGATTTCTTCTTCTTTGAGTCCAACCCATAACGACGACTTCTTCGCCGACGTTAGCCATACCGAGAACACCGCAAGTGGTGGTTCTTCTTAAGTTATTCATAAATTCTGACATAAGTATTTCTCCGAATTTAAATTATGTATTTATTTTAGACTTAATTTAAAAAAAAGTCAATCACTTAATAACGCTTATATAAATATATTTATATAAAACGCAAATTATTTTATCTTTTTATATCTCTCTCAAAATTTAGGCGTTTTTTGTTAAAACACGGTGATAATCGACTTATAGCGCGGTTTTATATGTAAATATGCTCTTATGTAGAATTGTGCAAGCGTTAAATTTAACCAAGAATTTTAAAAGGTGCGAAAAATAACTTTACACAATTGGTTAAATATTATATAATGTAACCATCAATTTTTAGGAAGGAAAGTTATGACAAACTTACTCGTCAACTATTTAGGAAAGAGCCTTACCGCTTACCACGCACACGACAACGCCGTTAAGTTTTTAGAAAAAAACGGCTTTACCGAACTTAAAGAAAACGATAAATATCAAATTAAAGTAGGCGGAAAATATTACGTTTCTAAAGACGGCTCCGCCCTTATAGCGTTTAGCGTAGGCAAAGATTTTGCCTTTAACGTAGTCGCTTCGCACTCCGACTCACCCTGCTTTAAACTTAAGTATAACCCCGAAATTAAGGTGGAAAACTACGTAAAATTCAACGTTGAAAGATACGGTGGCGGGCTTTTATACTCTTGGCTCGACAGACCCGTAACCGTTGCCGGCAGGGTTATTTTATCGGACGGAAATTCACTTGAAAGTAAAGTTTTCACTTCTCAAAAAACCTTCGTTATTCCGTCGGTTGCAATACACTTTAACCGCTCCGCTAACGACGGACTTAAACTCAACCCGCAAGTCGACCTTAGCCCTATTGCCGAAATTTTTACGTGCGGCGGTTTAGATAGGGAACTCGAAGAATTTGCAAACGGCAAAAAAGTTGAAGATTGCGACCTTTTCGTGGTGTGCTCTCAACCCCCGTTTACCTGCGGTTTTAACGACGAACTTTTATGTTCGCCTAGAATAGACAACTTATCAAGCGCGATTTCTTCCTTAGAAGGGCTTGTAAACTGCTCGCCCAAGGCGATTGCCGTGGCTTTCGTTGCCGACAATGAAGAAGTTGGCAGTTCGACAAAGCAAGGCGCAGGCTCTAAATTTTTAATTGACACTCTTACGAGAATTGCGACCGCTCTCGGTAAAAAGGACGAACTTGACTGCGCCCTTGCAAACTCGTTTATGGTATCTTTTGACAACGCGCACGCCACTCACCCCAACCACCCCGAACTCTCAGACCCGACCAACCACGTGAAACTCGGCGAAGGCATAGTTATTAAGCACCACGCAAATCAAAACTACACGACGGACGCTTTTTCGTCGGCTGTAATTAAAAAGATTTTTGACGGCGCTTTAGTAAAACACCAAGATTTCTTTATGAGATCCGACCTTCCTTGCGGTGGAACTTTGGGCGCTATTAGTTCTCGCCAAGCGTCTATCCGTAGCGTTGACGTAGGTCTTGCCCAACTTGCAATGCACTCGGCGGTTGAAACTATGGCAATAAAAGATTACGAATACGCAGTCAATGGACTCACCGCCTTTTACAATGCAAAAATCGTTTGCGACGGCAGTAAGAAAATAAGCGTCGAACTTTAACTTGTACTCCAAATATCAGTCGTAAGACGTAAAATAGCGTAAAAAAAAGCCCCCGTTTGGGGGCTTTATTTTTTTTCGCTATTTTTCACTACATTTAACAATTAACCGACTTATAGGCGGTTTTTTGACAATATTAACCCATAAAACGGGGTTTATCGACCTTTTTCTCTTCTACGCAATCAGCCAAAATTCGACGGCAATTTTTGATATAAATCGACGGTAGATTTCCCCCTTTTTAGACGGTAATTTTCGATATAAAACGACGGCGAAATTTACCTTTTTTTGCAAGGCGTAATTCGCCAAATTTTTTAACAAGGTTACGACTCGTTTGTCTTATGCAAATTTTTCTTCTAAGTCGTCAGAGCCAAAGGTACTAAAAATAAACGCGAGGAATTCACCGTTGGTAGGCTTTTCGTATTTAGCAAAATTTGCGCCGTAAAAAGTGTTGGCAACCGCAAATAGTTTGCCCTTGTTGTAAGCAACTTCGATAGCGTTTCTTATATTCCTTTCAACGCCACTCGTCGTAACGTTAAACTTTTGAGCAATTTTAGGATACAATTCTTTCATTATAGAATTAAGACAATTTGGGTTTGCCAACACTTCGTCGACCGCGCTTAAAATATAATTAAAACCCTTTAAATTTGCGAATAGACCTATTCTTACTAAAAATTTACCAACTGACTTTTTAACTTCTTGATTTTTTGACTGCTTTACGCTTATTGACGCTTCCATAAACACCCCTTATTAAACAAATTTTATTTTATGATAATATTTTACAAAATTAAACATATTTTGTCAAATATAATTAGGGTGTTTTTTGATAAATAATCAACTTATTTGTCGAATTTAGTCGCTTTTGTTCAAAATTGATTTTAATTTTGAACAAATTTGATTATTCCACTTTCAAAACGTTCGCCATACCCTTTAACGGCGCGGGCGGAGTTTGCCCGCTAACGCCTTTATCAACCCTAACGACCTTACCACGCTTTAACCACCCGTTTTTATCTTCGTAAACGACTGTACTACCCACTTCAACAGTAAAGCCCGTGCATTTAAGCCAAATAAATTGCGACGGGCTATCATGAGATTCTACTTTTACAAAAGTAAAATTACCCAAATCTTTTATACTTCCACCAGATAAAGAATGTATCATAATTTCTCCACAAATCGTTTAAAATTTATTACCCTTAAAATCTTGCAAATTTATCCAAAAAAAGAATTTTTAAAGGGGCGCGAAATTCGCACCCCTTTCATTATTATATATAAATTATTCTTCGGTAACGTCGTCGCTATTTTCTTCTGCAGGAACTTCAGGTTCTACAGGAGCAGCGTCTTTATTCTTCTTCTTGAATAATCTGCTGAAGAATCCTTCCTTTACTTCGGCTTGAGGTTCGTTAGCCTTTCTTTCTTCTTCTTCCTTTTGTCTTTGAAGAGCGAGAACGGGAACGTAAGCCTTAGTACCTTCACCTTCTAAAATGGTAAGTTCAGTTTCCTTATCGAAAAGGTGAGTGTGCATAATATCGATAGCAAGGTCAACGAATTGATCTCTTTCAGTAAGTGAACGAGAGTCAACTTTTGCAACCATTTGAGTTGCAGAGTCAACCAAACTTCTAACCTTACCGTCTTCAGAGCCGTCGTCAACGACGTCTTGAGAGAATACGCAGTAAAGAAGAGTTTCAGCACCGAGTTTTTCAACTACGTCTACCTTAACGTTAATAACGGTTTCAGGCGAGTTTACGATAAAGCTTGCTTCGTCGTGGAAATCTTCAGGTCTTACGCCGAATACAACGGGCTTGCCGGTGTTAACGTATAATTCTTTATTGATGATAGTATCAGATTTTGCTTTGGGAAGAGCAACTTTGTTGCCGTTGAACTCAACGTAAACTTTACCGCTAGCGTCTTCAGTTAAAACAGCGTCGAAGAAGTTCATTTGCGGAGTGCCAATAAAGCCTGCAACGAAAAGGTTTGCGGGGTAATCGTAAAGTTTTTGAGGAGCGTCAACTTGTTGAATAAGACCGTCTTTCATAACTACGATTCTAGTACCCATGGTCATTGCTTCTACTTGGTCGTGAGTAACGTAAATGAAAGTGGTTGCAAGTCTGTGGTGAAGTTTGGTAATTTCGGTTCTCATTTGAGCACGGAGTTTAGCGTCAAGGTTTGAAAGGGGTTCGTCCAAAAGGAATACCTTAGGTTCACGAACGATTGCTCTACCTAACGCAACTCTTTGTCTTTGACCACCCGAAAGAGCCTTGGGCTTTCTTTGAAGGTAGGTTTCAAGACCGAGAATTCTTGCGGCTTCTTTAACTTTTTCGTCAATTTCTGCCTTGGGTTTCTTTCTGAGTTTAAGACCGAACGCCATGTTGTCGTATACGGTCATGTGGGGGTAAAGTGCGTAGTTTTGGAAAACCATTGCGATATCTCTATCTTTGGGTTGAACGTCGTTCATACGCTTACCGTCAATGTAAAGATCGCCTTCCGAAATTTCTTCTAAGCCCGCAATCATACGAAGAGTGGTAGATTTACCACAACCCGAAGGACCTACGAATACGATAAACTCTTTGTCTTCGATATCCAAGGTGAAGTCGGTAACCGCGGGGGTCGTGCTGGACTGATATACTTTGTAAATGTCCTGCAATTTAAGACTTGCCATTATTTCCTCCTAATCTCGGCATTGGCCGAATTTAATTTTTACAATATTATTATATAATATTTGTCAAACTTTTACAATAGCATTTAACACAAAAAATAGGGCTGGGTTTTATTTATTTTGTACATTTTATACAATTTCGCGTAATTTTTTATAATTTTTAGAGCAACTTTGGGCTATTTGAGAAATAACGTTGATTTTTTATAGTCTTTTTGTTATAATTTATAAAAATAAAGTTTTTACGGAGTTGAAATGGACGTAAACAAATTTAGCCCCACGGGCGCAATCAACAAAAAACATCTCGTTACTCTCGCAAATTACAGCGAAGATGAAATTTACGAAATT
The DNA here is from genome assembly GCA_017466825.1 of Clostridia bacterium. Classification (GTDB taxonomy): domain Bacteria; phylum Bacillota; class Clostridia; order Christensenellales; family Borkfalkiaceae; genus UBA10281. The sequence goes on from JAFTTJ010000017.1 coordinate 24,020, forward strand.
TTAGTTTTTGCAAGGGATATTGCAACTAGACTTTCCGCAGGCGAAAAACTCGCGTTTTTAAAAAATAAATACGTAAGCCTTATCACCAAGCGCTCGTTTGCCCGCTCTCGCATAGCCTTTGAAACGGCGGTAACCAAACTCGGCGGTACGCCGATCGTTTCGACCATGCACGGTAGCGAACTCGAAACGACGATAGGCGACAAGTTAACCATGGAAGCAATCGCAGGCTACGGCGTAAACGCAATAGTCGTTCAAACTGCCGAAGCAACCGATGCCGAACACCTTGAAAAAGCGGTGAACATACCCATTATTAACGCCAATAGTAAAAGCGGTCCTTGTGAAGCGCTTGCCGCCCTTTTAACCGTTTGGAAACTCAAAGGTAAACTTTCGGGGCTTAAAATCACTATGGTCGGTGACCCGTCCGTATACGGAGACTCTTTCGTTTACGCTTTTGCGACCTGCGGTTTTGACGTTACTATCGTTTGTCCCGAAGGCAAAAACCCGCCCGACGAAATCATCAATCATTGCAACCAATACGGCGACGTAATAATTTGCCAAGACCTATCCGACGGCGTAAAGGACGCCGACGTAATTTTCGTTTCAAACGACGGTCTCGGCTTTGAATACGTAGTAGACTCGACCGTGCTAACCGGCGCAAAGCCCGACGCTATCGTTTTACACACCTTGCCCGTAATTGCCGACGAGAGCGTTGCGGAAGACGTTATAAACTCTAAGCAGTTCGTCGCGTTGCAACAAGCCCTTCACCTACCTGAAATTGAAATGGCAGCCCTTTCGCTCCTAGTAGGTAAGACTAAAACCTATTGATTATAAAACCTACGCCCCGTGTTTTAGCCGTAGCTAAAACACGGGTTTTTTCTTTTAAACTTTGTGTTTATCGACTTATAGGCAGGTTTTTAATAAAATTTCTACCGCTAGTAGAATTTCAGTTTTTAACTCTACTACTAGTTATTCAAATGTATACTTATAATGATAGTAGTAGGTTGAATTTTTTAATAAAATATATTAAAATAGTTGCATAATCAACAAGTTGTAAAGGGGCGTTAAGCCAAATTTAAACTTTGCAATGCGGAGAATTTATGAAAATTGCAATATCTCTTGATAGCGCTTGCGATTTATCCAAGCAAGTAATTGAAGAATACGACTTTAAAACCGTGCCTTTCGGCGTTTATATGGGGGATAAGTTTTTCTACGACGGCGAAATCTCTACCCTTGAAATTTTCGAGTGGGCGGATAAAAACAAAAAGTTACCTAAAACCAACGCAATAAACGAAGAAGCGTTTAAAGACTACTTTGCCGAAATTTTAAAAACACACGACGCAATCATTCACTTTGATATCTCGTCGGAAATGTCTAGCGCGTACAACAACGCCGTAAACGCTTCAAAAAACTTTGAAAACGTATACGTCGTAGACAGTAGAAACCTTTCTACGGGCATATCTTTGCTTGCTATTTACGCCAAAAAACTCACTCAAACTATCGACGACCCCAAGAAAATTGTCGAACTCGTCGAAAAGAGAATTCCTTTCGTACAGGCAAGTTTTATCGTTGAAAGACTCGACTATCTTCACAGGGGCGGTAGATGTTCTTCAATAGCCCTCCTCGGCGCTAACATTTTAAAAATTCGTCCGCAAATTCAAGTTATGAACGGCACTATGGGCAACACCAACAAGTTCAGGGGTAAGATGGAAAAGTGCATCGGCGACTATTGCAAAGCGGTTTTTGAAAAATACTCTAACCCCGATAAATCGGTAATTTTCATAACTCACAGTATGGCTACCGACGAAATGGTAAACGCCGCTATGGAAGTCGTTAAAGAACACGGCTTTGATAAAATTTACGTTACCACGGCAGGCTGTACGGTATCCAGCCATTGCGGTAAAAACACGCTCGGAATACTTTATATAAACGACGGCAATCAGGTTTAAAATGCCGTTTAAACAACTTATAGCCTAACATTTTAATTCACTATAGGGGGCAACCCCAACTCTCCAAGGACAAGGCTTTCGCTTACGGCGATAGCCTTTTTCTTTTTTTGAAAATATATTAAATCTTAGGGCTATGACACAGCGCGCGACTAATTTTTTTTGAAAATTACGTCGCGCGTATAAATTTTAGTTTACAAGGAAATACTCTCTTTAACGGCTATTGCCAAAAGGAGATTTTATTATGGAAAGATGTAACAAAAATATCAAATGCGACGTTTGCGCTTGCGCGCACAATCTACACGGTAGAAATTGCAGTTTAGACAGCGTAAAAATAACTTGCGCCGACGGCGACTGTACTTGCTGTGGAAGTTTTGAAAACAAAGATTAACCTACGCTAAAACCCCGCCAAAATAGGCGGGGTTTTGCTTTTATGAGATTTATTTTGTAACGGCAATTTTTACTATTCATTTCCGTCGGACTTTGCGTCTAAACGCATTATTCCAACGATTATTGAAACCAAACTGAACGCTTCGCAACAGATTGCGCCAATCGACAAAGAGACGATATTATAAACGAGCCAAGACGGCGAACTTATAAGCCCTAATAGGCGGGTTTGCGAAGACGATTTACATCTAAAGGCGACCGTAGTCGCCGTCATACCGATTAGGGGTAAAACTTCGACGACGGCGTTTACGAAGTTAAACTCTATGCCGAATAAAGTAAAAGTTAAAAGGTAGGACGCGAAGTAAACTAATATAAACCCTATTAACCACAAGATATGCGTCGAATTGAATTTTTCTTTATTCAAAAAGACGACGGCGCGGATTATTCCGACGGCGTTTAAAAGTCCGCCCATATACTTGCCCAACATAAAAAAGTGGGCGGTGAATAAAAGCGAGCCGATAAGTTGCCATGCAATTACGTGTTTTTGCTCTTTTTGTTGATACGAAAAAATATTAAAGAGCATAGCGACGACTCCTATCGCTTGGGCTATAATTTCAATCATATTTTACCCCAATAATTATAAACTTTATATATTTTACAACTTTTCAAAAATCAAATCAACACTTTTTCGTTGCCTTATCAGTATGCTTTTTTACGATAAAAAGGGTGAGAATGGTTTGAAAGGACGGCTTAAACTTTCAATTATACAAAAAAAGACAGGTCGTAAAACCTGTCTTCGTGGAGCGGGAAACGAGATTCGAACTCGCGACGTTCACCTTGGCAAGGTGACGCTCTACCACTGAGCCATTCCCGCAGACGTTTGGTGGGAACAACAGGGCTCGAACCTGTGACCCCCTGCTTGTAAGGCAGATGCTCTCCCAACTGAGCTATGCTCCCATCCGAATGCCCATATAATATACCAAATTTATTTACAAAAGGCAAGCGTTTTTAACCACTTTTTTAAAAATTTTTTTAATTTTTTTAAGCGGCTTAGTTCAGCCCTTTTGTCAACGAAAAAAGCAAGGCCGAATAGCCTTGCTTTAAATTTCGTTAATAAGTATCAGTCGACGAGTTTTGCAGTTTCTAAAAATCTGCGAACGCTATCGATTGCGCTTTGGCATTTGCCAAGTTGCGAATAGGTTTCGCCAACGCAAAGAGTTGATTTTTGAGAATTGCGAAGTTTAAAGAAAAATCTTCCTTTTTTATCAACGTCAATAATAAAGTTTCCGGCTTTGCCGTTGGTAGTAATAGTTTCGATAGCCGATTTTGCAGACGACGCCGTAGTGTAGGCTTCGCTTGAAAGTAAAAGTTCGCCGTTTGACGCGAAGAGTTGAGCGATATACATTTCTTCGACTTCGACGATAACCCATTTACCCGTGTAAGTCGTCTTTTTATCGACCGCTTTTTGCTTGGGCGCAACGTATTTCATAATAGTTACGTCCTTTACGATTTCATCCGATATGGGGGAATCCGCAAAACGCTTTACCGACTCGGAAGCCGAAACGCACGCCGCTCTCGTAGGATAAGTTTCGCCTACGCACAAAAATCTGTTGCTTGCATTTTTGAGTTTGAAGTAATAGTTGCGGTTTTTGTCACAATAAAATTGAAAACCGTCCCCTTCAATACTCTTTTTAATAGTTGCGATACCCTTTTTAGCGCTGTCGGCGCTTGCGTAAATTTCGCTAGTTAAAATAATTTCGCCGTTGTTTGCGTAAAGATAAGAAACGAATTCGCCTTCGCCCTTTTCCTTTACCACCCACTTACCTACCGTCTTTTTAGCGGTCGGTTTTTTTGCAGGTTCTTTCTTTTCGGGGGCTTTTTTAACGTCTGCTTTTACTGCCTTTTTAGGTTCTTCCGCCTTGGGGGCAACCTTTTTTGCAGGGGCTTTTTTTGCGGTTACTTTCTTTTCTTCTTCTTTGGTTTTTTTAGCCATTGTATCTTCTCCGTTATCATTTTCCGCAGTTGCGGTTTGGTCCGTTTCGTCCGCCAGTTCAAACGATTGCACCCTAACCCATTTAAGGTCGGCGTCGCCCTTTCTGACGTTTTCTTCACCGCTATCGGTAGCGGCAATTTCGTCGTCTGCAATCACGGGGATATCCATCATTGACTTTTCAAGTTTTTCCTGATTGCGACGGTTTACTTCCTTAACTATTACGATTGCGACTATGGTTATAAACGCCGAAAAAACGACAGCAACCGCAATGCAAGCAATCAAATTGTCCATTATAAACTGTAACACGACTTTCTCCGTTTCGTATAAATCATCTTTATATAACATTATACTACGCAAATTTTAGGTTGTCAAGAATAAACTTCAAATTTAGCCATTTTTTAATTAAAACCTTGCTATAAGTTGATTATCAACTCTTTTTGCTAGCCTTTTTAAACTTTTCTCTCGTTGCCATGCCACCGCGAATATGTCTTTGACTCAAATTTATATAAAGCACGGTTTTAACCCTTTTATAAAGTTGTTTATCAATAAGATTAAGTCTTTTTACCATATCGCTATGCACCGTGGACTTACCCACGCCAAATTCCTTTGCCGTATCCCTTACGGTCGCGCCCGTTCTTGCGATATACTCGCCTTCGCTCAAAATCCTTTTTATTACGCTCGCCTTCAAATAAAAAACTCCGTTTGTATATTTTATGCCCTACGAAAATTTTTATTACGAAAGGTTTAAATTTACGTAAAAAGGCAATAACCAAGTTATGGAATTCTTTAATAAACTATTTGACCTTTTAACGACCGTAAATTTAGGGGCGTACTACCCTTTACACTTGACCGTTTTTACGAGCGCGGTATATTTTTTAGCCGTTTTAATAGCGGTATTTTATAAACCGCTACGAAATCTAGATAAGACCAAACTGCTTTCCGCGCTGATAGCGCTCTATTTATTATGCGCAGTAAAAGTCGTTTGCGACTGTTTTTTCGGCTCACCCCTTGACGGGGGCGTTTTGACGGCGAGCATACTATTTGCCCTTATAACTCAAATTGAATTTAGCGTATTTTGCAGTTTAAAAAATAGGCGTATTTGTAAAAAAACACTCGATAATCGCCTTATAGACGAAGATTTAAAAATAAATAACGAATTAAAAAACCTTTTAGAAGATAACGATTTTTCGTCTAGTCCGTTTAAGCGAGCCGAGATTTTGCCCACCTTTAAAGAGCCTAACGCCCTAATTTATAGCGAGATTGAAACCAACTATTCTTACCTTTTAAAATGGATAGACGACCTGCTTGAAATTCCGCTAGAAATTGACGAGAGAGAGTTTTTGCTTCAAGTTAAGTTCGAGGTTAAAAAATATTCTTTGCAAAACCCGTCGAATTTTGAAAGATTGCGTTTTTCGTCTAATCTAGACAAGATTATTAAAATTGCGTCAAAATACGATATGACAAAATCCGACGTTGTTTGACGCCGCATTTCGACCGTATTCTACAAAATTTTACCGCCCTTTTAAAAGCGCCCCGACGGGAATATCCGTCGGGGCGCTTTTTCAATCTTCTTGATAGATTAAAGTTTCTGGATGCGAAAAGTTAAATTTTATGTTTTTATTTGGGTTTACGAGTAAGTTTAATATCATATCTTCGGTCGTGCCAAGTTTGGTTTCAGCTTTCAACTTCCTATACTGTTTAAACCCGCATTTTTCTTGAACTCGCTTTGACTGAACGTTGAAAAGATAGTATCCGCAAAGCAAAAAGTCAAGGTATAAGTCGTTAAACAAGTATTTTATGACGGCATTGACTGCTTCGGGCATGATGCCCTTACCCCAATAATCCTTACTTAAAACGTAGCCGATTTCTCTACCTTTATAGCCGTAGAACTCGGTCAACACTTCTTCTCTTCCGTACTTTTCAACCCCTAAAGAGCCTATTACTTTACCGCTAGTTTTTAGGCAAATGGCGAAAGTTTTGTCTTCGGATATAAACCTATCTAAAATCGTTTGGCTTTTTTCACGGTTTTCGTGATGATGCCACCCAGCCATTTCACCAACCCCTTTTACCGAAGCGTACTCGTAAAAATCGTCTAAATCCGACTGCTGAAAAGGGCGAAGTATTAACCTTTCGGTTTCAATTTGTGTACCGTTTATTTTAAATTCTGCGTTCATACTAAATCATTTTTGGAATAACGGCAAAAAAGACTAAATCGTCTTCTCCGTCGTTGATAAGGCAATGCGAATAGCCCACGGGGCAAAAGGTTACCGAACCTGCCGATAAAACTTCCGTTTCGCCGTCGCAAACGGTTTTGCCCTTGCCTGATAAAATATAAATAGTTTCGCTGTCCGTCATGTGTTTGTGCATGCCCACGCTAGAGCCCGCAGGAAGTTTTGCCTTTATAAAAGTAACGTCTTTTTTGGTCGTCTTTTTTAAAATAATACAACCCTTCCCACCTTGAAAAGAATTTATCCTTTCTTCCTTAATTTGATCAAAATCAACTCTCATAAAATCACCTTAAAAGTTTATTGTAGTAGTAAACGGGCATTGCGCTCCACCCGTGGCAAAGGCTACCCGCACTATTAAAATCGGCTTCACCTAAAACCGTTTCCCATACGGACGTTGCGCCAGAGTCTAACATCATTTTATATTTATTGCGAATATCGTTTAAAACGAACTCTTTATTGTCGCCTATTTTTAGCAAAGCGTCGTATACAAAACCTAGCATAGAAAGACTTGCAGGAACGACTCCGCCGTCGCCTTTTACTGCCGTTTCAACCCTTTCACCGCCTAAACCCACTAAAACCGCAAAGGCGTTGCCGAGTTGACTGTAAATTTTTTCGCCTGCGCTTGAAAGGAAAAACATGCCCTTGTTATGGTCGTAAAAAGTTTTTGCGATAGCCGTTTTTATAGACCTTTCGTCAACGCTAAAATCCGCGCCGAAAATTTTGCATAACTTTTTAAAACGCTCGCTCGCATACAAAAAGGCGCAGTTTAAAATCAGGTCGTATCTAACCGTGTTTTCGGTATTTTGATTGAGTCCGTCAGAGCCTTCCGTCCACTCGTAAAAGTTCCAATACGGAGTAAAAAGATTGGCTATAAGTCCGTTATCATCAATTTTCGACTTAAAAAACTCCATTATTCCCATTGCGGTCGGCATGACTAAATCAAGCAAAGATTTATCCCCCGTATGCTCGATATACTCTAAAATCATAACGGGATAGTTAAGCGAGAAAAACGGTATTGCCGGGGTGTTTATAGCAGGGTAAGTTAATTCTAAAAGCCCGTCATTGCGACGTCCTTTTGCAATAAACTCAATATTCGCCCTTTGAAAATGAGCGTCTTCAAAAGCGTAGTAACCGCAAAGCATTTGATTGCGAGCGTCAAGCACGTAAAGGGCTTGTTCTCGCCACGGGCAATCTTCGTAATGCTCGTGCATGCAAAGGGTTAAAGTCCTTACGCAAACGTCGTAAATCTCTTTATCTAGCCCTTTCAAAAAGCCCTGCTTTTGAGTTTGGGGATAGACGACGGGAAGCACGCCTATATTTTTAATTTTTACGCCCCTTGGCGCGACAACTTCTAAATATCTACAAGCAACTCTAACGAAAAACTGCTCGAAAGTTTGACTGCCCTTTCTACACTTAAAATCGAGCGAAAAATCTCTCATTTCGATAATTCTTCTAACGTAGCCGTCTTGCAAATGTTCGCCGTAGGCTACTTCTACTAAGCAATCTTCGTCGCAGTCAACTTGCAAAAACAAATATCCTACCGTCTCTTTACCAAGGTCGTAAATCCGCTTGTCGCTTATTGGCAATTCCTTACCGAAAATAGGCTCTTCTTCGACGAGTTTTTTGACGGGGCGCGGACGCAAATTATAAGTCAAATCGACTTCTTCAACGTCGCCGTAGCAAATTTCATTCTCTCCGCCAACCATACCCGAAGTGTAGCCGAGTTGATAGGTAATATACTTTTGTCTACCCGAAATATATCCGCCGTCGATACCCCCTTTCGTACTTTCGGGGCAACTTAAAGCGACGGGCTTACCGTCTTCAAAAACGCCGAATATAACCCCACCGCGCTCGGCGATATGAGTTGCCGAGTTTACACCTTCGTACCAAACGGTTACCGTAAAGGTATTTTCTCCACTTTGGCAAAATTCTGTCACGTCCAATTCGTCGTAATATTTTTCATTTTCATAGCCCGCAAACTGCCCGTAGCCAACCCTTTTGCCGTTTACAAAAGCAAGATAATTAGTAACGGAACAAATTTTTATTACGATTTTTCCACCGTTATAAGTAAATTTTTGCCTAAACGACGAATACGTATCAGGCGAGTTTGCTCCGCACGGCCAAACCCAACGGGCGTTTTTATCAAGCATTTTGCACCTTAAATTTTTTTGACGTTATTGTTTTTATAAGTAGTAAATCTAATATTATAACCGTTGGTTTCAAGGGTTTCGCCCTGTTTTACGCACTCGAAATCTGGATGAAGGTCGAGATTCTCGTAAAAAACTTCGGCTTCGCCGTCGGCGTCAACCTTGGTTACCAACACTTCTTCGCAATAGGGAAGCATGGTTTTGTAAAACATTGCTCCACCGATAACGAAAACTTCACACTCTTCCTTAGAAATTGCCGAGAGCATTTCTTCAAGCGTATGCACCATAATAGCGTCGTCGCGCTCAACGCCTTGGGGACAGAGCACGATATTTTTCCTTTTGGGAAGGGGCTTAGCGCCGGGGAAGGAAAGCAAGGTGTTATAACCCATGCAAACAGTCGAATTTAAAGTCGTTTCCCTAAAAAACTTCATGTCGAGCGGAAGGTTAAACAAAAGGTCGTTCTTTTTGCCAATTCCCCATTTTTTGTCTACTGCAACGATTGCCCTTATCATACGGCAACCTCCAACTTCTCTTTGAGCGGAGTCGCCTCGTAACCTTCGAGTTTAAAATCGTTTACGGTAAAATCGTAGAAGTTTTTAACTTCGGGGTTTATCCAAAGTTTTGGAGCGGGATATTCGGGGTTTTCAAGCATTTGCTTTACCGCAGGGATATGCCTATCGTAAATGTGCGCGTCGGCGATAACGTGCACGAGTTCGCCCGCCTTAAAGCCCGTAACTTGGGCAATCATCATAAGCAAAGCGGCGTACTGCATAACGTTCCAGTTGTTGGCAACCGCCATATCGTTAGAACGCTGATTTAAAATGCCGTTTAACTTATCCCCCGAAACGTTAAAGGTCATAGAATAGGCACAAGGATATAAATTCATTTCGTTTAAGTCGGCAAAAGTATAGATATTGGTCATAATTCGCCTAGACGACGGATTGTGCGTAAGGTCGTATAAAACTTTATCAACTTGGTCGAATTCGCCTTCTTTATACTTGTGTTTTACGCCGAGTTGGTAGCCGTAAGCCTTGCCTATCGTGCCGTCTTCACCCGCCCAACTATCCCAAACGTGAGAGTTGAGTTCGCTGATTTTGTTAGACTTTTTTTGCCAAATCCACAAAATTTCGTCGATAGCGCTCTTTAAATACTGCTTTCTAATAGTCATTATGGGGAATTCTTTTTGAAGGTCGTAACGATTGACTATGCAAAACTTTTTAACGGTGTGCGCAGGCGTGCCGTCTAGCCACTTGGGGCGAACTTCCTTATCCGTATCCCATACTCCGTTTTCTAAAATTTCCTTAACGTTTTCCTTAAATACTTTGTCTGCGTAACTCATATATTTCTCCTTTTTCGCCTTGGTTTTACCACAACAGCGAAACTAATAGATTTCGATTATAGATTTCGGTTGCGAAAAACCTTTTAATTAAAAGCGTCTTTTTCTTTATTTTTAAACTTGTTTATAATTATTGTGTTTTTTATAAATCCCGGGGTGATTTTTTGCAAAACGCAAACGGTTTTGTTAAAAAAACCGGGCGTTATCTTCGCCTTGTTTTTTTCAAGGGCTTTGAGAGCCTTTTCGACTATATATTCGGGCGATTTTGCTGCCGCTTTGCCCGTCCAACCCTGTTTTTCGATATCCTTTTTAACGTCTTCACGAGTGGGAATAGAACTCGGAATCAAGGTGGTGATTTTTGCATCTTTTACTTCGTGCCTAAGCGCGGAAAAAAAGTTTATAACCGCCGATTTCGTTGCCGAATAAAGGGCGAAATAGGGCATTGGTTGATTGCCACACACGCTTGCGACGGCGAGAATTTTAAGGTCTTTTTCCCTTCTCGCCAAAACCCCGTGAGTAATCGCCACGGTCGACTCGAAATTCACTCTCGTTTGAAAGACGATCTTTTCGTGAGTATATTTTTCAAACGCCATTTGAGTATCGACGCCGGCAACTAAAAACGCTCCGCTAAACTTTAAGCCTTGCTCGTCGGCAAACTTAAACAACTCTTCACGCTCTGTAAAATCGGTTAAATCGGCGGGAAAAACTACTATTTTCGCGTCGGCGCGAAGCGATAAGAGTTCGGTTTTTAAATCTTTCAATCTTTCTTCGCTCCTGCCCGTCAAAAACAAATCGTCGGTCAAAACGAGCCGTCTGCAAAAGGCTTTTCCAAGCACGCCCGTTGCGCCCGTAACTAAAGTGTAGCCCAAAGTTATTCCCCCTTTTCTTTTTCCCGTTTGGGGGTTACGAAATTGCCTACCGTTTCGTTTACGGACGAAATATAGGCAAAAGTGCCGGGGTATTTCGTAATTATTCGCTCAAATTCAATGATTTGGTGCTTGTTTATAACGCAAATGAGTAGCGATTTATTTTCGTGAGTGTACATACCTTGCGCGCTAACTACGGTTGCGCTATGTTTTAATTTTGATATTATTTCGCTTGAAATTTCTTCGGGGTAAGACGTTACTACTTCAAATTTTAAAGCGGTTTTATAACCTTTTAAGACGAAATCGCCCGTTATGCTCGACGTGAAACAATAGATTATGCAAAGTATTACGGGCTCTAAATTAAACACCCCTTTTTCCGCATAGGCAAAGTATGAAAGTACGGCTACCACGCTGTTTAATGCGAAGGTGAGCCACATTATGTTTAGTTCGGGGCGTTTTTTCTTGACTATTCGAGCAATAATATCCGTACCGCCCGTGCAACAGTTGTGCCTTATGGAAAAGCCGTAGATAAGCCCGTTAAGCGCGCCCGACGCTATCGGGGCTAAAATAACGCTAACCGCTCCGTTTTTGTAAACGAAATTTGAAACGCTCCAAAACCCTTCCGCGTCGCCGTTTATTACGACACCGCCGATAACTTCGCCGTTTTTGATAATCAAGGTAAAAAACGAAAAGACCAAAACGTAGCATAAAGTCTTTAAAGCAAAGTCCTTATCCACCTTGAAAAAGGCGATTATAAGAAGGGGAATATTGATGATTATCGACATATAGCCCACCGAAAAGCCCAAAAGGTGCTGAACGATTGTGGCTAAACCGTTTATCCCTGCCGGGGCGAACGAGTTGGGGAAAATGAGTATTTCGTAAATGAGAGCCATGCAAAATGCTAAAAATACCGTGATGAGATACTCAAAAAAAGTTTTTTTTGCAGACTTATCCATCTTTGCTCCTTAAACTAGCAAGCCCAAGTGTATACAAACGGTTGCTATTTTTATAAAAAAGTGTTATACTTTAAAAAAATCGTTGGGGTGAACCATGGTAGATATTGACAGAATAAATTTCCTTGCTCGAAAATCCCGTGCGGAAGGGCTTACCGAAGAAGAAAAAGCCGAACAACAAAAACTCCGTAGAGAGTATATTGACAGCGTGGTAGGCAATTTAAAAGCGTCGCTTGACAACACCTACGTCGTTGACGAAAACGGAAACAAGAAAAAACTCCATTAAAATCTCAATTTAGCCGTGGCTATGCCACGGCTAATTTTTTACCGCTAAAATAAGTATACCAAATACGGGGGGGAGTTGTAAACCGTTTTTGTAAAATTGCCATAAAAAAAAGGATACAAGGTATCCTTTAATTATATTTTAGACCGTTTAGCGAATAGAGCGTGTGTTAAAGTTTTAATTCAATTCCTAAAATAGAGTGGATTTCCTGAACCCTTCTTCTTGGTAAAGAATCGTCATAATTAACGATAATCGACTTATAGACCACTTTTTCAGGCGTAACGTCCACTATTCCGTAACGAGCGACATCCTTTTCGAGCATATTGCCGAGAGTACCGAAGTTAAGGTAATACTTGCCGTCTATTTCAGTAAGCGAACCCGTATGCTCGTGCCCAAATAGAAAAATATCGCCGTCAAGCCCTTTGAAAAGACTTTTCACCTGCTCTTCGCTTGGCAGATAAATCAAATCTTTAAACCTACCCCTTTCGTTTTTTGGATAATGGAATGCGACGATTTTTTTACCGCAATCTTCAAAAGTTAAAACGGGGGGAAGATCTTGTAAAAACGCCTTTGCGCTCCTAGTTAAAAGGCGTTGTTGCCATCTAAACATTTTAAGCCTTGAATCGCATACGGGAACTTTATTTAAATCGAGCGTAGCAAACATATCGTGATTGCCCTTTACGCATAAAATATCACCCCTAGCGCGGATGAGTTGCACCGTTTCTTCGGGGTATGCGCCGTTGCCTACGACATCGCCAAGGCAAATTATTTTGTCCACGTTTTGCTTATCGATTTCACTTAGTGCGGCCTTTAAAGCAAATACGTTTGAGTGAACGTCTGTAATTACTGCATATCTCATAGACTTATTATACACTAAAACTCTTTACATTGCAATAAAATATACAAACTTTACTGACTTTAAGTGTGATTTTTCCTGCTATTTTTAGCACAAGTTGGGCTATAAGTCGATTATTTAACTTTTTAGTAAATAAGGCGGAGCGATAAATTCTATCGCTCCGCCTTATTTATTACGCCTTAGTTTAATCCTTTTTATCTTCATCTGAACAGTTGTCGTCGCCATTTGAAAGGACTTTCTTTTGCCAAGACAACTTTCCGCAATTAGGACATTTCATATATCTAGTTCTGCCATAGTGCATTGCCATAAATACACTTTTATATTCAGGCACGTGTTTATGACCGCATTTTTCGCAATGATAATATCCTGCCGTCTGCTCTATTTTTATCATAAACGGCGTTGCAACTAACAAGGGAATAAGTCCTACTAGAATAAGGACAATTCTCAGCCACTCGTCAATTGGGGCGTATGCGGCAATCATACAGCATGTAAGCATTACGGCTACGAGAATTACGCCTAAAACAATTTCCACCGTAAGTAGTCTTTTGTCCGCTTCTTCTTTTTGCTTTACCGTTTCAAGTAAAGTTTGCTCTAATTTTTCGTTTCTGTTTTCCATTGATACTCTCTCCCCACACAATAAGTCTTGCACGTTTATACCTAATATTTCGCAAAGTTCGAGCATTATGGACGTATCGGGCATTGATTTTCCGTTTTCCCACTTAGATACCGCTCTGTCGCTTACGTTTAGTTTTTCGGCAAGTTGTGATTGTGTTAAATTTTTAGTCTTTCGGTTTTCGGCAATAAATTTACCGATTTTTATTTGATCCATCGTTACCTCCTTGACTGTATTTTATTATATTTTTAGACAAAAAACAACGTACCGTTGGTTGAGTTTGGAGAGTTTTTACTCTACTTTCGGTAGAATTTTTGAAATAAAGACAAAATTTTGATTTTACTCTTTAATATTTCACTTTTTGCTTTAATTAAATTATACCACAAGACAAATAAATATACAATTATTCTTTTTGTTTCTCCCACTTGTTTTAAGCAAAAAAACAGCACCCACGAAAAGTGAGTGCTGAAATTTTTGATAAGATAAGAAATTATCTCTTTGAGAATTGGGGAGCACGTCTTGCTTTCTTTAAGCCGTACTTCTTTCTTTCCTTCATTCTGGGGTCACGAGTTAAGTAACCTTCTTTCTTAAGGGTTGCGCGAAGTTCAGGTTCTGCAACGATAAGCGCTCTAGAAATACCGTGGCGGATTGCGCCTGCTTGACCGGTAAATCCACCGCCTTGTACGTTTACGAAAACGTCGTACTTACTTTCGGTTTGGGTAAGAACAAGGGGTTGTCTGATAATAAGTTTTAAAGTGTCGAGATCGCAATATTCGTCGATACTTCTTTTGTTAATAGTGATAGCACCGTTTCCACCGGGGATAAGTCTTACTCTTGCAACAGCGCTCTTTCTTCTGCCTGTTCCCCAGTATTGGAGTTTCTTTTTAACAGATACTTTTGCCATAATACTTTATTCCTCCGATTATTTGCTAAGTTCTAAAACTTTGGGTTGTTGTGCTTGATGAGAGTGTTCTCCACCCTTGTAAACTCTGAGTTTAGTAATCATTTGTCTGCCAAGGCTGTTCTTAGGAAGCATGCCTTTGATTGCTTCGTAAACTACTACGTCAGATTTCTTTGCCATCATATCTTTGTAAGGGGTTTGCTTTAATCCGCCGATATAACCGGTGTGGTAAGTATACATTTTTTGTTCAAGTTTCTTACCGGTTAAAACAACCTTATCACAGTTTAATACTATAACGAAATCGCCAGTGTCAACGTTGGGGGTAAAAGTAGGCTTATGCTTACCGCGTAATACGCTAGCAACTTGAGATGCAAGTCTACCAAGCGTCATACCCGAAGCGTCTACGACGAACCATTCTCTTTTAACTTCGTGGCTTTTTGCCATAAAACTCTTCATGATTTTTCTCCAATTTTATAATAATTAGTTTATATAAAGGTTGCGTCGCCGTCCAAGGGGCTAGTTCTTCGAGCGCACGTTTCCTTATAATCGCCAAAATATTTTATTAAATTACAATCAATTTGTCAAGCGTTTTTACCGCCTTTTCAAATTTTTATTAACAATATTCTACGTTTACTAGGGTTAAACCCCTTGGGGGCATGGTTGCGCCCGCTTTTTTACGATTTTTTGAAAGAATAACGCTATCCATTTCGTCGGGACTGATTTTACCAAGTCCAACTGCTACGAGCGTACCTGCCATAATGCGCACCATATTATATAAAAAACCGTTTCCGCAAACGGTAAATATTATTTGCTCGCCACAACTTTCAACGCTAGCCGAATAAATTTCCCTTACGGTATCTTTAACGTCCGACCCCGTAGATGAAAAACCTATAAAATCGTGCGCGCCGATAAATTTTTGGCACGCCTTTTGCATTGCCGAAATATCTAGCGGAAATTCCACCCTTGCGCTATATCTGTCGATAAGCGGACGGGGATGCTTGCTTTGATAAACGCTATAACGGTAAGTCTTGCGCTTTGCGGAAAATCTTGCGTGCATTTCGCTATCCACTTTATAACTTTCAACAACCTTTACGTCTTCGGGCAAAAACTGATTTAAAGCGCTTGCAAACTTTTCAGCGGGGATACTGCTTTGCGTATCGAAATGAGCGACTTGACCGAGCGCGTGTACACCGCTGTCCGTCCTACCGCTACCCGTTATACAAACGTCTTCACCCGTAAGGGATAAAATAGCCTTTTCTACAACCTGCTGAACGCTTAGACCGTTGGGCTGAATTTGCCAACCGCAATAATTAGTTCCGTCGTACTCAATTTTTAAAAAAACTCTCATATAAGTCGATTAACTCCATAAACTTGCGATTAGCGCCCAAAGTTGCGCGCCGTAAATATTGAATAAAATTACCCCTGCAATAAGGGCGCAAACTATTAAAAACGCCACTAAATCTCTCACTCCAAAAGTGAGTTTTTTATACTTAGTTCTAACCTTGCTACCCGAATAACACCTTGCGTCCATAGCGTCGCCGAGTTCGTCGCCACGGCGAAAAGCGCTTATCAAAAGGGGTATTAACACGGGAATTAAAGCCTTTGCCCTAGATATTATATTTCCGCTATCAAAGTCCGCTCCCCTTGCCTTTTGAGCGTTGATTATTCTCTCCGTTTCGTTGGCAAGCGTGGGGATAGATCTAAGCGCGATAGACATTATAAGCGCTAAATCGTGCACGGGAAATTTGATTAGTTTTAATGGGGAAAGCAAACTCTCGATGCCGTCCGTCAAACTTACGGGGGTGGTCGTTAACGTGAGTAGCGAACTGCCCATAACCAAACTTACGAGCCTGAGCGCTAAAAAGCCCGCCGAAAAAAGCCCTTCGAGATAGATTATCCAAAACAGATGGGTATCCCCTTCCTTGGGCGCGTAAAACAATATATTAAGTAGCGCCGTGAAAACCACTAAGAAAATTATGCCTTTTATGCTCTTTAAAATAGACGTAAACGGCACGCCCGAAAAAATTACGGCAACCGCTAAAAACAGCAATGACAAAGCGAGCCCAAAGAAATTTTGAGCCACGAATATCATTACTATATACGCGATTAAAAGCAGTATTTTCGTCCTTGGATCTAACTTGTGTACGAAAGAATTAGACGGATAATACTGACCGAAAGTTACGTCAGAAAGCATATAATTTACCTAAAAAGTCGGTCTATAAGCCGTTTATTTATTGTTTTTACGCCAAATAGCGGTAAAATTTATTTATTGTTTTTATAATGACTTGCTATCTTTTCGATAAAGTCTTTTTGGGTGAAATCGGTGTCGATATCAACGCCGATTTTTTTAAGTTCGTCGGTTAAAAAACTAGTAACGGGCACGCCAAGGCGAAGGTCGTTCATCTGTTCTACATTTTTAAAGACTTCTTCGGGCTTGCCCTTAAAGACTATCTGCCCTTCCGAAAAAACGGCTACGTCCGTACAGTTTTCGCACACTTCGTCCATATCGTGAGAAACGATAACTATCGTCTTTACCCTTTTGCTATCGTGAAGTTTATGAAGTAGCGCCATGAGTTCGTTTTTGCCTGCGGGATCAAGCCCTGCAACGGGCTCGTCCAAGACTAAAACTTCGGGGTTGGAAACTAAGACGCCTGCTATCGCAACCCTTCTCTTTTGTCCCCCCGAAAGATCTAACGGGGACTTATCTAGATATTCCGCCCCTAACCCAAGTAGCGAAAGCGCGCCGAAAACGGCGGTTTTAACTTCGTCCGGTTGAGCGTCGGGAAAAAAGTTCCTATAACCGAAAGCGACATCTTCAAAGACCGTTTCGGCAAAGAGTTGGTATTCGGGATATTGAAAGACCATCCCGACCTTTGCCCTAAGTTCTTTATAGCGTTTTTTAACTTCTTTTTGCTTGCCCGAAAGGTCGATATCGCCGACGGTGAGCCTGCCGTTTTCAACGGGGATAAGCCCGTTTAAATGTTGTATAAAGGTAGATTTACCGCTACCCGTATGCCCTATTATACCAAAGAAACTGCCTTCTTCAATGGTGAGCGAAACGTCCTTTAAGGCGTCTACGGCAAACTTACTCTTTTTATTGTAAGTAAAGTTTAAATTTTCCGCAACAATTCGCATAATCTTTCCGAAAGGCTCTCCTTGGTAAGTATTCCGTCGCCGAGCGGTAAACCCGCCTTTTTTAAACTCTCGGCGATTTTTGCAGACCTTGGCAGTTCAAGTCCGCACTCGGCAATTATATCCTTTTTAGCAAAGATTTCGTCGGGCGAGCCCTGAGCCTTTACGACTCCGTCACCCAAAATCAAAACTTCGTCGGCTTCGACGGCTTCGTCCATATAGTGTGTTATATCGATAACCGTCATGCCCTTTTCTTTATTCAAAGTCCTTACGACGTGCATAACTTCTTGTCTACCCTTTGGGTCGAGCATCGAAGTGGATTCGTCTAAAATTAAAATATCGGGTGAAATTGCTATCGCGCCCGCGATTGCAACCCTTTGCTTTTGTCCGCCCGAAAGCCTTGCTACCTGACTATCTCTAAACCCTTCCGTGCCGGTAACTTTTAAGGCAAAGTCTATGCGCTTTTTAATCTCTTCTCTGTCGAGCCCTATATTTTCAGGTCCGAAAGCAACGTCGTCTTCAACGATAGACGCAATTTGTTGATTGTCGGGATTTTGAAAGACCATGCCCGCCCTTTTTCTTATCTCAAACAAATTGTCTTTTTCCGCCGTGCTCATTCCAAATACGGTAACCGTGCCTTCGTTGGGGATTAAAAGCCCGTTGATGAGTTTTGCGCACGTAGATTTACCGCTACCGTTTCTGCCGAGTAGCGCCACGAAAGAGCCTTGTTTTATGGTGAGTGAAAAGTTTTTTAAAACTTCGCTACGGCCGTCTTCGCTTCCGTAGGAAAAACTCACGTTTTTAAATTCAATAGCCTGCATAACTGATATTATAACACATAACCCCGATTTTTAACAAGCGTTTTCACACCATAGGCGGGCGCTTGGAAAAATTTTAATTTTTTTTCTTTAAAAATAAGTAATTTTATAATAAAATTTACTAAATTTTTTCACTTTTTTATTGACTTAAAATATTTAATGTTTTATAATATATAAGGTTTATGATGCGAGCGGAAATTTCGCCGTGTAAAAACCACTAATTTATCAAAAATTTATTATTATATACGGAGGTTACTTAAATGAAAGTAATGACTATCGACGGTAATACCGCTGCGAGCCACGTTGCGTACGCATTCTCTGAAGTAGCGGCAATTTACCCCATCACCCCGTCTTCGCCTATGGCGGAAGTTGCGGACGAATGGGCAACTGTTGGCAGAACTAACATGTTCGGACAAACCTTAAGACTTGCTGAAATGCAATCTGAAGCAGGCGCTGCAGGCGCAGTTCACGGCGCTCTTTCGGCAGGCGCTTTGACCGTAACTTATACGGCTTCGCAAGGCTTGCTCCTTATGATTCCCAACATGTACAAAATCTCAGGCGAACTTCTTCCTTGCGTATTCCACGTAAGCGCAAGAGCGCTCGCTGCTCATTCTCTCAACATTTTCGGCGACCACTCTGACGTTATGGCGTGCCGTCAAACGGGTTTTGCAATGCTTGCGTCTAACTCTGTTCAAGAAGTTATGGACCTTGCTCTCGTTGCTCACCTTTCAACCTTAAAATCAAAAGTTCCTTTCCTTCACTTCTTCGACGGTTTCAGAACTAGCCACGAAGTTTCTAAGATTGAAGCTATCGACTACGAAGATATGAAGAAACTCGTAGATATGAAAGATATCGAAGATTTCAGAAGCAGAGCGCTTAACCCCGATCACCCCATCCAAAAGGGTACGGCTCAAAACAGCGACACCTACTTCCAAAACAGAGAAACTGCTAATAAATACTACGAAGCAACCCCCGCAATCGTACAAAAGATGATGGACAAAGTTTCTGCTTTAACGGGTAGAAGTTATCACCTTTTCGATTACGTAGGCGCTCCTGACGCTGAAAACGTTATCGTAGTTATGGGTAGCGGCGCTGACGCTATTGAAGAAACTATCAACAAGATGAACGCTGAAGGTCACAAAGTCGGCGTTGTTAAGGTAAGACTTTATAGACCTTTCGCAACCAAGGCTTTCTTAAAGGCTCTTCCCAAGACTACCAAGAAGATCGCAGTTTTAGACAGAACTAAAGAACCCGGCTCTTTGGGCGAACCTTTATATCTCGACGTTTGCTCGGCGCTCTTTGAAAACGGCAAGAAGAAGATTAAAGTCGTTGGCGGTAGATACGGTCTTGGCTCGAAGGAATTCAATCCTTCTATGATTTACGCCGTTTATAAAAACCTTGAACAGGCTAACCCCAAGAATCACTTCACCGTTGGTATTTACGACGACGTTACCAACACTTCTCTCGACTTTAGCACTCAATACAACGCCGCTCCTGCAGGCACGGTAAGTTGTAAATTCTACGGTCTTGGCTCTGACGGTACCGTAGGCGCTAACAAAAACTCAATTAAGATTATCGGTGACCATACCGATATGTACGCTCAAGGTTACTTCTTCTACGACTCGAAGAAATCTGGCGGTATCACCGTTTCTCACCTTCGTTTTGGTAAGACTCCTATTCAATCTTCTTACCTTATCGACGCTGCAGACTTTATCGCTTGTTCACAACCTTCGTACGTAACTAGATACGACATGGTAACCGACCTTAAAGACGGTGGTAAATTCCTTCTTAACTGCGAATGGAACACCCCCGAACTTCTCGCTAAAAACCTTCCCGCAACCATGAAGCAAACGCTCGCTAAGAAGAACGCTAAACTCTTCGTTATCGACGCAATTAAGATTGCTCAAGCAATCGGCCTTGGCGGAAGAACCAACGCTATCATGCAAGCGGCTTTCTTTAAGATCAACCCCGAAATCATGCCTTACGCTGAAGCGGAAGACTGGATGAAACAATACGTTAAGAAGTCTTACGGCAAGAAGGGCGACGCAGTAGTTAACATGAACTACGCCGCTATCGACAAGGCTTCTTCTGAACTCGTTGAAATCGCTATCCCTGCAGATTGGGCTACCGCTACCGACGGCGCTGCTCCTGCAAAAGTAGCAGACGACAAGTACTTTAAAGAAGTAGTTCACCCCATCCTTACCTTAAAGGGCGATAAACTCCCCTCTTCTGCATTTAACGCTGACGGTTCAGTTCCCACCGGTACTACTAGATTTGAAAAGCGTGGCGTAGCAGTTAAAATCCCTGCATGGAACGCAGATAACTGTATCCAATGTAACCAATGCGCTTTCGTATGTCCGCACGCTTGTTACCGTCCTGTTCTCGTTAAAGAAGGTAGCGAAAGACCTGCAACCTTCAAGACCAAAGCCGCTATCGGCATGAAAGGCTACGAATATAGAATGCAAGTAAGTCCGCTCGACTGTATGGGTTGTGAAGTTTGCGCTACCGTATGTCCTACCAAGGAAGACAAGAGAGCAATCACTATGGTTACTCTTGACTCAGTAGTTGCTGAAGAAACCGTAAACTACGAATTCAGCGAAACCGTACCCGCTGTTGACACTTCCGTATTTAAACCCACTACCGTAAAGGGCTCTCAATTCAACAAGCCTTTATTCGAGTTCTCGGGCGCATGCGCAGGCTGCGGCGAAACTCCTTATATTAAAGTTATTACTCAACTCTTCGGTGATAGAATGGTAGTTGCCAACGCAACCGGTTGTTCGTCTATTTACGGCGGATCTTCACCCACCTGTCCTTACACCAAGAACGCTGAAGGCAAAGGTCCTGCTTGGGCTAACAGTTTGTTTGAAGACAACGCTGAATACGGCTACGGCTTTAACCTTGCTTACACTCAAAGACGCGCTAAACTTGCCGACGCTATGAGAAGAGCGCTTGAACTCAACCTTCGCGGAAGAGTTGGCGACGCTTTCAAACTTTGGCTTGAAAACAAGAAGAGCGCAGATATCACCAAGCAAGTTGCTAAGACTTTGGAAATTGCTCTTCCTTCTGCAATCAAGAACAACAAGGGCGAACTTAAAGAAATCCTTAAAGAAGTTGAAGCAAGCCTTGACTGCGTAATCAAAAAGTCTATTTGGATTATCGGTGGTGACGGTTGGGCTTACGATATCGGTTACGGCGGTCTTGACCACGTACTCGCAATGGGTGAAGACGTTAACGTTCTCGTAGTAGACACCGAAGTTTACTCTAACACCGGCGGTCAAGCAAGTAAGTCTACTCCTACCGGCTCTGTTGCTAAATTCGCCGCAGGCGGTAAGAGAGTTAAGAAAAAGGACCTTGGTATGATGGCTATGAGTTACGGTTACGTTTACGTTGCTCAATGCTCTATGGGCGCTAACAAACAACAATTCCTTAACGCTATCGTAGAAGCAGAAGCATACGACGGACCTTCGCTCCTTATCTGCTACGCTCCTTGTATCAACCACGGTATCAAGATGAGCCAATCTCAACTTGAAGGAAAGAGAGCCGTTGACGCAGGTTATTGGCACCTTTACAGATACAACCCCGATAAGGTTGGCACGGACGTAAATCCCTTCACTTTAGACAGTAAAGATCCTACCGCAAGTTATAAAGATTTCCTTCTTGGCGAAAACAGATACGCAACCTTGAAAAAATCTCAACCCGAACTTGCTGAAAAACTTTTTGAAACTGCTGAAGAAGAAAACACCGCAAGACTTAACTCTTATAAAAAACTTGCTAACAAGTAATAGAGTTTAACTCAAATAAAACTTACGCCCCACGGCAGTCGCCGTGGGGTGTTTTCCATAAATAACCGCCTATATGCTCGTGATTTACAATTTTGCCGTTTAAAAGGCGTTAATAAACGAATAAAAAAAGTAAATACTCCGATTATAAAAAAATATGGGCGACGGCTTTTTGCCGTCGCCCACTTTTTAATCAATATTAACATTTTTATATTTGTTTCGAATATGCGTTTCCCACTCTAATGCAAGCTGTTCCCATGTTTTATCGGTAACTTCTTCTATTGTTTCGGGGTAAAGCATTAAATTATACACCGTTCTCTCTCCGTACAAATCAATTAAGTAACGACTAAAAGAATTCAAAGATTGTGCTCCTGTCAAATACTCTAACCTGTAATAATTATTGATATAGCATAAAATATCCCATGCTTCAAAAAAATCGTTTCTACCAAATTCATATGGACGCCCTACATAAGTATCAAATAACTTAATACCACCTTCCTTTTTTCCGAAAGTACTTTCCATTGCTAATTGTACATATTTTGAATTAGAAGAACCAATTTCGCAAAAAGCTTGAGATTGCCAAGTGGATGGATTTCCCTTATTTAATAGATACTCAATGTGATGATAAAATTCGTGCAAATACGGACGTATAGAGGTAATATATGCAATATGCGTAGATGCATAATATTGACCCATGCTTCCTGCGCGGATAAACCGTGTAGTCGAATCATTTTGGGAATCAAGCCATTTAATGGTAATTATATTGGTTTGATCTTTAAGTTCAAAATATTCAACAGCAGTTGTAATTTCATTGTTTATTGTATTTGCAGTTTCATATATCAATTGATAAGAACCCCAATAATCCCCATACAGGTTTTCCATCGTATCATGATAATTACAATCTATGATAAGTTCAGCATATGTAGTCATGATTCGCAGTTGTACATTTTCACCATAAAATGCATATCCACACAGCGGTCGATCAAAATTGATTGAAAGATTATTTGCATAAGAAGACAGATGCAAATAATAATCATCTAACTGCTTATCTATCGGCTGTTTTAATGATTGTTCCCATTCGATATTCTTAAAAATTTGTATCGCAAGAGATTTGCTATTATTTACCATTTCTTTTGTAGCAAACTTCGTTGTAAAGGTCGGGTATAATAATTGGATGGCTTTTGGATTTTCAAAAAAGAAAGTATCCAACTCCTTTCCATCAATGGTAGAAATGATATCCGTTTTCCATCCTAATTCCCTTGCTATGGTATTAGATAAAGCATACGCATATCCATAATCAATATAATCACCAAAAATTCCTTGTAATGTTACAAGTACTTGTTGCCAGCTTTTCAATTCTGATAGTGATATGTATACTGCGTTATCATTGCTTTCGCTGAAACTATATCCGTAGTCAGTACCATAATAGTTCATCTTATCAACATTTACACCATACATATGTAGAAATTGCAACAGTGTTCGTTGCGCATTAATAAAATCATCTGCTTGTTTTGCATTACTCGTAAAACAGAAAAAGACATTACCATCTACGGTTGTGGTAAGCGCATCTTTTTTAACCCATCCATCTACTGTTGCCGGCTGAACAAACGTCCCTTGTTTAGTTGAAAAACTATAACTTTTCTTTGCTGTCAATTCGCCATTTCTACAACCAAAAAGCATAACAATAATAAAAAGCAAGCAAAAAGCCAATATTGTTTTGTATGTTTTCTTCATTCTTTTTCACCTCTTACCTTATATAATTTTCACCATAATTCATCATTGTTCTGCTCGCCAAATTCTTATTAATCGGTGAGTTTATTATAAACTAAAATCAACTTTAATGCAATCTATTTTTTTGTAAATGTTCTTTTCCCTTAAAATCTTTGCTACGCAAATATTTTTGGGAGCCCTATATATCCTTGGTAAGGCCTAAGGTCACCTTAATAAAAAAAGAAGGAAACCAAAAAGGATTTCCTTCTTTTTATGGAGCTGCTAACCGGATTTGAACCGGTGACCTCGTCCTTACCAAGGACGCGCTCTACCGACTGAGCCATAGCAGCATTCACGATTTTTCGTGCCAGCGTGTATTATTGTAACATATCGTTTTAAAAAAGGCAAGTTTTTTAAGCAACTTTTTACATTTTATTCTAAAATTTTTACGGGCGGAAAATTTCCGCCCGTTTTTGCTATTTTTTATTCTCTTTTCCCTTTTTAGGTTTTTTTCTAATTAGAGCAATTATTATCGCTAAAAAGATTATCGTGGCTAAAATGCCACCGCCCGCTATAAGCAAGTTAGTCGTTTGTTTATCCAAAGTTCCGCTCATTAAGGCTTTGAAAAAGTCTAGTTTTTGCAAAGTTTCCGTTTGAGAGTTTCCGCACTCGCAACTGCGAGTCCTTTCCCCTTCGGCAAAGACGGTTGCAGGCGTTTTTTCAACCCACTCGCCGTAAGTATGCTCGGCATAGTCGGTTTTTGCTCCGCAAGCGCATTCCTTCCAATGCTCGGTAGCCGAATACGTCCACTCGGTTGAAAATTCGTGACCTTTAGCAACTAAAAACGTAGTTTCAGTTTGAGTAGTAAATAAATCGCTCGTAAAAGTAGCGGTAAAAGTTACGTCGCCTTCAGTTTCGCAATCGACGTTTTCAACGCTAGCCGTAACGCTACCATTTTCGGTAACGACGTGAGTTTCATCCCTACTGCAAACGACGGTTGCAACGCACTTTTTCAAGGCGAATTCCCACTCGTATACGGGCGCGCCAAAATCGTGTCCTAATGGCGAAATATCGACTTCTACGGCGACTTTTACACCGCTTTTATCATAATCATATACCCCTTTTCCACCTTCGGTACACTTGGGCGGTTCTTTAACCGAATATACGTATTCGCTAGACTCTAAATTGGGTAAATCGTAAGTTTCAACGTGAGCGTTATCATACTCGCAAACCCTTTGCGCAATACCGCCGTTTTGCTCGGTTGGGGCGGTTTTCACCGACCAGTTTCCGTAGTCGTGCCCGTGGGCGAGTTTGCCAAGTTTATAATCTACGAAACCGCAAACGGGGCAAGTTGCCGATAGTTCTTCGTCATCTTCACAAGACTGTTCGACGACTATTTCCCACTCAGACGGTTCGCAAATGGACTCAACGCTCATACCAAGCGATAGCGCTATATCGTAAAGCGTATAACCGTGATGGGTTTTAAATTTAAAATCGCTACTACAATCTTTAAAAGTATTTTCTTCAATAAAAGTGTCGCCTAAAACGACAACCTTTTTAAGCGAAGTAAAGCCGACGAAAGAGTTCTTATATATCGTGCTAACGCCCGACCTAATTTCGATTTCTTCTATATTATTTGCGTAGAGCGACCAAGGCGCAATTTCGGGTAAAATAAAGGATTTTATATTGCCGTTCCCCGAAATAATCAACTTATAGGCGGGGTTTAATAGGGTATGCCCTTCCGCTTGATATAAACTTGCAAGCATACTGCCATTGCCCGAAGAAGACACGTCCCACTCATTTTCCTTGACGGGAGCGCCGTATTTTTCCAATGAAATTTCAGGCTGATTTAAAAACTCTACGCCGTTTTGCGACGCCACGTTTTTATCAACGTGCGAATCCTTAAAAGCGTAACCGTCAACGATAGTATTTGCGCCGACTAATAAGTACTCGTGATTTTCATAACCCGAAATTTTATCGTTTATGCCGTCGACTTTGGGATCGTTCCACGTTACGTCAACGCCGTACCATTCGCCGTTTTCCATTTGAACGAGAGCCCACATATGCGCTTCACCCTTGGCGTCACCGCTGACGAGCGTACAAGGAATTTCCGTCCTATCGCAAAGAACTTTAAAAGCCCTTGCGTAACCTTCGCAAACGGGTGCGTAAGGCGAAGTAGCGTCGTGACCTAGCAATGCGCAACGGCTATCACGATTAGTATCGCCAATTACGTTTGCATAAGCGTTGTTTTTGGTGATCCAATCGTTAAAATACTCTACTTTTTCATAGCGAGTTGCGTCAACGTCCAATCCGCTTAATATCTCGTTTACAGCGTTATTTACCGCAGTTATTTGCTCGTAAATATCAAAATCCCCGTTTACGTACTCGTTAGAGCGAATATCGTAATCGTCGCCTTTTAGACTAAAAGTTATTTTTTGAGTATAAGTGATATTGCCAGCCGAGTCGTAACCCATTGATTGTTGCGACCCCATACTAATCTGCCCCGAAAGCCAAAAGACTTGCGGATAATCCCTATCGAAAGCGTAATACGCCGAACTGATATAGGCAAAACTCTCAGTTTTATTGGCTTCTACGATAGGCGCAACCGCCGCTCTGACCTTATCTTCAACGCTACCGCTTGCTCCGACGTCGTAAGTAGTAGCCCCTTCGATAACCCTTACCGAGTAAGACTCGAGCGAGCCGTCGATTAAGGCGTCGTTTTCGCCGTCGCCGTCGCTATTTTCAACTAGCCAGTCGTAAAAGTCGCGAGCGTACTTGGCGGTGGTAAAATCAACCCTATCAATCCACTTTTGATGGTTGCCACTATTTAGCGGTACGGAAAAATCCGCCACAGCCGTAGCGTAATTAAAACCTACTAAACTTAATATAAAGGCAAAAAATAAAGTAAATATAACGGCTAATTTTTTAAAAGAATAAATAGATTTTTTCATATTAGTCCTGCGAGTAATTTATTTTATATTATGATTATATCACAAGCGCATAAAAAAATAAAGAATTTAACGAAAATAGCGGTGGAAAATTTCCACCGCTATCAAATTGTTTATTTACCAAAATTAGTATAGACTAAAGGCTTTATTTTACTTTTAAAAGGAATACCCTAGCCTATAAGTCGATTATTAAGAGATTTTTCTTGTTTATTAAAGCAAGTAATAAGGCATTTCTTCTTCGCCAAGGCGTTTAATTACATTAAACTTTTCTTCGTGAAGGTCTACCTTTTCTTGCTTTTTAGCCTTCTTTTTGGGGGCTACTTTTTCAACTTCAATAACCTTTTCAACAATCTTTTCGACTATTTTTTCCTTAGGCTCAAACTTTTTAAGTTCTTTACAAATCTTTGCGCTATCGCCCGAAATGATTACGGCTTTGACGGTTTTTGCGCCGAGAGTTTTAAGCGCGGTAAGCCTTTTTGCGCCGTCGACCACCTTGAGCGCAGAAGAATTTTCTTCTAAAACTACGGGTAAAATTACACCGTAAGTTTTTACAGAAGCGAGCACGTCGCTATCCTGAACTTCGCTAAATGAAATAGTAGACAAATCAACGTCTACAACGCTACTGCCTGCAAGCGAAACAATATCTTTTTTAGAGTTTGCTACTACTCTTTTTAAACTGCCCTTACCTACTGCCATTTTACCTTCTCCTTAATAAATTGCCAATATTTCGTCAGCAAGAGCCTTATATTCAAGCGCGCTCCTAGACGATTTTTTATAACTGCCGACGGGCTTGCTATTGTCTTGCGCCCATTCGACCGAACTGTCAAGATGGATAACGTTTTCAAAAACCGTAATACCTTCGGTTTCTTTTAGGGTTTCCATAGTTTGTTTAAAATAATTCTTTCTCGCGTCGACCTTGGTTACGACAACCCCTAAAAGGTCTAGACTTGGCGAGAGTTCTTTAACTTGGTTTATAAATTCAAACATATTAGCCAAGCCGAAAAGCCCCCACGGACTTGCTTCAACGGGCAAAATTATCTTGTCCGAAGCGCATAAAATATTCATTACCCAACATCCGAGCGTAGGTGGCGCGTCGATTAAAACGTAATCGTAAACATTACTATCTACGATAGGTTTTAACATCTTTTTAAGAATAAATTCCCTTTGCCACTTAGTAAAGAGTTCAAATTCGACCGAACTCATAAGGGTTGACGAAGGAATAATATCCACGCCGTCGTATTCGGTGTGATAAATATAATCGGTAAGGTCTTTTTGCTCTTTAATAGCGCTATAAAGATTCTTGTCGCCTCCCGCTATTTCTAGAGCAACTTCTTCAGAAAAATACGAAAGGGTTAAGTTAAGTTGCATATCGCCGTCGATAAGCAATACTTTTTTGCCCGCCTTTGAAAATGCGTAAGCAAGGCTAGCGCAGGTCGTAGACTTACCGCTACCACCTTTGTTGTTAGCAAAACAAATGATTTTAGTCACCTTTTATTCCTCCGGATAAATACATTCTGTGCCCGTTGCCCTAAACTTTTCAAGCCAACCTTCGGGCGGTTTTACGTCGGTAACGATAACGTCAATATCGCTCAAATTGCCGACCACGTTAAATGCAATGCGGTCGAACTTTGAACTGTCAACCGCCAAAATACGCTTGTCGCAGTTTTCAAGCATTGCCCTTTTCGTCGACGCGTGCAAGTCGTTAGAGTCGGTAAAGCCCTTGTTGATATCAAAGCCCTTGCAAGAGATTATCGAAGCGTTTACGTGGAAACCCGAAATCATCTTGTCCGCAGACGAACCTACGAGAGCCAAAGAATCTTCTCCCAAAAGCCCACCCGTTGAAAAAATCTTCCAATTTTTTTGGTCTTTGAGTTCGATTAAAATTTCAAGCGAGTTGGTGATGATTGTCATATTTTTACGCTCTTTAATGCGCTTTGCAATAAAGAGAGCCGTTGACGAACAGTCGAGCATTAAACTCGTGTTGTCCTTAATAAAATGCGAAAGTATCTCTGCGATTTTTTGCTTACCGACAACGTTTGTTCTCTTTCTTACGGCAAGGGGTAAATCGCCCTGCGCGTTTTCGTTTAAAACCGCTCCGCCGTAGGCTTTTACGACGAGTCCTTCGTGTTCGAGCTTTTCTAAATCGCGCCTAATCGTTTCTTCCGAAACTTCAAATAATTTTGAAAGTTCGCTTACGACGACCTTCTTTTCAGTTTGAAGTATAGATAATATTCTATTTTTTCTCTCTACTGCTAACATCTTTTCCTTCCTTTACAAAAAATTGCAAACCCGAAAGTTTGCAATTAAAATCTACCCGTCGTAGCGGGCCGTATAATTAAAGTATCTTTTCAATGAGTTTTCTGTCCGGACGGGCGATAACCGTGCTATCGAGCAACATTCCGCTCGGCATAACGACGTCTTTTGCCCTTTCAATAGCCGCTTGAACGGCGGCAACTTCACCCGTTAAAATAGCGTAAGACTTACCGCACATACCCCTTGCAAGGCGGATTTCAATAAGTTTTACGTCCGAAGTTTTTACAGCGTTGTCGGCTGCGACGATTATTTGCGACGCGTCGAAAGTTTCAATAACTCCGAGCGCGTTTACGTCGTTGGTGTGAACGTTGGTAGTGCCTACGATTGCAGGGAAAATACTATCGTCGGGATTGCCTAAAACGAAACTATCAATATGCTGTTCTTCATAAGCGCCCTTTGCGGCGCCGATTGACGCTCTTACCGCAGAGAGTTCACCCGTTATAATCGAAATGTACTTGCCCGGACAAACGGTTTGGGCTTCGACGATATCGACTTCGGAAGTCTTAACCATAATATCGGTTGCGGTAATACCAGCCGATACGGTCTTATATTCAATCATTCCTATTGCTTTACTCAATTTAATTTACTCCTTAGTCTGCCTTTATCGTAATAAGTTTATCGTCGACTCCGATAACTAACCCTGCTATTGACGCGTGAATATTTACTGAAAGCCCTTCGCCTGCCTTTGCTATAAGTTGACCTTTTTCAACCCTATCGCCAAATTTAACGACGGGGGTACAAGGCGCGCCGATATGCATGCGAGTTGGTATGTTTACCGTCTTAAACCCGTCTATAAGTTGATTATTAAGGGGTGCGTCCGTTTGATACTTCTTGACGGCAAGCCTAGAAACAAGCCTATCAAGGGGGACTTTACGGTACTCTCTAATTGCGGAAACCTTTTTGGTTTCAACGTCTTTCGGCGGGGTTACGCCGTTTGATTTAAGAGCGTTTTTAACTTCTTGTATAAGTTTTCTCGGCGAAAGACCTTGGGGGCAAGCGTAGAGTTCGCATACACCGCAAGACGAACAGTAAAAGGTGTTAATAAACGCCGAAGTATCTTTAAAATTGTTGCAAGCCGCCGCAAGCATTATCTTGTGCGGTTCGATTGGATGCCCTAAATTGTTTCTCGGACAAAGGTCGGTACACATTTTGCATTGACAACAACTTGCCGCTGCCCTTGCCGTTTCGACCGTGTAATCACTTTTAAATCTTCTTACCAAATAGTGATCGGCAGGAAGAACGAATACCGAGTTAGTAGTTTTAGTAACGGGGGCAAAAGTAGGCTCGATATTGCCCATCATAGGACCACCCGTCCAATAAATATAATCTTCTACAGTTTCGCCACCGGCGAAATCGACGAGCTCTTTAAGGCTTACGCCGATAGGCACTCTTACCGTCATTGGGGTTTTTACTTCGCCCGCAATGGTAACGAGTTTAGTCGTGAGCGGTTCGCCACGCAAAGCGTAATAAGCGTTGTACATAGTTTCAACGTTAAAAACTGCAACGCCTTGCTCTATGGGAAGTCCACCCGGTCTTACGACTTTGCCCGTCGCTTCGTAAATCATAACGACTTCGTCGCCCGTGGGATAAACGATAGGTAAAATTTTAATCTTTAACTTTGGGTATTTAGAAAGTAAAGCGGTAACCGCTTCAATCGCGCCCTTGTAACTAGCCTTAATGCAGACTATTCCTTCGCTAGCGCCTAAAACTTCTCTCGTTTTGTCAAACGCCTCGATAATTACGGGGGCGTGGAATTTGAGAAGTTGACGGTGAAGACGAAGAAGGGGCTCACATTCAGCGCAGTTGAGCAAAATGGTTTCCGCCTTGTTATTAAGTTTTGCATAGGTCGGAAAACCGGCGCCACCTGCGCCGACTATACCCATTTCTCTATAAAGAGCGCTCAATGCCTTTAAGTCCATTTTTTACTCCAAATTTTGACCTTCGTCGATAATACCTACGATTGCAGCGTCAATGGGCGCTTGGGGGTTGCCACAGCCAATTCTTGCCGCGCTACCTTGCGCCACTAAAACTAATTCGCCAATACCTGCGCCAACTTTGTCAACCGCAACGATACGGTTGTCGATTTTAAGTGACGGGATAGGTTCGACTATCATAAACTTATTGCCGACTAAATTGTCGCATTTTCTGGTGGATACTACGTACCCTACAACTTTTCCGATTAACATTTACGTAAATCCTTATTATAAAATCTTTTTAATCTCGCTGTTTATAAAAAACCGATTGACCTTGTCGGTCACCAAGGTTTTGAAGGCGATACAGTAACGCAGGCTAACGAAGTATATAAGCCTTTAAATGATTTCTGCCTTCATCCCCGTAGATATCTTCGCCGCATTTGCTTCGTCGGTATCAATGTGCATTTCTAAAGTAAAAGTGGGGTCAACGCGAATTAATACGTTGTCGTAAGTGGTGGCTCTTTCGTTATCCACTTTAACGGAAACGATATCTCCGTTTTTAACGCCTGCCGCTTGAGCGTCCGCGGGGGACATATGGATATGTCTACTTGCGATTATGCAACCTTCTTTAAGATAGATTGCACCACAAGGGCCTACTACCGCGATAGGCGCAGAGCCTTCTATTTTTCCTGACTCCCTAATGGGGGCTTTTATTCCGAGTTTAATAGCGTCCGTTGCCGAAATTTCGACTTGGGATGCCTTTCTCACAGGTCCTAAAATACGGACGTTTTCGATTGCGCGAAGTTTAAGTCCGACGATGGTAACGAGTTCGTTTGAAGCGAACTGACCGCCCATGAGTTCTTTCTTTTTGGTGAGTTGATAACCTTTACCAAATAAGGTTTCGACGTGTTCTTGCGTAAGGTGTATATGTCTTGCGGAAACACCAATAGGCACGAGATAGCCCGTTCCGCTCTTTGATTTTTGTAAACTGTCGAGTATAATGCGTGTGATTTTCTCGATTTCGTGATTGTCCATTTTACACCGCCTAAAAGGTTGTTAAGCGCGCGATTATACCAAAATAGCGCACGACTAAATAAACGATACTGCTTATCGCCTTAATTTTTGGGGTTTTTAGCCCTTTTCCTTCGCTCACGCCCGTACGCCACTAGGCGTACGGGACTTTTGCGAATGATAAACTTTTGAAATTTTCAACCTAATTATTTAATGATAGGAAGAATTTTTTCAACGTCAGAATGAGGTCTGGGGATTACGTGAGTTGCTACGAGTTCGCCAAGTCTTGCTGCGTTTGAAGCGCCTGCTTCAACTGCTGCTTTAACTGCGCCTACGTCACCCCTAACCATAACGGTTACAAGTCCGCTACCGATCTTTTCGGTGCCAACGAGTACTACGTTTGCTGCTTTTAACATAGAATCTGCTGCTTCGATTGCTGCGGTAAGACCGCGAGTTTCAACCATTCCTAATGCTTCGAGTGCCATTTTTTTATCCTCCGATTTTATTTCAATTTTTATTAACTTTGCTATGCAAAATTATTTCTTTTTTCTTGCAGGCGCTTTTTTAGGCTTTTCCTGCGACTCTTCCTGTTCGCCCCTTGCTTTTAAAAGCCTATCCCTACTCTTTTGAACTACTCTTTCAAGTTCGGGATGGGGGTTTGCGATAACCGCTTTACAAACAGGTTTTTTAATTGCTCCCGCCGTTGCAGCATCGATAGCGGCAGTTACTGCCGACACTTCACCGCGAACGATAACCGTAACGAGTCTTCCGCCGAGTTTTTTCTCCCAAGTGACGAACTCAACGTCTGCGGCTTTGCACATTAAGTCGAGAGCGTCGGTAGCGGCAACTACGCCCGATATTTCAAAAAATCCAAGAGCTTTTCCCATAATTTGTTTCCTTTTTTGTTTTTGTATAAGTATTTAACTGTTTAGACGCGAGCGCGTCGCAACTCGATTTTTTGTCAAGCAACCGCAGTTTCGGTTGCTAAAACTTTTCTATCGGTTGCTCCTTTTCCCACAAAATCTTTTTGTCAAAATCTTTTATGGGAGACCTTTAAGGCTCGCAAGGAATTTACGGATGAGATAGACCTTTGCGGTCATCCCAATCGGAAATTATCTTGCAGAAACGCCGTATTGCGACGCGTATAAAGCGTTAAAAATTATTTTACGATAGGTAAAATCTTTTCTACGTCAGAATGAGGTCTGGGGATTACGTGAGTTGCTACGAGTTCGCCAAGTCTTGCTGCGTTTGCTGCGCCTGCTTCAACTGCTGCTTTAACTGCGCCTACGTCGCCTCTTACCATAACGGTTACGAGTCCGCTACCGATTTTTTCGGTGCCAACGAGAGTAACTTGAGCAGCCTTTACCATAGAGTCTGCTGCTTCGATTGCTGCGGTAAGACCGCGAGTTTCTACCATACCTAATGCTTCGAGTGCCATAATTTGTTTATCCTCCGATTTTTATCTAAATTAAAAGTTTTTTTACTCAGTTTTTATCCATGCCACTGAGTTTGAGCATCTTTTCGGTGTCGGTTTCGGGGTTGGGAATAACGTGCATACACACTACTCCGCCAACGCCTTCCGCCGCGAGTTTAGCCGCTTCAAGTCCTGCCTGAACGGCAGCGACGTTTCCGCGAATTTTTATAGTAACGAGTAACGGTACGGGAAGACTTTCGGCGTTTGCGGGCTTATTCTTGTCAAAGTTTTCAAGCGTTACGTCGGCAGCCTTACAAGCCGCGTCCGCCGCAACGAAAGCCGTCGTCAATCCGTATACTTCCAATATTCCTACTGCATTTGCCATAACCGTTTACCTACTTACTTATTTGTTTACTATTGCAATCTTTAAACCTTTCATTGCAAGGTTGGTTTTAAGCGCTTCGTTGATGTCTTCTAAAGCGAACTTGTGAGTGATGAGTTCTTTTAAAGGAAGACCGATTGCTTGCGCTCTCTTTAAGAAGTCGAACGTAGTTGCGTAATCTCTTAAAGTGTAAACCCAACTTCCTACCAAAGTGATTTCCTTTGAGCAAAGGTCGAAGTGAGGGTTGATGGTTGCATCACCGCCGTTGATGAAGAAACCGAGTTCGCAAAGACCGCCACCGTTACGAATCATTTTATAGATGTTTGCGTGAGCAATGGGGTTACCCGTGCATTGGAAAGCAAAATCTGCCAAATGACCGCCAAAGGCTTCGGCTACAGCCTTGCCGAGCGCGTCTGCGCCTTTATGATTTCTAAAGTCAACCGACTTTTCTGCGCCCATACGCTTAGCGAAGTTAAGTCTTTGTTCGTTTCCGTCTACGGCTACGATATTTTCAATACCCATAGTACGAAGAACTGCTATACAGATAAGACCGATAGGTCCGCATCCTTGAACGACTACTCTTGAATTGAAACGAAGAATGCCCGTCGTCTTTGCTCTTTCAACTGCGTGAATTAAAACTGCGCAGGGCTCGATTAAAATTCTTGAATCAAGGTCTAAGTCGCTTACGTTGAATACGGTAGAACCCTTTCTGATTACGATATAATCTGCAAACCAACCGTTAAACTTAACGTCGTCGTCGGGAAGAAGCCCGTAAACGTCGGCTTTACCTACGTTTTGTTTGTTTAAGTCGTACATAGTAATTTCGGGCGCGTCTGCAAAAATCATACAGGTAACGACTTTATCGCCAACTGCCAAAGGCTTGCCTGCGCTGTCTTTTACTACGTTTTTACCCATTTTAACTATTTCACCCGTACCTTCGTGACCGAGTACTACGGGGATAAGACCGAACGGGTCGTTTTTAAATTCGTGAGCGTCAGTTCCGCAAACGCCACAACCTTCAACTTTTACTAAAATGTCGTCGTCGCCGATTTGGGGAATCTTGTGTTCTTGAAGTTCAAATCTTTCCTTTTCAACGAGCATTGCAACGCGCGCCTTATCGGGAGCGCCTGCGCTTGCTCTAGGAGCGGAAGGAGCGTTGCCACCCTTCATGCCTGCAAGAACTTGCCTTACGATTGCTTCAATATTTTTTGAATCCATGTCAGTTCTCCTTTACCTTATGCAAAGACTTTCAACCATTACGCATCTTCTCGACTTAGTAAAGGTGTGCGCTGCGGTTAAGCCTTCGCCCGTACGGCTTGCGATAGTAAAGGTACAATAACCTTCTCCGCCAAAGCCGAGAGCGGCGTAAGACGGGCCGTTTTTAACTAAAATTGCCGTATCAAGCGCTTTTGCATATTCGGTGATATGGTCTACGTTTTTACTGTGAATGTGCGCCGAGTGTCTGTTGCCGTGTTCGAGCCAAACAGCCTTTTCAACCGCGTCTTTAAAGTCGGTTGCCCTTACGATACCGAGTATTGGCATCATAAGTTCTTCGGCGATAAGGGGGTGTTCTTTTTCCCCTTCAAAGATAATGCATCTGATATTGTCGGGAACTGAAACCCCTACCATTGCAAGGAGCGCTTTTGCGCTTCTGCCGACGCATTTTCTGTTAAGTCCCTTGGGGGTTAAAACGGTAGAAGCGAGTTTTTCTTGAACTTCCTTGGAAGCAAGGTAACAACCTTGTTCTTCTACCATATAGCGCATAAGTTCGTCGCAAACGCTATCAACTGCAACGACTTCCTTTTCCGCAATACAGGGAAGGTTGTTGTCGAAGGTACAGCCGTTTACGATATCTTCCGCCGCCTTTCTTACGTCCGCCGTTTCGTCTACGAGAGCGGGGGGATTACCTGCGCCCGCGCCGATACCGCGCTTGCCCGAAGAAAGAACTGCCGTTACTACGCCGGGACCACCGGTTGCAACGAGAAGTTGAATATCCTTATGCTTCATCATAATACTGCTCGACTCTAAAGTCGGCTTGTAAAGCGAGCAACAGATATTTTCAGGTCCGCCTGCTTCAACGCTCGCTTCGTTTATCATGTTTACCGCAAAGTTGGAAGTCTTGATTGCCGCGGGGTGGGGGTTGAATACTACGGTGTTGCCTGCCGCAAACATACCGATAGTATTACAAATTACCGTTTCGCTGGGGTTAGTACAAGGAGTTATTGCGCCGATTACGCCGAAAGGTCCCATTTCGATAAGGGTAAGACCTTTATCACCCGACCATGCGGTAGTGGTGATGTCTTCCGTACCCGGAGTCATTTCAGCAGTTAAT
Organism: Clostridia bacterium; assembly: GCA_017466825.1. Taxonomy (GTDB): domain Bacteria; phylum Bacillota; class Clostridia; order Christensenellales; family Borkfalkiaceae; genus UBA10281. Next base: position 60,278 of record JAFTTJ010000017.1, read on the forward strand.
CTATGCTTTAAAATCTTGTGGCCAACGTTGCCCATGCCCGTTTCTTCAACGCCCATACGAGCGAGAATTTCGGCGTTTTCAATCGTCTTTTTTCTGATGTTTGCAATAACTTTTTCCCTAGCGTCAAGGGGCATTTTTCTTACGATTGCCTGAGCCGCTTTAGCCGCTTCAATGGCTTTGTTCATATCGTCGAAAATACCGCGATTGCCTTTCGGCTCGGTAAGGTTGAGTTTTGCAACGACTTCCTTTACGATTGCGGATACTTCACTATCCGTAAATTTCATTTCGTTCTCCCTTAAAAATTATTTTTTAAGACCGAGTTGTTCGATAACCTTTTTGGTGATTTCAGCAATTACGTCAGCGTCGTTATCGCTACCGCAGTTACCACTGCAGTTACCACCGCAACTATGACAACTTGCTTTGCCTTCTTTATTGTTTACGCAAACGTTTGCAGGGTGTTTACCTTTAAGACCGAATTGACGACGAATTTCGTAAAGTCTTTCAACTTGCGCTTCAGAGAGTTCCTTAGGACCGCCCAAAAGTTTAGCGTTGAATAAAAGTTTTGCATAGAATTCAACGGATTCCATCTTGTGATAAGCGTTTATAAGGCTATCCGAGAAGGTAAGCGCGCCGTGGTTAGCGAGCAATACTGCGTCGAAGTGTTGGAGATATTTCGATACTGCGTCGGGAATTTCGTGAGTAGAAGGAGTGCCGTACTCAGCGATGGGAACACAACCGAGAGCGATTACCGCTTCAGGCATGATGGGTTGAGTAAGGGGAATACCTGCGATAGCGAAAGACGTAGCGTAGATGGGGTGAGCGTGAACTACCGCTTGTACGTCAGGTCTTTCTTTGTAAACTCTCATGTGCATCTTGATTTCAGAAGAAGGCTTAAATCCGGGGGTTGCTTGGATTACGTTGCCGTTTTCGTCAACTTTACAGATGTATTCGGGGGTCATAAAGCCCTTAGATACGCCCGTGGGAGTGCACAAAAATTCGTGATCGTTGAGTTTTACTGAAATGTTACCGTCGTTTGCAGCAACCATTCCTTGGTTGTAAATTCTCTTACCGATTTCGCAAATCTGTTTTTTGATTTCAAATTCGTTTACCATTTATATATCTCTCCTTTATGATTGATACGTTTTTTTCTTTATTTATTCCGCTGTTGCGGTTTTTAACTATTCTTTGTCCCAACCTAAGTAGGTTATGAGTTCGTCGAGCCCTTCCCTTGTAACCGAGTCAACGAAAAAGATTTTTTCGCACCCTGCAATTTTTAGCCACTCTTCGGCAAGTTTTGGATCTGCGTGCTCGTCGTTTATTTGCGTTACTATGCCGATAACTTCTCTCGTCGCCATCGCCACCGTGCCCGGTGAGTAAAGCGAAAAAGGCTCGTTTGCGGCAAGTATTAACCCGATTACGTCAACTTCGTATGAGTAAAGCGCAAGAGCAAAGCCGAACTGCTTGTCTTCAATATATTCGCCTGGGGGGTCGATTATATATTGACTGTAATTTACGTACTGGGTTTTTTTGTAGGCGATATCTTCGCCGTAAAGGGCTTGGGTTATGGTGGTCTTTCCCGCACCGCTACGCCCCATAAACATTATCTTTTTTTTCATTAGGTCTTAGTCAAGTGGCAAACGGTAAAGCCGAGAGTTTTGTCGGCGTATTCTAAAACGGCTTCAATTGAAGTGGAAACTTCGCTGACCGTGCCGAGAAGAATAAGCGTACCGCTAAACCTATCCACGAACCCAATTTCCGCACCGCTCGCCTTTAAGGAAATGTCCGCAAAGACGATTGCCGATTCGGCAGGAGTTATGCACACGATTCCGATTGCGTTTTTGCTATAATCGACGGCGGGATTAAGACCTAACTTGCGGTACATAATCGGGTCGGGATTAGCAATGACGTGCGCCAAGGTTACCTGCTTGCCGGGTACGAGTTCTTGAACTATTCTCAATTTTTCTTCAGTTGAAAATACGTCTTTTAACTGCATGATTGCCCCTTTATATAATAATGAAACGGTAGGCGCTAAAAGTCGGATAATCACCCATCGTTTACCTTACACCAACAGTATACAACATTACGCAAGCAATGTCAACACAAAACAACAACTTTTTTTAATTTTTTTGATTTTTTATGTTGTTTTGTGTGGTTTATCACCTTTTTTTTGAAAAATTATGTTATTTTTGTTGTTTTTTAGTAAAAATTAGTGTATAATTTGCTTATGAACGTCAAAATGGACTTACATACCCACACTTTAGCGAGTGGGCACTATACGACCGATACCCTAACAGACCTTGCTAAACGGGCAAAAGAAAGGGGCATAGCGTACCTTGGAATTACCGACCACGCACCCAAAATGCCGGGCTCTGCCAGCGAGAATTATTTTAGGAATTTGCGCTACTGCGATAGGCGCGTACACGGGGTAAGAATACTCTACGGAGTAGAACTAAACGCCCTTGACCAAATGGGCACGGTCGACCTAGACGAGAGCGTGCTTTGCCACCTTGATTACGCCCTTGTAAGTTTGCACAAGCAAACCTATAAACCACAAGATATGCGGTTAAACACCCTTGCTCTCACTAGCGCTATGGAAAATAAATTCGTGGTGGGCGTTTGCCACCCCGACGACCCTACCTACGAAATAGACGTAAAAACCTTGGCTGAAAAAGCCAAACAAACGGGAACTATGCTAGAACTCAGTTCGGTTGGCGTTAGCCCCGACGGCTACCGCGAAAAGTGCGTGGAAAGGCTCGTGGAAATGCTACTACTTTGCAAGCAAAAAGGCGTTTACGTTATGCTTGGTAGCGACAGTCACGGAATAAGCAAAATAGGCGACTTTACAAACTCTTTAAAACTGCTTAAAGCGCTTGATTTCCCGCAAGAATTAGTAGTTAATTTTAACCCTGAAAAATTCTTTGAAATTGTCAAAAACAAACGAAAATAACACAAAACCCCCAAATGCCACACGGCATTTGGGGGTTTTAATCAATCAACCGCCTTTGTTATTACATTAGCAACGTTTATATATTCCTTCTTCTTTTTTTTCGCATATTTTAACATTTTGTGCGCGCCACCATCATTTTCCAAGTCTACGTAAAAAACAGCGAAATCACTCAAATTTATCATTTCGCAATTTCTATAATAAATTCGAGTATACCAATAATCAAATTTTAATGGTAAATAAACATAATCTTCGTACTCTTGCTTTCTTAACCACTTCGGTCTTTTGTGATATTGTAAATGTTTTTCATCACATACACAAAATATTCTTTTTATTTGCGGAAATTCTTGCTTAAACTCTGTAACGACTTTATAGCACAATAAATCAAATTCTCCCAACCCACCAAAATAGAAAAATTTGAAATTCTTTTCTTTAATTAACCCCATAATTATCAATCGGAGTTTATTTTCTACTTCTATTCTATTTAATATTTTCCTGTGTCCAAAAAAGACGCACTTTTTTATCAACGATGCATTCACAAAAACATTATATTCTTTTATTGCATTTTTGTCAACACATTCACAACTTGTGAATACATTAACAACAAAATTTTTCTTCTATTGTTAAACTTTATATGAATAAACTAATGATTATAGGAGAAAATTTCATTATGAAATTACATCAAGCCGTAGGCTCTCGTATTTTGGAATACTGCAACGAAAGGAATATAACACCTAATAAACTATGCACTATGTCTGGCATAATTCAATCAACTGTAAACAGTATATTTTCAGGTAGAAGTAAAAACCCTAAACTTGCAACGATACAATACCTTTGTCAAGGATTAGGCATTACTTTAAAAGAGTTTTTTGACAGTCCAATTTTTAACGATTTAGACGATTAAATTCCCCGTGGCAACAGCGTTGCCACGGGGTTGTTCTTTTATTCCGTTCTTAAAGCCACTACGGGGTCTTGCTTACTTGCGATACTTGCAGGGATAATACCTGCAATTAAAGTTAGCGCCATTGAAATTATTACTAGCGCTATACCGCCGATAAGCGGAAGACTTGCCACGTTATGAATGCCCGAAAGGGTGTAAATAAGTAGGCTGATAGGAATATTTAATATAACCGTTATTATAATACCTAAAAGACCTGCGGTCAAGCCGATTATAAGAGTTTCGGCGTTGAACACACGCGATACGTCGCGTTTGGATGCGCCGAGCGCACGCAATATACCGATTTCCTTAATACGCTCGAGTACGGAAATGTAGGTTATTATACCTATCATAATTGAAGATACGATAAGCGATACCGAAACGAAACCTATTAAGATATACGAAATAGCGTTGATAATATCGGTTATTGACGACATCATAGTGCCGAGATAGTCGTCGTAAACGAGTTGACTACCCTTTTCCTTGCCCGCGTTGTATTCTTCAATATACGCAACGATATAGTCTTTATTTTCAAAGGTGGACGCGTATATACTGATTGAAGACGGCATAGTTTTATCTACGTAACCGAGCGAGTCAAGGTTTTTGTTGTAACTTGCAGAACCTTCAAAAGGCACACCGTCCTTGTCCTTAATCATATCCAATTTGGGGTTGGCGAGTTGGGCTTTAACCAAGTCGTTATTTTCCATAAAGTATACGAGCGAATCGGTCAACGCCTTGGTGTAAACCATATTAGACGTAAGCGCGCCACCCGTTGCGCCTTCTTTAGGACGAACGACGCCGACTACTTTGAGTTTGCGAGTACTAACTTTGCTATCGTCCCTTATATAACCTTTACCGTTAGAAACGTAATATTCGCAAGGTAAAGTTACGTAAAACTCAGTTTTTAAAAGGTCTTCAACGGTTACGTTTTGCCTAGTACCCTTTACGTTGTCAACGATATTTTCAAGAGCCTTTTCTGCGTAGGCAGTTGCTTCTTCGTCGGTCATATTACCTTTAGACATTGTTTTAATAAAGTTTGCTATCGCCGGGAAAATGAGTTCGTCTTCATCCATAAAGCCGATTTCCGCCAAGACGTAGTCGGGAATTTGGTTAAAGGTGTCGAGCACGACTAAAACTTCGTCGGGCTTAGAAAAGTCCGGCCAACGGCTACCGAGTTCCGCGCCGACTAAGTCGTACTGACTCTTGATAAGTTCGGGGCTATTTATCGCTTCGCTCCAAGTATCGAAGTTGAGCATTGACGAAAACGCCGACATATCCATCATTCCACCGCCCATTGCCGAACTTGAACCACCGCTTGCGTTAGAGCCAAGCGCGGTCATTGCGGTTGCAAATTTATCAAACGAAGATACGAATTCTTTGAGTTCGGGGGTTGATTTAGTCTTATCTAAGCCGTTTACTTTAAATTTTAAGTCGTAGGTGTATTGGATTGCAGTTATTTTTTCGGTATCGTAACCCGTTTCTTCTAAATGCTTTTTAAAAGAAGCAAGGTCGTTTTTGCCTTGGTTTTCACTAAAAGACGCCAAAAGCCTTGTAAAAGTGTCGTCGGGGACGATTTTATTATCCGTGGGGAATTGAGTTTTTCCGCTTTCCGCGCCTAAAACTTCTTCTAAAATGCCCGTGTAATTGGTCGTCGTAGACTGAATCGTCAAGGGATAATTTGAAAGGGTGTCTTGCTGAACTTTATTGATATAACCTTGAAAACCCGTAGAAAGGGATAGAATAAGCGCTATACCGATAATACCTATACTGCCCGCAAAGGAAACTAAAATCGTCCTTGCCTTTTTGGTGAGTAGGTTTTTTAAACTGAGCGAAAGCGCCGTCCAAAACGACATTGACGTTTTGTTTTTGCCCTTGTTGGTGCGCTTGTCGTTCGTTTCTTTTTTAAGTTCGATTTCGGCTTCTTCGTCGGTAACGGGCATTGGGTCTTCAACGATTTCACCGTCGAGCATCTTTATAATTCTAGTAGAATACGCCTCGGCAATATCGGGGTTGTGAGTAACCATAATTATGAGCCTATCTTTTGAAATTTCCTTCAAAAGTTCCATAATTTGCACGCTAGTTTTACTGTCGAGCGCGCCCGTAGGCTCGTCGGCAAGCAAAATTTCAGGGTCGTTGATAAGCGCCCTTGCTATTGCTACCCTTTGCATTTGACCGCCCGAAAGTTGGTTGGGCTTACTGTTGATTTTGTTGCCGAGCCCTACCTTTTCCAACACGGCTTTCGCCCTTTGCTTACGCTCTTCCTTGCCGATACCCGAAAGGGTAAGGGCGAGTTCTACGTTTTCAAGCACCGTTTGATGGGGAATTAAATTGTAACTTTGAAACACGAAACCTACCGAGTGATTGCGATAAGTATCCCAGTCTTTATCCGTATAATCCTTGGTACTTTTGCCGTTGATAATCAAATCCCCGTCCGTGTACCTGTCAAGTCCGCCTACGATATTGAGCATGGTCGTTTTTCCGCATCCCGACGGGCCTAAAATAGACACGAATTCACTCTTGCGGAATTTAAGGTTTACGCCTTTTAACGCTTGTACCGTTTCGTCTTCGGTATAATACTCCTTTACTACGTTTTTAAGTTCTAACATTTTACGCCCTCCAAGGCAATAATCTCTCTCAATTCTCGTCTCACTAATCTCTGCGCATAAATATTACCACTTATATAATGAAAAGTAAATAATTTTAATAATATTATCACCATTTTTCACAAATATTTTATCTTTTTTTGGCGTTTTTAAGTGTAAGCGCTTTTTTGAAAGGTTTTAACCTTTTTATATTTTTTTGGCAAAATTCCTTTAACTTTTTTTAAATTTGTGTTATACTGTATTTATCACTAAATTTTGGGGAATTTTTATGTTTAGCATCTTGATTGTTGAAGACGATTTTGGAACGAGAAAACTCATGACGGTAGTCCTTCGCAACGCTGGTTATAGGCCTATTCCTGCCGAAGACAGCGCTCAGGCGATGGACCTTTTCGCAAGCGAAAAACCGTCGCTCGTGCTATGCGATATAATGCTCCCCGATCAAAGCGGTTTTCGCCTTACCGAACAACTTAGGCGTATCGATCCCGACGTGCCCATTATTATCGTAACGGCAAAGCACGCCCCTGCGGACAAGCACTACGGCTTTATGGTCGGCGCGGACGACTATATGACTAAGCCCGTCGACGAAGAAGAACTTCTCTTGCGCATAAAGGCGCTACTACGTAGGGCAAAGGTTGCGTCCGAGCAAAAACTCGCCTTTGGCGAACTCGAACTAGACTATACCAAAATGTCGGCTACCGTAAACGGCAAGGACTGCGACCTTACTCAAAAGGAGTTTTTACTGCTCTTTAAACTCTTGTCGTCGGTTGGCAAAATCTTTACCCGTAACGAACTTATGGAAGAGATTTGGGGAGATTCGGAAAAGAACGACCACACTCTTAACGTACACGTAAATCGCATTAGGGAAAAACTCGACCAAGTAACTTCGATTGAGATAAAATCGATTAGGGGGCTTGGTTATAAGGCGGTAAAAACTGATGGCTGAAAAAGATAACGATTTCACCTTTGAGCCTAAACAAAGCCCAAAGGATAACCCGCCCCAAACCACTAACCAAGGTAGAGGCGAAAGCGCCACAGATAGACCTAAACAAAAACCGCAAAGCGACCGAAAAAAAGCCGTTAACGAACTTATACGGGCATTTTTCTGTGTTTTAATAACGGCGGTCTTCGCTATCGTACCCGTCGTTTTGCTCGCTCTTTCGGGTGCGATTGAGTTTAAAATGGAATTTGGATATCTACTCCTTCTCTTCCTTTTTATATGCTCGGTCGTAGCAGGCTTTTTAATTTATTTTAGGGGTTATTACCACCGCACGCACGACGCAAAAGCCATTTACGACGCCGCTGAAAAAATTATTCGCGGTGACTATGAAATAGACTTTGACGACGATACTTACGGCGATTTTAAAACGGTTGAAGACGCCCTTTTGATTACGGCGCAAAGGCTTAAACTTGCCGACAAGGAAAAAAACGACTTTATAAACGACTTTTCGCACGAACTTAAAACCCCTATCGTTTCAATAAGGGGCTTTGCAAAACTCATTGCAAAAGGCAATTTGACTAAGGAAGAAGAAAAGGAATACCTTGCGATTATCGTTTCCGAGTCGGATAGGCTAATCGACCTTACCGCAAGCACGCTTATGCTTGATAGGCTTGGCAGTAATTTGGAAATTGAAAACCATTATTATAACGTTAGCGAACAACTCCGCAAGACCATTTTGCTACTTCAAAACGACTGGGAAAAGAAGGATATAGAGTTTATTGCAGACTTTGACGACCATAACGTTTTATCTAGCGAAGAATTAACTAGCCAACTGTTTTTGAATTTAATTCAAAACGCAATCAAGTTCTCTCACCAAAACGGAAAAATTATTATCGACGTAAAAAAGACGGACGCCCAAGTTTCGGTAATTATTCAAGACTTTGGCGTTGGTATGGACGGCGAAACGAAAAGGCGTATGTACGACAAATATTTCCGTGGCGACAAGTCCCGTTCAACCCCCGGCAACGGACTAGGACTCTCTACCGTAAAGCGCATTAGCGAACTGCTCGGACTAGAACTCAAAGCGACGTCCGAACTTGGCAAAGGCACTACCTTTACCATAAACTTTAAAAATAAATAATAATCAAAAACCGCCCATAAACGGGCGGTTTTTATTTGCGCTATTAAAACTGAACTGATTTTTTAATTAAAAAAGCGAGCGCTTTTTGCGCTCGCTTTTATTGCGTATTTTTGCTTATTTATAATATATAATGTTAAGCGTTTTCACCGTCGGTTTTATCTTTCGCAGGAGCAACTTCTTCTTCCGCAGGAGCAACTACTTCTTCAACGGGCGCTTCAACTACTTCGGGCGTTTCTTCAACTTCTTCCGCAGGCGCAACCGTTTCTTCAACGGGCGCTTCAACTACTTCTTCAGTAGCGTCTTCAGCGGGAGCGTCAACTACTTCTTCAACGGGCGCTTCTTCTGCAACTTCTTCTACTGCTTCTTCAACTTCAGGAGTTTCAACAACTTCTTCGTCTTCGATTTTAGCCTTTTTAGGAGCAGGCTTATCAGTTTCATCCTTCGGCTTGTAGAAAGCAAGAATTATAATGCCAACTACGCAAAGAAGAGCAATGCCAAGGAATACGAGAGAGAGCCAGTTGTTTTTAAGGAAGTTTCTAAATGCAACGTTTACGAGAACTTGTTGTTGAACTTCTCTGCTTACAACGATAGCGTCACTGTAAACGACTTTTTCTTCAAGGTCGTTTACACCGCCCTTTGCTACGAGTTTGAACGCATAACTACAATCTTTCATAAGCGGAGTGAATACGGTAGACGTTTTGGTTAAGTCACCGAATTCTGCATGCTTGCCGTTTTCTGCTTCTATCCAACCAGTAAGGTCGTCAGCAGGGTTTTTAGCGTTTGCGCTTGGGTTGTATAATAAGGTTACTACGTTACGAGAACCGTTAGAAGTAATCTTTGCTTGAGTGTATTCTTGGTCCTTAATAGCGTTTGCCTTTACGGTGATAGTAGGATCAAACTTAACGTCTTCTTCATAATCGAAAGTGAAAATGGGTACGATAAGAGTATCGTCGCTTTCGTCTTCGGTATCGTTGTCGTCGTACCAGCCGTCAATCTTTTGAACGTATTCGTCCTTGTCAACGACTATTTCTCCACCGCTAGGATCTTTAAGTTCTACGTAGAAAGAATACGTACCGGTAGTAGAAAGAGTAATCGACGAAAGAACGCCGGGCTTTGACCACTTAGTGTCAACTGCCGAGAAATCGTTTTTGGGCTTTGCAACGTAAAGTTTGGTAAGGTAATGACTTGAAGAATATACGTTTGAAGAAACGAATGTCCAGATTTGATCGTCTATTTTCAAAGAGGTTTTGTCGTCGTCAAGAGCGCTAGCGTCAGCAGTCATCTTTTCTGATAAATCTTTTACGCCTTGGCTATCGATAACGTATGCAGGAGCGCTAGCCGTTGCTACGACGTTTACGGTAGCGGTAGCAGAAACGGTAACGTTTTCAGCGTCCGTTTTGAAAACTACGGTAACGGTGTGTTCACCCGTTCTGCCGTAAGTGATAGTTCCATCTTTGTAAATATAGCCTTCGCCATCAACGAGAGCGCCGTCCGTTTTGTGCGAAACGGTAACGCTATCAATCTTTTTAACGTCGATTTCTTTTTCGTCAACGGTAAAATAGTCTACAGGGTTTTTGAAGAACACAAGGTCTTCATTGTTTGCTTTTGCAACGTAGTTAGGGGTCGATGCTTCGCCGTCGGCAAATGCAACTAAACCGGTAAACGACGCTACCGCAATGCACAAGCCTAAAATAATCGAAACAAGACCGAAACGCTTTTTGTTTTTCATAGATAAAACTCCTACGAATAGTAATTTAAAAATAATCATATCTATTTTATACTTTTCAAACGTTTTTGTCAATGTAAATAAACCTAATTTTGTAATCTTTTTATAATATATAAAAATTTTTTTGTCTACTCAGCCCTTTTATAAAGTGGTTTTTTGTTTTTTAAGATAAATTTTTATAAAAAACCGTCCTACGGCGTGGGCTTGCGCGCCGTAGGACGGAAACTTTAACTTATGCTTTTTTTCGTTAAATTTTTATATCGCTCTTTTTTCTATACGGTTTTTTGGACTTATAGCCACTTATTTGCGCCAAAACCGTTGTCCGTAACGTAAATCGTTAACAAGTTGATCGCTAGTAGCGTTTGACTTTTCAATTAAAGCGTTGTTTAACTTCATTTGTTCCGTTTGGGCTTCGCTAGCGTCAATCAGGGCTTGCGTTTGCTTTTCACTAGCCCGTAAAATCTCTTGGTTAGACGCTAAAAGTTCGTCGTTTTGGACTATTATTGACTCGCTTGCCAATCTTGACCTTCTCGTCTCGTTTACTAACTTTCTCGTTTCTAAAGTTAGGCTAGAAAGTTGATCCGAAATTACCGAAAAACTGCGCACGATAGCCGTTCCAAGCGTTTCAAAAGCAGTAGTAATAGAATTATGTATTTGACTGCTTGCATGCGTAATCGCTCTCGTAATTTGGTCGGCTTGCAACTGCTTATCGACTAGCAAAAGTCCGTCTTTTACGTTGTCCGCTCTTCCCGTTTCTAAATAATAGATAAGTAGGTCTACGTTTTGCCAATCGCTTTCAGAAATAAGACCGTCGTAAGCGCTATTTAAGGCTAGTTTCATATCTTTTGAAAGTTCTGCGCAACGATTCGTTTGTTGGGTATTTATTAAAAGCCTTTCCTGCTCAGTCTTATTTGCAATTTCTAAATTTAAACTTAGTTGCTTTGCTTGCGCTTTACACTCTTCTATATCTCTACGACATTGCGCTATATCATAGCGAACTTCATTTAATTTTTTAATTGCGTCGGCAGTAATTGCAGGCAATTCACTTTCCATTGAGCGAATTTTTTTCCTTAACTCGTCTTCTTGTTTTTCTATCCTTTCATTAGCCCATTTCCTTTTCTTTCTCGCCAAATAGACCAACTGCACGATAAACATAATTATTGTTGCAATTGCAACTAGCCACATAACCACGTACCAAAACCATGGGAAATTTTCTAGCATTTTTTCATCCGTAAATAACATTATCGTAAGTGAAATTACGCCCATAATAGACCCGCAGCCTGCCCATATAATAAAAAACACCCAGCACTGCCAAGGATATAGGCTATCTTCCCATATAGGCAACCTTATTTTTCTCACTTCTTTTTTTATTAGTGTTTCTCTATTATTTTGGAATTCTTGCAACTCGTCTTTTACGTAAGATATTTGTCTTTCACGAAGCATCAACTCTTCATTTTTGATATCGCACTCTTTTTCGCAGCGTTGCTCCATCAGTTCTAAACTCTGCAATCTATCTTCAAGATTTTTTTTGCGAAGGGAGTTTTCTTGTTGCAACGTTTCTGCCTTTTTTGCGAGTTCGGTATTTTTTTCAATGTCCGCTTGGCACTCTTTTATTTCGTCAGCATACTGCGAAATTACGGACAGCCCTGCGCGAATTCCATATAAATCGGCTAAAATAGTATCTTTTTCTGTCGACATAGGTATACTCCTTTTATAAATTTGGTACAATTATCTTGTACTTTTAACACTATTATACAAATATCTTGTATTTTTGTCAATGAAAATGAAAACGAAAATAGCCGAAAACATAAGATTTTATAGAAAACAGGCAGGACTAACTCAAGAACAACTTGCCAATTATTTGCATGGCAAAAAAAGTTTAGTTTCTAACTACGAAAACGGGTATAGCACGCCCGACATTTATACCTTGTGCTACCTTGCGCATAAGTTTGACGTAAGTTTAGACGAATTAGTTGAATACGACCTAACTGAAGAAGACGAAAATTAACCCCCGTTGCACTACCGCAACGGGGGTTTAAATTTGAAATAATCGACTTATCTAGCGACTTTTATGTGTATATACGTTAAATACACCTTATTTAGAACCGGTCGAGCCGAAACCACCGCTACCACGTGCGGTATCTGAAAGATCGTCGACTTCTTCGTACTCTACCTTTAAGTATGGGGCTATAACCATTTGAGCAATTCGCTCACCGCTAGATATAAAGCGGACTTCGCTAGAATGATTATAAAGGGCGACTTTAACTTCGCCTCGGTAATCGCTATCGATTACGCCTACTTTATTAGCGGGCGCAAGACCGCTTTTAGTCGCAAGACCAGAGCGCGCGTACACGAGCCCTACGTAGCCGTCGGGAATTTCAAAGCAAAGCCCCGTACCTATCAAAACCGTTTGACCGGGGGCTATTTGTACCTGCTCGTCTATAACGGCGTAAAGGTCGCCACCTGCGCTACCGTTACTGCCAAAAGTGGGGATAATCGCCTTATCGCTTAACTTTTTAACTTTTACCTTCATATTTTCTCCTTAAAAATCAAGATTGAATTTACCGTGTTTTTCTTTTATCTACCTACTATTTAGGCGTTTAAATAAAGTTTTAAAGACTGCCACGCAACGACGTCGGCTACCGCAAAGATTACGTCGCGAGTGATACTTGCCGTAAATATTGCCGACAAAAGTCCGCTTATCCATTTTGCGGGGTTGAAAAAGTTTAATACTTTAAGTATTGGGTTTACCTTTTTAACGACTTCCACCCCACCCTGTACGACGGGGTTTTGGACGATTCCAAGACCTATTTGGACAAAGTTATACACTTCGCCCACGTCGCTATTTTTAAGAAGGGGTAGGTCGATATAGTCTAAAATTTCTTCCAACTTTTTAGTTACGTCGTCAATAAACTCAAAAGTGTGCTTTATGCTAAACTCTAATAAGGGTTTTGGGCTTTGGGGGTTGACCGTTTTTGCAACGGCGGAAACGACGTCCGCATACATTTTAAAATAAGATTTATCGCCGTCCTTTTTAGTGGGTATGCCTAAGACCGTTTTTATAACGGCGTACTTATTTTCCTTTAAGTATTCCTTTTTCTTTTCGTCTAAAATGCCGTCGATTGCCTTTTGATAATCTTCCGCTACGCCCGTTTTTTGGTTTTGTACGGACTCAGAAATTCTATTTCTAACCCCCTTGACTTTTGCAAAGGCGGTTATAGTAATGCCGAGTATAAGTCCGCCGACAAAAACGAGAATCCATGAAATTATAGCCATAATCATTACGCACTCTCCTTTGCGGAATCGTCCGCGCTAGAAGAATTTGCGATTTGCTCTTTAAACTGCTCTGAATAAAGTTTGTTTATCTCTTCAGCAAAAAGTTCTATCGTTTGCAATGCTAAGTCGTCGATAACGCTATTGCCGATTTTTAAACCGACGTTTTTAATAGCGCCCCCTAAAACGCCCTTTACCTTGTCTACGAACCCGCCGAAAAAGGCTTTTATTTTATTTTCGTCTTTTGGTAATTCTTCTTCGGTTTTCTTTTTGGTCAATTTAGTAATTATGTCAATAAGTTGGGCTATAGTTAGATCTTCAGCGTTTTTCGGCGTTTCACCAAAGGCTTTTTTGCCAAAGTTATGCGCTAAAAAATACGCCGTTTTTAACCCGATTGTATTTAAAAATTTTAAAATTTCTTCGTTTAAGCCGTTTGCAAAAGAACGCAAAAAGTAGACGAGTTCGTACACGGTAAAGTCAAGGTGAAGTTTAACGCTTTCACGCAAGATGAATTTGTCGTTATACTTTAAATTTTCCTTACTGTAAATTTCGTAAAGTTTGGTGTTTGCGTATTTTTCGGGAATCTTTTGAGCGAGAGTCGTAAGCGCGCCTACGAAAAAACCAATTTTTTCAAGTTCAATGGTAGTATGCCCCGTTTTAAAATACGCTTTGGCTACTTCCTTTTCGTGCGAGATATCTTGCACCGTTGCGCTATTTGTAACTTTATTTTTAAATGCTAAATTCTTCCACGTTATCAAGGCGATTAAAACGCCCAAACCAACGCTTATTACTAAAATTAGTCCGCCTATAAGCCAATTAACGGCGTTTTCGGCAAAATAATTGCCAATCATTTTTAAAATTTCTTCCACGTTACCACCTTTAAAACAGTCCGCTTATCAAGGTTATAAAAAGCCCCGAGAGCGCGCCGATTAAGTATAAAACTATGAGAATAAACAAATTCCTTTTAGTTTCTTTAACGTTTTTAAAAAGTACGGCAAGCCCTACGCCTGCGTTAGAGATAAGCCCTGCGACTAAACTGCCGAAAGATATTCCGCCGTTTACGTAAGCACCCGTGATGATTGCCGACGACGCGCAGTTGGGTATTAAGCCGATTAAGGCGGTTATGAAACTCTCGGCGTATTTAACCGACGATAGATATTGCTTAAAAGCGTCTTCACCGATAAGCCCGTCTTCGCCAAAGAAAAGACCAAAAACAAAAGTTACTAAAAATACGAAGATAAAGGTTTGCAAGGCGTGAAAAAGAGGTACTAAAATGTACATTTTTACCCATGCGAACTTGCCCGTGGGCTCTTCGTCGTGACAATGCGCGCAAACGCTTTCATGCTCGAAAACTTCTCCGCCGTATTCCTTTTGCTTTGAAATGATTAGGTTGAAAAGCATGCCGACGGCTACCGCTAGCGCGAACTTTATTAAAATTAACGGAATAATATCCAATCGTTTATCGCTTGCGATAAGTATTGAAAAGGCTTCGTCCGACGTGGCGATAAACACGCTAAACAAAGTGCCGAGACCTATTATACCTTTATCGAAGAGTTTTGCCGACATAACGCTTACCCCACATTGCGGAATAGTGCCAAATAACGCGCCGAGCGCAGGCGCGCCCTTGCCCGTTAAAGACTTGCCGTTAGTGGCAAAACTCGTTTTACGCTCAATCAGTTCTATTATGGCGTAAGTTATAAACATTACGGGTAGCATTAGCGCGCAATCTTTTAAACTGTGCAATAAAACGTGCCAAACGTCCATATCGGCTCTCCTTTTATAATTTCTTACACTATTATATAATGATTTTGAAAAAATCGCAAATATTTTTTAACAAGATTTAAAGTTGGCTAAAATTTATAGATTTTTGCCTTGTAAAGAGAAAATTGTGTGAAATATTTTTTCACCGTATTTATGTTTTTCTGTCAAACGCTTGACAATAAGGGGTGCTATAATAAATTTACAAATTAAGTTTACACAAATTTTTTTCATTAAGTTTTTTCTTGTTTTTATAAATCATTTCTCCATTGTGCAAAGGGAGCGGAATTTTTTCCGCTCCTTTTGTGTTTGGAGAATATTTAACCCGTTATCCACAGACTTTTATATATCGCTATACTTTTCTAGGGATAAATCATTTCTCCATTGTGCAAAGGGAGCGGAATTTTTTCCGCTCCTTTTGTGTTGGGCAACGTGACGTTGCATCCGTGTTGCTACCGCCATAGTTCAAATTGTTCGTTTAATATATTAGTTTTGCTCCTTTTGTGTTGGCAACGTGACGTTGCATCTATATTTTTAGAAGTCTTTTTAAATAAGTTTTCGTAGGGGCGGGGTTCTACTCCGCCCTTTAAGTTTTTTATAAAAAGGGAGCAGCAAGCCACTCCCCTACGAGTAATTTTTTGGCTCTTAGGCGGTTACGCAAAAAAAGGATAAAATTTAGTCTTTTCAACTGTCATTCCGTGCGTAAGCGAAGGAATCTCATAAATACTATTAAGATTGCCACGCCTACTAGCGTAGGCTCGCAATGACAAGAAAAGTACAAATCGCTTTTAACAAAAAACTGCCGAACTCGTCGGCAGTTTTGTTTTTATAACTTAATATTTATATGAACTTTTTTACCCTTATGCAAAACGAAACTTCCTTTTGCCTTAATTTCGTCGGAAAGTTCAACGTCGTTTATGGTAATCTTTTTATCGTCAACCGAAATAGCGTTGCCTTCGATAAGTCGTCTTGCTTCGCTCTTTGATTTTGCAACGCCAGCCAAAACGATAATATCAATTACGTTGGTTACGCCGTTGGCTTCAAAGGTGGGCATATCTTCAGCGTTACCGCCAAAGGCTGCTCTCGCTTGTTTTTGAGCGGCAAGAGCCTTTTCTTCGCCGTGAACGAGTTTTGTTACTTCAAAGGCAAGGCGTTCTTTAGCCAAGTTCATACGCTCGTCGTTAAACTTAGTGAGTTCAGCGATTTCGTCCATATCCATAAAGGTTAAAAGACGCATACATTCGGCAACCTTTACGTCTTCAACGTTGCGGAAATATTGATAGAAATCGTAAACCGAACACTTATTTTCGTCAAGCCAAAGCGCGCCTTTTTGGGTTTTGCCCATCTTTTTGCCTTCGCTATTTAAAAGCAAGGTACAAGTTAAGCAATAAGCGTCTTTTTGCTCTTTTCTACGAATAAGGTCAACCCCTGCAAGCATGTTAGACCATTGGTCGTCACCGCCTACTTCTAATACGCAACCGTGCTTTTGGTTGAGTACCAAAAAGTCGTAACCTTGCATTAACATATAGTTAAATTCAAGGAAGGTAAGCCCTTTTTCCATACGCTGACGGAAACACTCTGCCGTAAGCATTTTATTTACCGAGAAATGCACGCCGATATCCCTTAAAAACTCAACGTAATTGAGTTTCATAAGCCAGTCGGCGTTGTTTTCGATAATAGCGGCGTTTTCGCCTTCAAAACTGATAAATCTTGACATTTGCTCTTTAAAGCAAGCAATGTTATGATTGATAATTTCGGGAGTGAGCATTTGGCGCATATCGCTTCTACCGGACGGATCGCCAATCATACCCGTACCACCGCCGAAAAGGGCAATGGGGGTGTGGCCGTACTTTTGCATCCACGCCATAGCCATAATGGGAATATAGTGTCCGATATGCAAACTGTCCGCCGTGGGGTCAAAACCTACGTAAAACGAAATGCTTTCAGTTTCAAGTTTCTTCTTTAAATCGTCGCCGTAAACGGTTTGCTTGACAAATCCACGCTCGGTAAGAACGTCTAAAACGTTTTTCATAATAATCTCCTAAGTAATATAATCAACTTTATAAAGTATACTCAAAAACGCAAAACTTGTCAACAAAAAACACTCTAAAAAGCCCCCTTTTGCCTATTTTTACTAAAGTAACCCCCTTAAAAGCAAAGGTTGGGTAAATTTTTAAAAAAATTCAAAATAATAATTGTCAAACTAAAGGTTATGTGTTATAATTGTAAAGATAAATAATCTATTTGGAGGAATATATAATGCAATATTCTCACGAAGTTGAAAATATGGTATGCGTTGCTAAAGGTCCTAATCACGGACCTGCTCCTATCCCTGAAGAAGGTTTATGGGTTCAGTCGAGAGAAATTCACGACGTTTCAGGCTTTACTCACGGTATAGGTTGGTGCGCACCCCAACAAGGCGCATGTAAGCTTTCACTCAACGTTAAAAAAGGCGTAATTGAAGAAGCGCTCGTTGAAACTATCGGTTGTTCGGGTATGACTCACTCTGCTGCTATGGCGTCGGAAATTCTCCCCGGCAAAACCATTTTGGAAGCGCTCAATACCGACCTTGTTTGCGACGCTATCAACACCGCTATGAGAGAACTCTTCTTACAAATCGTTTACGGCAGAACTCAATCTGCTTTCTCTGAAGACGGTCTTCCTATCGGCGCTGGTCTTGAAGACCTTGGTAAAGGTCTCCGCTCGCAAGTTGGTACTATGTATGGTACTAAAGTTAAGGGCGCTAGATATCTTGAAATGGCAGAAGGGTACGTTACCCGCCTTGCATTAGACAAAGATATGCAAATTACCGGTTACGAATTTATTTCGCTCGGCAAAATGACCGACTTTATCAAAAAAGGTCTTAGCCCCAACGAAGCGTATGAAAAATCACGCGGTACTTACGGTAGATTCGATGGCGCGTTCAAGTACATCGATCCTCGTCACGAGTAAGGAGGTAATATATCATGGCATTATTTGAAAGTTATGACAGACGTATAGATAAAATCAACGCCACTTTAAAAGAATACGGCATTTCTTCTGTTGAAGAATGTAGAGATATCTGCCTTGCTAAAGGTATTGACTGCGACAAAATCGTTCGCGAAACTCAACCTATCTGCTTTGAAAACGCAGTTTGGGCTTATACCGTAGGCGCTGCAATCGCTATTAAAAAAGGTTGCGTAAAGGCTGCTGACGCCGCTGCCGCTGTTGGTATCGGTTTACAATCTTTCTGTATCCCCGGCTCTGTTGCCGAAAACAGACAAGTAGGTCTTGGTCACGGCAACCTTGGCAAAATGCTTTTAAGTGAAGAAACCGATTGTTTCTGCTTCTTAGCAGGTCACGAATCTTTCGCCGCTGCTGAAGGCGCAATCAAAATTGCTCTTAACGCAAACAAAGTAAGAGTTAAGCCTTTGAGAGTTATCCTTAACGGTTTAGGTAAAGACGCCGCTATGATTATTTCTCGTATCAACGGCTTCACCTTCGTAGAAACTAAGTTTGATCCTTACACCGAAACGGTTGAAGTTGTTTATGAAAAAGCATACTCTGACGGTCCTAGAGCAAACGTTAAGTGTTACGGCGCTGACAACGTCCCCGAAGGCGTTGCTATCATGAAGCGTGAAAAAGTAGGCGTTTCTATCACCGGTAACTCTACTAACCCCACTCGTTTCCAACACCCCGTTGCAGGCACTTACAAAAAGTGGTGTAACGAAAACGGCGTAGCATACTTCTCAGTTGCATCTGGCGGTGGTACTGGTAGAACTCTTCACCCCGACAACATGGCTGCAGGTCCTGCTTCGTACGGTATGACCGACACTATGGGCCGTATGCACGGCGATGCTCAGTTTGCAGGCTCTTCTTCAGTTCCTGCTCACGTAGAAATGATGGGCTTAATCGGTATGGGTAACAACCCCATGGTTGGCGCTACCGTTGCCGTTGCAGTTGCTGTTGAAGAAGCAATGAGCAAATAATTTTAAATTAACAACCACTAAAGGGACTGTTTTTGCAGTCCCTTTTTTATTGTAAAAAAACAAATATCCCCACGCTTTCACGTGAGGATATTTTTATTGACTTATATTTGTGTCTTTTGTGGTTTTACGCTTATGCTACGTAAACTCCTGCATAACCAGTAATTAAGTTTCCACCAGTCATTCCTGCCGCAGTGGTATCAAACGTAACTGATTTAGCATTTGCCTTAATGAATTCAAGACCGAGATATTGTGATGCATACTCTATCATTTGTTCTTGGCTAGTCATTCCCATACCCACAAGCATATCTTGATTTTCGCTAATAAACTTCGTAACATCGTCTTGTGTAATATGATTTGGAGCGTCTGCATGAACTTCAGCAAGGTGATTCATACCTGTAACGATTGCTGTTGGATAACTATATTTACCATTTGAATCCCACAAGTTTTCTTCGCCACCAGCCGACTTAATTAAAAGCATAAGGTTTATCTTATCAAGGTCGTTATCCTTAACAAATGCTTGTAATGCGTTATTTGTTGCAGCCTTAACACCGTCGTTTACCATACCTGTTAATTGCTGTGCAAGTCCATCAAAGCCGTAAACTTTAAACCAAGTTTCAGAGCCTGAAATTAAGTTTTTAAGAATAGTTCCGTTAGTGAGATTGAGTTCTGGTTCGGTTATCTTACTTGGTCTTGCGTCAATATGAATACAAGGGCCACTTGAAACGCCGATATAAGAACTATCTAAATCAACTTTAGCAAAACCATACATATAAAGTCCGTTTGCCCAGTTGCTATCAAAGATAACGTCTTTAGCCTTTAAATATGCCGAGTGGTAAGAGTTTGTAACAGGATTTAATTCCGTTCTTTCAGTCCAAGGGCTTACGTGAACTGCAATAACCGTTCTTCTTACGGTTACGTTATCCATTTCTAAAGTACCAGCCTTTACGGTTACGCCAACTGCAGCGCCACTCATAGTTAAAACTTTAACTTTTTTACCATCAACTTCTACGGTATAAGTTTCGCCGTCGTTTTGTCCCCAGTTGGTTGAAAGGTTCATATTACCGAGGATGTAAAGATTTTCCATCTTCATTTGGTCAACGTTTCCGTTCTTAGTCTCTACACCATACTTGAAGATTGAGAATTGAACGTTTTGAATAATATAATCCGTGCCACCGTTCTTACCTTCACCGAACTGATAATTACCAAGTCTGCCATCTACAAGTGGGAGGCTTGAACCGTCAATCGTGAAGTAGTTACCGTTGATTGTAAGGGCACCGCTATTACGCTCGTAAGCGCCGTTTGCTAATTGAACGTTCTTTGGAGCAACTATATCGTCTGGAACTTTAAACGGAGCGGTAAAGTGCTTATACTGAGAATTTGCATTGATATCAACAACGTCTTTTGCCGTTAAAATTCTATCTTCAGGGAGTTGAACTTTAATATTTCTTAAAATGTTGATTGCGCCCGTGTAAGTTTCGTCCTCATACCATTGTCTTAATTCAGCGTCGGTATAAACGTTTACGCCTTCGTTAATTACAACGGTAAAGGTTACTTCGCAATCGTCGTATATAGCGTATCTTGGAGCCATAGTAATTACTACGGTCTTACCAACGAGCGAAGCGTCAAAGTTAAACGCGCCGTCAAGTATTTCGTAAGCAGTCGTAAGGTTACCGTCAACTGTAACTTTGTATTCAACGTTTGCCTTGTCGAAAGATAAATCTACTAAAATACCGTCGATTAAGGTTTGAGCTTTTACGTCAGGCTTAAAGTTGAGTTTGCCAACAGCCATATTGTCACCCTTAGCGTTGTTATCCCAGTTTTTAGCCTGTCTATTAGTCCAAGCGTTAGCATAATCTTCGCCGTAAGTGAACGTAAATACCTTTTCAACTACCTTAATAGTTCTTTGGTATTCATCTTTAACATTGCCTTGGTTGTCGTATTTGGTTACGGTTACAGTAAATTCGCCTGTCGAAAGAGCAACGAGTTGCGAATTGTTACCGTTAACAGTAATAGTTGCAATACCTTCGTTTCCATTTGGAGTGAGAATTGTATTCGAGAAGTTATAAGTGTGACCTACGATATAAACGAAAGTATGCCAGTTGCCTTGAGCGTCTTTTTCCGTGAAGTAGTCACCGTTTTGTTTAAGGTCGTCTGTCTCGTTACCTGCACTTCTATCTACCCACCATTCGTAAACTTCGAGATGGTCGGTAAGAAGATATGGAAGGTTGAAGTCAATTTCCTCTGCATACTTGCCGTTTAACTTGGTGTAATAACCGTTAAAGTCACGAGTATCGTCGGTGAGGTTCATATTGATACTTGGAATAGAACCGTAAGCAACTTGAACTACGTAATCTCCGCTATCTCCGTGAACGGTAATATTATAAACGTTTGCCTCGAAGTAAGCGTAAAGGTCTAACGTGCCTGTTACTTCAGCGTTAAAATCGTAAGCGGTTTTACCGCTTTGGTCTATATACCAACCCTTGAAAGTATGACCTACTTTTGAAGGTTGAGTGCTTGGCGCAGATACTGCAAAGCCGTTTAATACTGTGGTTGAACTATATACGTCTTCACCAAAGTAGAAGGTTACAGTTTCTCTATCTTCTGCCCATGTAGCCTTAATTCTAAGGTTGCCAACAGTTTGATATTTACCGCTTAATGCAACAGGAGTTGCATCACTTTCAAGAACGAAACCAGTAAACTCGTAACCTTTCTTAGTAGGTGCTTCAAGCGCATAGTCTGCATCATAAATAACTTCTTTATCAGTTAAACCTAAACCACCGTCATTGTTGATAATGATATGATATTTGTTTGCAGTGTATTTTGCGTAAAGGTAGATATCGCTTCTAATTTCAGAATTCATATTGAATACCGAACCATCTGCAAGATACCAACCACTAACAAGAGTGTAACCTGCCTTTTCAACGTCAGATACTGGGAAGTTATCAATTTCGTATGCTTTAGTTCCTGGAACAACGCCTTCGATTGTAGCCTTAACTTCTACGTTCTTGTCAAGGAAGTGAATTTCGTAACTGTCTGCTTGCCAATTTGCCGTTAAAGTGAGTTCAACGAAATCACAAGTATAGGTTTCGCCTGCCTCGTAGGTCTTACCATCACTACCTGTAAAGCCTAAGAATTCATAACCAATACCACGGTCTGGCGCAACGAGAGTAAATTCACCGTCATAATAAATGTTAGGTAAAGTGTAGCCTTGTTGAACACCGAATACAGTAACGTTTGCCTTTACAGCGCTATAGGTTACCGTAACTACGGTTGCACCAACAATTTCGCTATCAACTTCACTTGATAAAGTGTAAGTATAACCTACTTTATTAAGTTCAGCAGTAGGAACAACTAATTTTTTGCCGTGTTCAACAGAAACGGTTGCTAAAACAGTTTCGCCATCTTTGAATTCTACGTTGTAGAAGTTTCTTGTATAGTTAGCAATAACACGGATATTGCTTGCCATAGTATAAGTGCCTGTAGCGTCGAAAGATTCACCGTCAAAAGTAAAGCCTACGAAAGTGTAACCCACTTTGCTTGGAGCAGTAATTTCATAAGCCCCGTCAAATACAACGTCAACTACTGAAGTTTGGCTATCTACAGAGTTAGCGATTGTAATTTTATAATTCTTTGGAGTGTATTTTGCATATAAGGTAACGTCGTCTACGATAGGCTCACTTGCATCATAGAGTGATTCGTCAGACAAATCTTCATCAGTGTACCAGTTTACAAAATCATATCCAGGACGGCTTGCTGGCTTTGGAGCGTAGGTCTTGCCGTGCTCGACAGTTTCTTCGATAAGGTCAGCAGAAAATCCGTCGTTTAAAGTTACAGTATATTTATTGATGCTGTAAGACGCAATAATTACTATATCGTCGTCAAAAGGTAAAACACCTGAAGATGGGAAATCTTGTTTCTCGCCGTTACTATCAAAATAGTAATAACCTGTGAAAGTATAACCCTCTTTCTCTGCATCTGGTACGGAATACTCCCCACCCGGTGCAACCTCAATCATTGAGATTGGCGTACCGCCGTCTGTATTTACAATAATGTAAACTACAGGATCAGAGAATTTAGCGAACAACATAAAAGATGAGGTAACCTTACCTTCTGCATAAGGGGTTGTAAAATCCTTATCTGTGTACCAGCCTACAAACGTTTTGCCTTCAATTTCTGGATCTATTGGCAAACTAATTTGTTGATTCAAGTCGTATCTTTGAGTGGCATATTGATTATTTCCTACCGTATAAGTTACAGTTAATTTCGTTGAAATGCTGCAACTTGCGGATATACCACACAACAGTAAGATTGACAAAATAGCCAAGCATATCTTATTGAGTGTTTTTTTCATGTTTTGTTTCCTCCTGTTATATTTCAACGTCGCTTTTTGTATCGACATTTGGAATCAATGTTATTGTGTCGTATTTTTCACTGCCGTCGGTTGTTCGTACGGTTATTACAACACTCGTTTTGCAATATGGAGATATAACTAATTCTCCCCTACCGTAATCGTATGATACGGATTTATCCGAAGTTTCTATAACAACGGTTTTTTCAGTCGTCTTTGAAGTTATTATCTTCCATTTAAGTTTATATCTAATTGGTTTTAAAGCGTCTGAGTCAATATCTACTATAATCGGCACGCCGTCTTCAATTTTTAAGCCGTTTTCGTCAATAAAATATATATCTTGACAAGCAACGTCACGTCTTGTTTCTTCGATTACCTTACCAAAAAAACTAACTAGCAAAATGGCTAAAATACACTCGGCTAATACGATTAATACTACTATTTTTTTATTCATAAACCACTCTCCTATCCTTGAATACCATCAAAATAGGTTTTTAAGTTGCTATGTAATAAATATAATCTTGCCAACATAAATACAAATGCTATAAGTAATATTCTTACCCAACCAAGCACGTAACTATCAAGCAATAATATAAGCGATAAAAGACCAACGAGGGTTGATACTAAAAAGGCTATTGCTATTGCTTTTGCAACGTTGCCGTTATCGGTTACCGCATCTCCCTTTGAGGCGTATTCAGTAATTTTAGGATTTCTAAGGTCAAGTTCAAAGCCCCAAGCTATTTGTCCTACCGATATGAAGAATATTGTTATTACTATAGCGATAACGTCGAAAATTGGCACTCGCATTGAAAATACAAGCATTATTGCAGTTGTAATAAGCGATAATACGTTGATTGCTGCCGTTACTGCAAGTTTCGCCCAACATATAAGCGAAGTGTTTGAAGGTGCGGTTTTCAAAACGGCGAACTCGTTACCTTCTCTACTTATTGCCGAGGCAGAATTTGCATTGTGCGTGCCAAGTAAACTTAGCGTTATCATCATATTAAAGGCAATGGTCATATAAATACCGAGCGAACTCGTATTTATAAGTGACATTATAAAGTTGAATACGTACGATATAGTTGGGAAAAGCAATACTGCCGTTACTATAGACGTTACCGTATCAGAAGAACGAAAAAGAATTTTAAGTTCTTTTTTAAGGAAGGTAATAAACAGACTTTTGCCTTTTCCATATTTGATTTTGTGAACTTTTTTGCTACTGTTTTCAGCAGTAGAACTTGCCACCTTAAAGTAGAAAGGCATTGCAACTAAAAAGCACAAAACACCACAACCTAATACAACTAATAGTGTGAGTGAGAAATATAAAGCCGTTGAAACGCCAAACAGCGAATTGCCGATAAAACTATAAAATAGTGATATCTTGTTTATAGTTGCAAAGGCTTGACGAACTGCCTCTAAAAATCTTGCATACTTACCCGCAATATTTAAAGGCGGTTCAATTTGACTTAATATCCAATAAACTAATAAATATCCCGCAATTATAAGCGCAGATAAAAACAAAGCGTAGATAAAAACGTGAGACTTTAAGAATTTTATAATATAGATTGCAGGAATTGCCATTATTGCGCCAATAAATACAGGTAACAAACAAAGAGTCAACCATATTATAGGTAATTGTAACCAATAAATTACACCAACGCCTGCGTTTATTCCAAAGCCTATCAAAAGAGGGAGTATAAATATCAAACTCTTTTTGATTTCGTCCAAAGCAAAAACTATGATTTTGCTAAGGAAAATTTCACTATAATTACACGGGAAAGCAAGCAACATCGTGTTTTCTTTACTTACAAATAGCACGAGTATCATTCCGCCCAAACACGCCACTATACTTATCAACTGTGTAATAAATATAAGCGTGACTATCAAATCTTTTGAAAGTTCAAAACTGAAAAAATTTCGAACGACAAAGAATAACGCAGTAAATGCAACTATTGATATCGCCATAAAAAGCACTTTAAGTAAGATTTTACTTACGAGTTTTTTATTTCCACCCGTTTTTAATCCTCTTACTTGGTCGCCTATTTGCATTAGCGTTAAATATTTAACACGGCGGAAAACCGAGTTCTTTTTTATCTCTTGAGTGTTTTCCATAATCTTAATTAACCTTGTGGATTTTCTTCCGGTTCATCCTTTTTTTGAGCGTATTGAAGATATAATTGTTCAAGCGAAAGCCCTTCTTTCTTTATTTCTTCAATCGTGCTTACTCTACGGAGTTTTCCTCCACTTATTATTGCTATACGGTCACAAATCTTTTCTACAACTTCGATTACGTGACTTGAGAAGAATACTATGTTACCTGCATTAGCGTGTTCACGCATGCACTCTTTGATTTGGTATGCACTCGTTGGGTCAAGTCCTGTGAGAGGTTCGTCTAATACCCAAACCTTAGGATTATGAATAAGCGCTGCTATAACCATCGTCTTTTGTTTCATACCATGAGAATAACTCTTGATTTCGTTATCTATAGCATGTTCTAATTGGAACATCTTTACAAACTTTTCAATACGTTCTTTTTTATCTTTTTCACTAACCATATAAAGGTCGGCAACGTAATTGATATATTCTCTACCAGTAAGTTTTTCATAAAGCGCATGGTTATCGGATACGTAACCCATACGAAGTTTTGCCTCTAATGGTTGACGAGCAATGTCAAAGCCCTCAATTTCAATGCTACCCTCTGTAATAGACTGTATTCCTACAAGACTCTTTATGGTGGTAGACTTACCTGCACCATTATGACCTATAAATCCAAATACTTCACCATCGTGAATTTCAAGACTTAAATTGTCAACAGATTTTTTTTCTGCTCCGTCATAAGTTTTTGAAAAGTTTTTAATTCTTATCATATGTTCTCCTTCAGGGGATAATGGTGTATTTTGAGGTCTTCCATCTAATTCTTTTAATAAGTTCAAATGGTCTACCCTGCGTAATTTCTTGCGCCTTGCAAGTTCTCGGTGAGAATCGCACACTTTGAAGATTATTGTGTAGAATCCCCACATTACAAATATAAGCACCATAAACGCTACATAAATTGCTAAATTGTATACAGGATACATCTGCATTGTAGAGCCATTTATTGTAAATTGAAAAATAAAATCGTACTTTAATGGAACTGCAAATGCAAACTTGTCTACAAAGAAATCGTCGTATAAGAAGAAGTAGTTTGCAGCATATTTTCCATTGTCATACCCACCGAACTGCGTTCCGTTAAGGTAGGTGTTCATACACATTACGACTACAACGTAAACAGTGAAAACTATCAGCGAGGTCGCTATCAGTTTTAAGGTTGGGCGTTTAAATATTCCAAGCGCTACACCGAGAAGTGGTAAGAAAAACGCATAATAATGGCAATACCAAAAGTCCAAATCTGCCATTGCTGTAAATTGATGTGTTACGTTTGGTAACAGAATTGCGCAAAGCGCGCCTAATACGTTTACAAAATAAGTAAAGTAGAACAGACCTTTGAGTTTAAATACGTAGGCTATAAATATCAAGATGATAGCCGTATTACATAAATGCGCTGGGAAAATTTGCGCTCCCCTTCTAAAACTTTGAAAGGAGAAGAATTGTATTATCGCCGAGAGCGATAACATTAACAAGAGAAAATATCTATCCTCGTAACTCTTTTTAGATTGTGTAAAATAAATTAAAAGAGGAATTATAATCGAACCATAAATTATAAGTCTGTGCGTTACGTTAAAATCTTCTGGAACTTCACCAGCATTTCCAAATAAAAGTTGTAAAAAATACATTGGCATAAACGCAAGCGAATAGAGCAATACCGAAATGCCAACCTTTAATAAACGATTAGATATGCTATTAAAATCTTTTTCTACTAAGACCTGCGCAAATTCTAAACCACAAATTAACGTAAGCAACACGAGTATGCAAAGATAAAGTATTGTGCGCCAATGGGTAATTTGCAATTCACCTAATATCGAAACTGAAATAGGCTCTATAAACACAACGTTTAAAAGTATAACCAAAAATCCTAAAACTACACACGTATCTTTTGCCGGCTTTCTGTTAAAAAACGGAGCAACTATTGCAAATGCTACGGCGATTGCCGTGAGCCAGTCAATTACCGCAATGCCCACGTAACCAAATGGTGAAAATAAATCTCCGCTAAGACCTATTTGCTCGCTAATTACTTCCCTACAAACTACGTGTACGAAATAAGAACAAAATAACAGCACCGCTATACCACGCTTAATAAAGTCCAATACAAAGCCCTGTTTTTTAAAAATTGTTATTTGTTTGTCTTTAGTCGCCTTACACACAAACGTTGCGCCATAAATACAAGCGCCTAAACATAAGGCTAAAATAACAGCAGTCATCATAAGTAAAACTCCGTTATAAGTAAACCACCCTTATTAAAATTAAAATTTTAATTACACTTATAATTATAAAACAATCTATGATTTAAGTCAATCATTTTTCGTAAATTTTACTTTCGGTTGATTTTTCTTGCTTTTTTGTAGTATTTAGTAGTGTCATACACTACAATACCTATTTTTAAGTAATTTGTTACAAATTTTTTACTAATATTTGTGAAAATTGAGCAATTTTTATTCACAAAACTAACACAAAAGCCCAAAAATTTTTTATTTTTTTAAATTTTTCGGCTATTTTTAAGCGCTTATTTTTACTGTTTTTTCGCAAAAAATAAGTTAGGCTATACTCGTTAGAAAAGGCAGACACAATAGACCTTTTGGTCATTGTGTCTGCCCTTTTTGAAACAGTTAACGACGTATAACGCCGTCTACAAGCCCTTTATCAAGACTTTATATTATTTGTGAAACTTCTCTCTCGCATGATAATGAGTGTGAAGAAGTTCGTGAGCCTTATGAGAGTTTGGTTCGCCAAGGTAATCTTCGTAAAGTTTAATGATTTGCGGGTTCTTGTGAGATACACGAAGAGCCTTAGATTCGTCTTCAGCGTAAAGAGCGCCTGCTCTCTTTGCTTTGAAGGTGTCTAAGATATCAGCGTCTTCATTAGGAAGGAAGCAAGGTTTAACATACGGTTGACCACCACCTGCTACGCAACCACCGGGACAACCCATGATTTCGATAAAGTGATAGGGGCTAACGCCTTCTCTAATTTGGTCGAGAAGAACTTTAGCGTGCTTCATACCGTGAGCAACTGCAACCTTAACTTCAAGACCTGCTAAGTTGTAAGTTGCTTCCTTAATGCCTTCAAAACCACGAACTTCGGTAAGTTCAACTTTTTTAAGTTCTTCACCGGTAAGTTTGTATGCTGCGGTACGAAGAGCGGCTTCCATAACGCCACCGGTAGTACCGAAGATTACGCCTGCGCCCGTGTAATCGCCAACGATATCGTTGTCGAATTCGCTATCGGGAAGTTTAGCAAAGTTGATACCCGAACGCTTGATGAGTTTACCAAGTTCACGAGTGGTCAATACTGCGTCTACGTCGCGAAGACCGTTTACTGAAAGTTCAGGTCTTTCCTTTTCGTACTTCTTAGCGGTACAAGGCATGATAGATACTACGAACATATCTTTAGGATCGATACCGTTCTTTTCAGCGTAGTAACTCTTTAAGATAGCGCCGAACATTTCGTGGGGGGACTTACAAGACGAAAGATGTCCTAAAAGGTCGCCGTAATAGTATTCAGCGTAATTAACCCAACCGGGAGAACAAGAAGTAATCATGGGGAGTTTTCCGCCGTTGGTTACTCTGCCTAAAAGTTCGGTTGCTTCTTCCATAATGGTAAGGTCTGCAGCAAAGTTGGTGTCGAAAACCTTTTTAAAGCCAAGACGCTTTAAAGCCGAAACCATTTTACCAGTAACGAGCGTACCGATAGGCATATCGAATTCTTCGCCGAGCGCTGCTCTAACTGCAGGAGCGGTTTGTACTACTACGTACTTGCCTGCCTTGAACGCTGCGTCAACCTTTTCGATTTCAGAAACTTCCATAAGCGCGCCGGTAGGACATACGCTTACGCATTGACCGCAAAGGATACAGGGTGAATTTGCAAAACTTCTGTTTTCAGCAGGAGCAACGATAGTGTTAAAACCACGTTTTTCAAAGCCGAGAACGCCGAGTCCGTGAGCGTTTTTACATCTTTCAACGCATCTTCCGCAAAGGATACACTTAGAAGTATCTCTTACGATAGAAGGAGTGAGTCTGTCAACGGTAACAGGAGTTTGAGCGCCTTGATACATATCGTCTCTTGCGCCGGTAACCTTAGCAACGTGTAAAAGTTCGCACTTGCCGTTCTTTTCGCATTGTTGACAGTTTTTGTTGTGGTTAGAAAGAAGAAGTTCAACGGAAGTTCTTCTTGCTGCGGTTGCCTTGGGTGAAGAAATAGTAATTTCCATACCTTCAGCAACGGGATATACGCACGATGCTACAAGACCTCTTGCGCCGGTTGCTTCTACAAGACAAACTCTGCAAGAGCCTTTTGAACATTCGCCGTGGTTGAACGCGCAAAGCGAAGGAATTTCAAAACCACATTGCTTTGCTGCTTCTAATATAGTTAAGCCAGCTTCTACCTCGAAAGGTATGCCTTCGATTTTAATATTAACTTTAGCCATTTTAAACCCTCCGATTATTTCTTTTCGATAGCTTGAATCTTCTTACAAGAAGCCATACACATACCGCACTTAATACACTTAGTTTGGTCGATTGCGTGTATAAAGAGTTTGCCGTTTGCAGCCAACTTGTCAGTCTTAGAAATTGCGTTAACGGGACATGCTCTTGCGCAAGCGCCACAACCAATACACTTATCTTCGTTGATAACGTATTGCATAAGGTTTTTACAAATATGAGCGGGACACTTCTTGTCTACGATATGAGCGATATATTCGTCTCTGAAGTGCTTTAAGGTTGACAATACGGGGTTGGGAGCAGTTTGACCAAGACCGCAAAGAGAGTTGCTCTTAACGTTTTCAGCAAGTTCTTCAAGTTCAGCCAAGTCGTCCATAGTAGCCTTACCATCGGTAATCTTGTTGAGAATTTCAAGCATTCTCTTAGTACCGATACGGCAGGGAGTACACTTACCGCAAGATTCGTCGCAAATAAATTCCATATAGAACTTAGCAACGTCAACCATACAGTTGTCTTCATCCATAACGATTGCGCCACCAGAACCCATCATTGAGCCCTTAGCAACGAGATTGTCGAAGTCGATTTCAGCGTCAAGGTCTTCAGCAGTTAAACATCCGCCCGAAGGACCGCCGGTTTGGATAGCCTTGAAGGTCTTGCCGTTGGGGATTCCGCCACCGATATCGTAAATGAGTTCTCTTAAAGTAGTACCCATAGGAACTTCTACAAGACCGACGTTGTTGATTTTACCGCCGAGAGCGAATACCTTAGTACCCTTAGACTTTTCAGTACCGTTGCTTGCGAAAGCGTCTTTGCCTTCTCTTAAAATATAAGGTACGCAAGCGAGAGTTTCAACGTTGTTGATAATAGAAGGACAGTCCCAAAGACCCTTAACTGCAGGGAACGGGGGACGAGGTCTGGGCATACCGCGTTGACCTTCGATAGAGTTAAGAAGCGCCGTTTCTTCACCGCAAACGAAAGCGCCTGCGCCAAGACGGATGTGTACTCTAAACGAGAAGTCAGTACCCAAAATATTGTCGCCTAAAAGGCCGATATCTTCGGCTTGCTTAATAGCCATTTTAAGTCTGTTTACAGCGATAGGATATTCTGCTCTAACGTAGAAATAACCGTTTTGAGCGCCGATAGCGTAACCAGCAATCATCATACCTTCGATAACTGCAAGGGGGTTACCTTCGAGAATAGATCTATCCATGAATGCGCCCGGGTCGCCTTCGTCACCGTTACAAACGACGTACTTTTCACCGTCGGGTTGAGCGTAAGCAAATTGCCACTTTCTACCGGTGGGGAAACCGCCGCCGCCACGACCGCGGAGACCTGAGTCTAATACTTCCTTAATAACGTCTGCTCTATCCATTTGAAGAGCGCGCGCTAAGCCCTTGAACGCGCCTGCGCCGATACTTTCTTCAATAGATTCGGGGTTGATGCTACCGCAACCGTGCAAAGCGATACGAACTTGCTTTTTGTAGAAGTTGATATCTTCTTGCTTGGTAACCTTTTCTTGGGTAGTGGGATCAACGTATAAAAGTCTTTCAATAACTTCACCGCCGATAATATCCTTTTCGATAATTTCAGCGCAGTCTTCTAATTGAACGAGTCTGTAAAGAGTATCTTCAGGATAAATCTTTACGAAAGGACCTTGCGAACAGAAACCAAAACATCCAACTTGATTGATAGTAACTTTGTCTTCAAGACCTTTTTCGGCTACGAGCCTTTTAAGTTCTGCAGTAATTTCGTCCGATCTAGAAGAAAGACAGCCCGTACCACCGCATAAAACCATATGTCTTTTACCGTCGTTACCGGTAAATTTAGCATTTAAACACGAAGCGCACTTTGCGCTCATTTGATTAAGTTCTTCAAAATTCTTTATCATGAGTTTTACGCCTCCATAGCCTTGTATTCATTAACTATTGCAGGAACAGCGTCTACGGTAAGTTTGGGGTAAACTTTGCCGTTAATGGTAACAGCCGGAGCAATACCACAAGCGCCGATACAACGCAAAGCGTCCAAAGTAAACAAGCCGTCTTCAGAAGTTTCACCCGGTTTAATACCGATAATTTCAGAGAACTTGTCGATAATTTGTTGAGCGCCCTTTACGTAGCAAGCCGTACCAAGGCACACGCCGATTACGTATTTTCCCTTCGGTTTGAGCGAGAAGAACGAATAGAAGGTAACGACGCCGTAAATTTCAGCAACCGAGATACCCGTTCTTTCAGAAACGAGTTCCTGAACTTCAAGGGGAATATAACCGTATTCCTTTTGAATATCGCTCAGAATCATCATAAGCGGAGTTCTTTCGTTAACGTATCTATCGCAGATTTCGTTAATCTTTTTTGCTGCCGCCTTTTGTAAATGAGCCATAGTAGCCCTCCTTTAAAAGTAGAATGTGGATTTGCCCGAAATTTTTACATAACAAAATAGACTTCGAGCCAGTCATACGAGATAATTATACTACTTTTTTAAGAGTATGTCAACGCTAAATTAGTTTTTTGTGCATTTTACCAAAGATTTTCAGTTTTTTTACAAGCGGTATTTTTACCGCTATAAAATTTTGTAAATTTTAATGACAAATATATGATTTTATGTTATAATTTATAGGTAATTTATTTTTAAGGGAGTTTTACCAATGAAAAAAGAGATTGACAAAATCATTTCGGCTTTAGTCCTTATCGCATTTTGCGCAATTTGGATAATAAGGCTTAGCCTTCACTCTAAACTCGGCGAAGACGCCGTAAACGGAATAAATATTGCGCTCAGCGTAATGCTTATTTTAACCTATTTCGTCCTTTTATATAACGCTTGGGGCGCTTTTGACAGTTTAATTTTTAAAATTATTTTCTTAGTTATAGCAACCTTTTTAATTCTTTGCGTAGTAGCAGGTTGGGTACCTGCCGTTAAAGAATTTTTACAACTTCCCACAATTGGGTTTTAAGGGGGCTTAAAAATGGCTGAACAAGAAAAAAATAAGGTGGCAAGTTCGCTATCCGCAATAGTTTTACTTGCTTTTGCAATAATTTGGCTAGTATATCTTTGCGGACAAGAACTTTTAAGCGAAAGGGCCATAGGCAACCTTTCGTTTACCGTATCTATACTCGCAATGCTCGCCTACGTGGTAAAGGCAATCTTTTCAAAAGATTCTCTTCCTAAATGGGTAATGGTCATACTCTTCGTGGGTATGGCAGGTACTGTGCCCGCAACTATTTTAGACTTTTTAATAACTTGCGGTTTTGACGTGCTTTCGGTTGCGCCCATTTTAAAGGAAATACTCTATATTTCGCATAAATGCGCCTTTATAGTGCTTTACGTTTTACTTACGATAAGCGCTTGCAGACTTACCGACAGTTTGATTTTTAAACTTATTTTTATAACTATCGGCGCGTTTTTAATCTTTTGCGTAGTTGCCGAGTGGATACCTTTCTTAGCGCAAAACTTCCCCCTTCCGCTCATTGGCTTTAACGCATAATTACCGTAAATACAACTAACCCCCGACGGGTTTCCGTCGGGGGTTTTAATTTTTAGTCTATGGGTTGACGATATGCAAACTAGTCTTTAAAGCGTTTTCTACGTAAGTTTTCAAAAACGCAGTATCCCTTTCTACGATTTTATCAACTGCGTAATCTATAGTTGCAAAACAAATTCCGCCACTCCATAAATTTGCGGTATAATCGTCTATCCACTCAAAAGTTATGCCCTTTTCTAAATCGACTTTATAGGGGATAATTACTATCATTATTTCAAGTTTAGCATTTCTTACCGTTGCCTTATCCCCACCACCCAACTCGTCGTCGTCAGTTCTAAGCACTTGGTAAATGTACGGTTCTTCGCAAATAGGATTTTCTGCCGTTTCGCTTTCGTAATAACTATTGCTTGCGCAAATTGTATAATCAGTCACGGGGAAAATACCTACGTTTTCTTCACTTATCGGGGCAAAAATTGAGATCTCTTCGTTAAAATAATTCGGCAACACGTGCATAAAACCGCGATAATCCATGGCTGAATCTTCATTTTTTTGGTGATAATAATGCGCCCTTGTACCTTCCGACTTTTCACCACTTTCTACCGACAATTTTGAAGGCTCGTATTCGGTCGAATACCACTCCGCAAATTGACTGTGTGGCATTAGATATTCGGACAAATATCCTTCGATACAGTCTTTTTCGGCTTGCTCGTCTTTAAAACCGTATCCAAACCACTCAAGCGAAGCAAAACAGTCTTCTCCGCTATATACGTCTAGTTTGTATTTAGAGCCGTTTATACCATTTCTTTGCACGCTTATATAATCAAATTTTAAATCTAACTTATCAAAAATATAAGTAGTATCTATCCCTATTAAAATAAGAAAATTATACGCAAAACCGCCGTATTGCCCGTAGTCGGTAATTTGTTTGCCATACTTCTCTTCATTGCAAACGTAAAATTTTTGAAACAGCATAGTAGGCGTCATATACGTCGATGAAAAACTAATAACTGCTTTTTTTTCGTACTGCGGTGCTAAAACGTAAAAATCATTGCTTATATTATAATCTTCTGGATTTTTTGTAATAAAATTTTCTATAGTTGCGCCTATTGTCCATCCTACACTCGTTAGATATTTAGTTGTCTTTGTTTGAGAAATAGGTGGATTATCGTTTTTTTTACAAGCCGTTAACCCAAACGTTAAAATAACGACTAATAAAATTGATAATATTTTCTTCATATTGCACCTACCCCCTTTTTGTTAAGCATATAATATCATAATTATTACTCTTTGTCAATACACAAATTTAGTAAATTTTAGCATTTTACGTCAATTTTGGTTATTCTTTCCTTGGCTTTAACGCATAATTGTCGTAAATACAACTAACCCCCGACGGAAACCCGTCGGGGGTTTTTTATTAGTTTTTAATTTAGATTAAATCTTGTCGTCATCATCCGCAACGTCGGTTATAAGATCGTTTACCGGTCTTACTGAATTGTACTGGGGAGAAAGGTCTTTATAAATCTTTACACCCGTACCTGCAGGGATAAGTTTACCGATAATAACGTTTTCTTTAAGGCCCATAAGGGGATCGAGTTTGTTATGGATAGCCGCGTCGGTAAGAACTTTTGAAGTTTCTTGGAAGGACGCTGCCGAAAGGAAAGATTCGGTTGCAAGAGCGGCTTTGGTAATACCGAGAAGTATTCTCTTAGCGTTTGCGGGAGAACCGCCTTGCTCTAATACCTTGTTGTTTTCTTCGTCGAGAGCGAGAAGGTCTACGCATTCGCCAGGAAGGAACTCGGTGTCACCGCTAGTTAATACCTTAACCTTACGAAGCATTTGGTTGACGATAATTTCAATGTGCTTATCGTTAATGTCAACGCCTTGGCTACGGTAAACTGATTGAACTTCCTTTAAGATATAGTCTTGAACAGCCTTAAAGCCCTTGGTTTTAAGAATAGTTTGGGGATTTACAGAACCGCCCGTAAGTACCGTACCGGGTTCTACGATATCGCCCGTCTTAACCCTAAGGTCAGCGCTGAACGGAATAGTATAGTCTTTGGTAGAGCCGTCTTCATCCGACTTAACGTATACGTGGCGGATACCGTCCTTTTCCTGTACTGTTACAATACCGCTGTGTTCACATACGACTGCTTCACCCTTGGGTTTACGCGCTTCGAAAAGTTCTTCAACTCTGGGAAGACCTTGGGTAATATCGCCCGTAGACGCTATACCACCCGTGTGGAACGTTCTCATGGTAAGTTGAGTACCGGGTTCACCGATTGATTGAGCGGCGATAATACCGACTGCTTCACCGATTTGAACGGGGAGCGAGTTACTCATGTTTTTACCGTAACACTTAGCGCATACGCCGTATTTAGACTTACAAGTAAATACGCTCTTAATGGTTACCTTTTCGATACCGGCGTTACAAATTTGCTTAGCCTTTTCTTCGGTAATCATTTCGTTTGCGGGTACGATAACTTCGCCCGTTTCGGGGTGAATTATATCAACGGGAGTAAATCTGCCGTTAATTCTGTCTTCAAGACTTTCGATAATTTCGCCTTTAAGACCGCGAATTGCTTCGATTTCCATACCCTTTCTGTCGCCACAGTCTTCTTCTCTAATGATGACGTTATGCGAAACGTCTACCAAACGACGAGTAAGGTAACCCGAGTCCGCCGTCTTTAACGCCGTATCGGCAAGACCTTTACGACCACCGTGCGAAGAAATGAAGTATTCAAGTACGGTAAGACCTTCACGGAAGCAAGATTTAACGGGAATTTCAATGACTTTACCGTTGGGGTTAGTCATAAGACCACGCATACCTGCAAGTTGCTTAATTTGGTCGATAGAACCACGGGCGCCCGAGTCTGCCATCATCCAGATGGGGTTGAACTTACGAAGGGTAAGTTTTAATACGTCTGTAACGTCTTGGGTTGCTTTAGTCCAAGTTTCAACTACTTGTTTATATCTTTCGTCGTCGGTTAAAATACCCCTTTGATACTTTCTTTCAATGCCGATAACTTCAGAACTTGCTCTGTCGATAATGTCCTTCTTTTTATCGGGCACTTGCATATCGAATACCGAAGTGGTGATTGCAGCGACGGTAGAATATCTGTAACCTAAAGCCTTGATGTAGTCGAGAGTTTCAGCGGCGCAAACAGAGCCTTTTGACTTAAAGCATGCGTCGACGATCTTTTTGAGTTGGCTCTTACCTACTAAGAAATTGATAACGAATTGAAGGTAAGAATCGGGATCTTCGGGATTTCTTACGGTAAATTTGCTACCTACGATATCTTGCGGAATACCTTCGTTGAAGATAATTCTACCAACGGTAGTTTTGATAATACCGCTGTGTTTTCTTCCGTCTTCTAAAGTAACTTCACGCCTTACGTAAATTTCGTCTTGGCAAGAAATTTGCTTGGTTTGGTAAGCCATAAGGGCTTCGTCGCAAGAAATATAAACGTTGGGTTCGTATCTTTCAACTACTACGCTTTCGCCAGTTTGAGCGTTGGTAAGAGTACATTTAACGATTACGTCTTTAATCTCTCTTACTTCGTTTTTGTAAAGTCCGTTTTTATCCGTCTTTACTACTACGCTCTTTTCAGCGTAAACCTTGTCGCTAGGTGTAAAAGAAATCTTCTTTTCGTCGTAGAAGATACCGTCTTCGCCCATGACGTATTCGTTGAATTTATTGTCGTAATACTTTCCGTCTTCTCTTCTCGTAATGGTAAGGTAATAACCGCCGAGTACCATGTCTTGAGAAGGCGACATAACGGGCTTACCGTCGGAAAGTTTTAAGATGTTGTTAGATGCAAGCATCAAGAATCTCGCTTCGGCTTGGGCTTCTACCGAAAGGGGTACGTGTACTGCCATTTGGTCGCCGTCGAAGTCGGCGTTGAACGCGCCGCATACGAGGGGGTGAAGTTTTATTGCTCTACCTTCGATAAGTACGGGCTCGAAGGCTTGAATCGAGAGTCTGTGAAGGGTGGGCGCTCTGTTTAAGAGAACGGGGTGGTCTTTAATGACGTTTTCCAAAATGTCCCAAACGCAGGGTTTCATTCTTTCAACCGTTCTTTTTGCGCTCTTAATGTTGTGGCAAATGCCTTGTTCAACGAGTTTCTTCATAACGAAAGGCTTGAAAAGTTCGATAGCCATTTCCTTAGGAAGACCGCATTGATAGAGTTTGAGTTCAGGTCCTACGACGATAACTGAACGGCCCGAGTAGTCAACACGCTTACCGAGAAGGTTTTGACGGAAACGGCCTTGCTTACCGCGGAGAATTGCAGAGAGCGATTTTAAATCTCTATTGCCTGCGCCTGATACTGCTTTGCCCCTTCTACCGTTGTCGATAAGGGCGTCAAC
This sequence comes from Clostridia bacterium, assembly GCA_017466825.1. GTDB lineage: Bacteria > Bacillota > Clostridia > Christensenellales > Borkfalkiaceae > UBA10281. The sequence goes on from JAFTTJ010000017.1 coordinate 98,343, forward strand.
GGCGTCTTGAAGCATTCTCTTTTCGTTTCTTATAATGATTTCGGGAGCGCCGTATTCCTTAAGTTTTTTAAGACGGTTATTACGCATAATAACCCTTCTGTAAAGGTCGTTAAGGTCGGAAGTAGCAAATCTACCGCCGTCTAATTGAATCATAGGACGGAGTTCGGGCGGAATTACGGGAATAACGTCCAAAATCATCCATTCGGGACGGCTACCGCTCTTTCTGAACGCTTCAACGACGTCCAAACGCTTGATAGCCTTTGCGCTCTTTTGACTGTCGGGGTTTTCGGCAATGAGTTGTTTGAGTTCTGCGCTTTCCTTTTCAAGGTCGATAGACATCAAAAGGTCTTTGATTGCTTCAGCGCCCATTCCTACTCTGAACGAGCCTTCGCCGAATTTTTCGCAAGCTTCTCTATACTCTCTGTCGGTGATTACTTGTTTGTACGCAAGGTCTGTAGTACCGGGGTCTAAAACGACGTATTTAGCAAAGTAAATAACGTGTTCGAGTTGTTTCGGACCCATATCGATCATAAGACCGATACGGGAAGGAACACCCTTGAAATACCAAATGTGAGAAACGGGAGCAGCGAGTTCGATATGTCCCATTCTTTCACGTCTTACTTTAGCGCGAGTGATTTCTACACCGCACTTATCGCAGACTAAACCTTTGTATCTTATTCTCTTATACTTACCGCAATGACATTCCCAGTCCTTGGTAGGTCCGAAAATTCTTTCGCAGTATAAACCGTCTTTTTCGGGTTTTTGCGTTCTGTAGTTAATGGTTTCGGGGCGGGTTACTTGTCCGCAAGACCATTCCCTTATTTTTTCGGGGGACGCAACGCTAATTTGAATTGCATTAAAATTGTTAAGTTCAAACATTTAAATTCCCTCCGCTTAAATATCGTCGTCGCCGTCGAGATCGTCAAGATCGTCAAAGTCGTCGAATAAGTCGCTAGACTGGAAGTCGTCGTCGCCGTCTTCAAAACTATCGTCGTAGTCGTCAAAGATAGAGTCTGTATCTTCGGGGAAGAGTTCTTCCTCTTCAGCGGCGTCAAGACCAAGGTCAACGACGTCAATAGGCTCTTTCTCTCTGTGATGTACGGGCATATCGTCGCCATCGTCGAGCAAGTCTTTAAGGTTGATTTCTTCGTGGTTTTCAGTAAGAACCTTCATATCGAGAGCGAGTGATTGAAGTTCTTTTAAAAGAACTTTAAACGATTCGGGAATACCCGGCTCGGAAATATCGCTACCCTTTACGATAGATTCGTAAGTCTTAACTCTACCTACGACGTCGTCCGACTTAACGGTGAGAATTTCTTGAAGAATATGCGACGCGCCGTATGCTTCGAGCGCCCAAACTTCCATTTCACCAAATCTCTGTCCGCCGAATTGCGCCTTACCGCCAAGGGGTTGTTGAGTAACAACCGAATAAGGACCAACCGAACGAGCGTGGATCTTATCGTCAACCAAGTGGTGGAGTTTTATCATATACATATAACCGACGGTAACTCTGTTTTCAAACGGTTCGCCCGTTCTGCCGTCGTAAAGTTGAATCTTGCCGTCAACTTCGCCGTAGGGGTTGACGAAGTGATTTTCTTGAAGTAATTCCTTGATGTCGTTTTCGCTTGCGCCGTCGAATACGGGGGTTGCAATCTTCCAACCGAGTTGTTTACATACGAGTGAAAGGTGTACTTCGAGTACCTGACCGATATTCATACGAGAAGGAACGCCAAGGGGGTTAAGTACGATTTGAAGGGGCGTACCGTCGGCAAGGAAAGGCATGTCTGCTTCGGGTAAAATTCTCGAAATAACGCCCTTGTTACCGTAACGTCCCGCCATCTTATCACCTACGGAAATCTTTCTCTTTTGAGCAATATATACCCTTATAAGTTGATTAACGCCGGGTGAGAGTTCGTCTTTGTTTGCTCTCGTAAACTTTTTAACGTCTACTACGATACCGCCTTCGCCGTGGGGAACGCGGAGCGAAGAGTCTCTAACTTCTCTTGCCTTTTCACCGAAAATTGCGCGGAGAAGTCTTTCTTCAGGAGTGAGTTCGGTTTCGCCCTTGGGGGTAACCTTACCTACTAAGATATCACCGCTGGTAACTTCTGCGCCCACTCTAATAATACCTTCTGCGTCAAGGTCTTTAAGCGCGTCTTCACCGACGTTGGGGATATCTCTCGTGATTTCTTCTTCGCCGAGTTTGGTTTCACGGCATTCGATTTCGTGTTCTTCAATGTGGATTGAAGTAAAGATATCGTTTTGAACGAGTTTTTCAGAAAGAAGTATAGCGTCTTCGTAGTTATAACCTTCCCAAGTCATGTAACCGATAAGGATATTTCTACCGAGAGCGAGTTCGCCGTCGCAAGTTGCGGGGCCGTCTGCAAGGATCATGCCCTTGAATACCTTGTCGCCCGTTTTAACGATAGGCTTTTGGTTAAGGCAAGTACCTTGGTTTGATCTTTCAAATTTCTTTAAAGTGTATACTCTGTCAAAGCCGGTCGAAGTGCCGTCGTCTTCGGTAACGATAATTTCGCTACCCGAAACCATCTTGACTACGCCCGCTTCTTTAGCGATTACCATTACGCCCGAGTCGTAAGCGATTTTCGCTTCGATACCCGTACCTACGATAGGCGTTTCGGGTTTTAAAAGGGGAACTGCTTGACGTTGCATGTTAGAGCCCATGAGCGCACGGTTGGTATCGCAGTTTTCAAGGAAGGGAATAAGCGCGGTTGCAACCGAAACGAGTTGCTTGGGCGAAACGTCCATATAGTTGATTTCTTTTCTTGGAAGTTCGGTGATTTCATCCCTTCTTCTGCAAGAAACACGGTCGTTGATAAGGTAACCGTTTTCGTCGACGGGTTCGTTTGCCTGAGCGACTACGAAAGCGTCTTCTTCGTCAGCGGTAAGATAATCTACTATATCGGTAACTTTGCCGTCTTCTACTCTTCTGTAAGCAGATTCGATAAAGCCGAATTCGTTTACTTTAGCAAAAGCGGAAAGCGAAGTGATAAGACCGATGTTTTGACCTTCGGGCGTTTCGATAGGACACATTCTGCCGTAGTGGGTGTAGTGTACGTCACGAACGTCGAAAGTTGCTCTTTCTCTATTAAGACCGCCTGGTCCTAACGCAGAGAGTTTTCTCTTGTGAGTAAGTTCTGCAATGGGGTTGGTTTGGTCCATGAATTGAGAAAGTTGTGAAGAACCGAAGAATTCTTTAATAGCGCTAGATACGGGCCTTACGTTTACAAGACCTTGGGGAGTGATATCCTTGGGATCTTGAGTAGTCATTCTCTCTTTGATAACCCTTTCAAGTCTGTTAAAGCCGATTCTGAATTGGTTTTGTAAAAGTTCGCCTACCGAACGAACGCGACGGTTGCCAAGGTGGTCGATATTGTCAACCGAGCCGATACCGTAGTTAAGGTCAAGGTTTAAGGAAATGATTGCGATAATATCGTCCGTCGTGATGTGCTTATGGTTGAGTTTGTCGATAAGCGGTTTAATATTCTTCTTTTGTTCTGCGGTAAGTTTTTCGGGAACGCCGTTTTCCAAAATTTCAAAGAACGAACGGCACGCGAAAACGAAACGACGGCGAAGTTCTTTTCTCTTCTCTGCGTTTTTCTTGTCTTCGGGCTTTAATTCTTCACCTTCGGGAGCAACGACTTCGTTTACGTAGAAGATAGAGTTAATCTTGTCGATATATCTTTCCGCTACGCTTTCAATACTGTCGTCTTTAGTAGCGTCCGCAAGTTCTTTTGCAAACACGAAGTTAGGATAATATATAGTTTCGATAAGACCGAAAGGTCTATAAGATACGCCTGCAACCGCTTCAAAGTCAACCGTGTTGTTTGCAATGACCTTGTGCTTTTTGTTGCCTTCAACTAAAACGTAAACTTCGTTGATACCGCTGTTTTGGATTGCCTTAGCCTGTTCAGCGGAAATAACTTCACCCTTGCTTGCAAGGATTTCACCGTCTTCGTTTACGATATCTTCGTAAGCCGTACAACCTACGAGTCTTACGCCCATATTAAGGCGCTTGTTGAATTTATATCTACCAACCTTTGCGCATCCGTATCTTCTAGGATCAAAGAATACGTTTTTAAGGTGTTGGCGAACTGCTTCTTCGGTGGGGATTTCACCCGGGCGAAGTCTTCTGTAAAGTTCGATAAGACCTTCGGCTTCAGACGTAGCGACGTCCTTTGCCATGGTAAGGTTGATCATTTCGTTATCTTCAAAGATTTCTCTTATAGATTCGTTAGAACCAAAACCGAGAGCGCGGAGTAATACGGTAGCGCTGAGTTTTCTAGTTTTGTCAACTTTTACCCATAATAAGCCTTCCGAATCCTGTTCGAATTCGATCCATGCGCCCCTGTTGGGGATTACGGTGGTGTCGTAGATTTTCTTTCCCGCTTTGGAGAAGGTAAAATCGTTGTATACGCCCGGAGAACGTACGAGTTGAGAAACTATAACTCTCTCCGCACCGTTTATAATGAACGAACCGTTGTCCGTCATTTTGGGAAGGTCGCCCATAAAGACTTCTTGGTCTAAATGTTCACCCGTTACTTTGTTGACAAGCCTTACTTTTACCTTTAAAGCAACTGCGTAAGTTGCATCTCTGTCCCTACATTCTTTTTCGCTGTACTTGGGAGTATCGGATAAGGTGTGTTCAAGGAAGTAGAGTTCAAAACGGTCCGAATAGTCCGTAATGGGAGAAAAGTCTTCTAATACTTCGCTGATACCTTCTTCGATAAATGCATCGTAAGAATCCCTTTGAACTTCAATAAGATAAGGTATAGGCTGTACCTCTTTTATTTGAGAAAAGGTTCTTCTTTCAACGTTGCCGAATTTCTGAATCGGTAAATTGCGCGTCATAAGCACACTCCTTTTTTTTATTTGTTGTCAAAACGCCTTGATTTTGTTTGAATAACCGTGTATAATGTAGTTATACAAACCTTGTTTTTTCCATCTTTTTCGCCCTATTTTTTTGCAAAAAATCGCAAAAAGGCGCTATTATGGAAATTATAGCATTATGTAATTATATGCTTTATTTTTCAAGATGTCAAGGGTTTTGATATAAATTTAAAAAAAACTTTATTTTTACTTAAAAATTTTTATAGGAGAAGTCATGAGAATCGACAAATTTTTGAAGGTTTCGCGCATTTTAAAAAGGCGCTCGGTCGCAAACGACGCTTGCTCGGGCGGTAGGGTGTCCGTAAACGGCAAGGACGTAAAACCCGCCTACTCGCTTAAAGTGGGGGACGTGGTTGAAATTCGCTTTGGCGAAGGCTCGCTTAAATTTAGAGTTTTAGCCCTTAAAGAAACGGTAAAAAAAGAAGAAGCGCAGTCACTTTACGAAATTTTGACTTGATTTTTTATCGCGTTTATTTTATAATTAGTACAAGTTGCTTTTCTGCTATTAATTTTTAGATTTTTAGTTATAAATTAAAAGTTGTTTAGCCGATATTTTACTACGCAAAAAGGAGTATATATTATATAATGATTATTTCGGTTACCGCAATTATCACCTGCGCAGGCAAGGGCGAAAGGGCGGGTTTTGGCTATAATAAACTGCTCAAAGATATGGGGGGGATTACACCTTTTGAAAAAGTCGTTTCCACTTTTACGAAAAACGCCTCTATTTTTGATATTATCGTAACCTGCGCCGAGCAAGACCTTGAAATTTTCAAAAGCAAGTGCGACGGTTTAGGCGCAAAAGTAACTTTCGTTACAGGCGGAGCAACCCGTACGGAATCGGTTGGCAACGCCCTTAAACTCGTCCCCGACGAAAATTTAGTGCTAGTGCACGACGGCGCTAGGGCTTTTATTACCGACGAAATTATAAGCGAGTGCGTAAAGACAGCTTTAGTAAAAGGTAGCGCGGTTACGGCTATTCCCACCACAGACACCATTGCCGAAACGGACGGAAACGGCTATATAATTTCTACTTCTAGGAAGAATAAATATTCGGTACAAACCCCCCAAGCCTTTAACGCAGGCCTACTTAAAAAAGCCTATTCTATGATAAAGGATGGCGAAGAATTTACCGACGAAAGCGGACTATACGCGAAGTATATTGAAAAGCCCTATATAACCCAAGGCTCGCCCGTAAATAAAAAACTCACCCACCCCGAAGACTTTGCGGTGAGTGAAAACTTATACGTAGGCACGGGCTTTGATTTGCACGTTTTTGCCGAGAATAGAAAACTGATTTTAGGCGGTATTGAAATCCCGCACGACAAGGGGCTTTTAGGTCATAGCGACGCCGACGTTTTAACACACGCCGTTATGGACGCAATGCTGTCTTCCGCAAGCCTTGGCGACATAGGTCGACACTTCCCCGACACCGACCCCACATACAAAGGTATTTCGAGTATGAAATTGCTTGAAAAAGTTGTTGAAATTCTTAAAAAGTCGGGCTATAGGTTGAAAAACGTGAGTTCCGTCATTATGGCGCAAAAACCTAAACTTGCAAATTTCGTCGACTCGATTAGGCACAATTTAGCCCTTGCGCTCGGCGTTGACGACGCCGACGTCGGCATTACTTGCACTACTCTAGAAGGCATAGGCACGGTCGGAAGAGAAGAAGGAATAGCCGTGCAATCATACTGCCTAACCGTAAAGGAGAACTAAAATGGCAAAGGTAAAACAAACGACTAAGTACGTTTGCTCTGAGTGTGGAACGATTTCCCCGGGGTGGATGGGCAGATGCCCTGCTTGCGGAAAGTTTGGCACTATCGTTGAAGAAATTGAAACGGTTTCTCCATCGCAAGTGGCGGTTAAAAAAAGCGACTACCCAAGGCCCGTAAAGCTCTCGGACATTTCACGTGAAAAAATAGTTAGAAAAAAGACTGGGATTGACGAACTCGACCAAGTTTTAGGCGGTGGCATAGTTCCGTCGTCGCTAGTGCTAGTCGGCGGTGATCCCGGCATAGGTAAATCTACTCTAATGACTCAGGTTGCAGGCGTTTTGTCAAAGACTCAAAAAGTTTTGTACGCGTCTGCGGAAGAAAGTAGCGCGCAGGTTAAACTAAGGTGTGACCGACTTAAAATAGACGGCGACGACCTTATGTTAATGAACGAAACCTGCCTTAACAATATAATTGAAGAAGCGAGCGACTACGACGTTTTGATAGTCGACTCAATACAAGCCGTTTACCTTGAAGAAATGAACAGTTCGGCAGGTAGCGTCGGGCAAATTAAAGAGTGCGCTTCAAGACTTATGCGCTTTGCTAAGTCCAACAAAACCACCGTGTTTATAGTTGGGCACGTCACTAAGGAAGGGGCTATTGCAGGTCCTAAGGTGCTTGAACATATTATGGATACGGTGCTCTATTTTGAAGGCCAACCGCAGGATAACTACAAACTTTTAAGGGCTGTCAAAAATAGATTTGGCTCGGCTCAAGAAGTTGGCGTTTTTGAAATGCGTGAAGACGGAATATTCGGCGTTAAGGACTATAACGGCATTTTCATCTCGGAAGATAGGGGCACGGAAGCAGGTAGCGTGGTAATTCCTTCGGTATCAGGCAACCGCTGTATGCCCGTTGAAATTCAAACTCTACTTTCAAAAACGGTTTTCGGCATGCCAAGGCGTATGCCCTTAGGCGTCGACTATAACCGCACGGCGTTTTTACTCGCCGTACTTGAAAAACGCGCCTATATGCCGTTTTATTCCTACGACGTGTACGTAACGGCAATGGGCGGAATTAAACTCACCGAACCTGCGTCCGATTTAGGCGTTGCGCTAGCGCTCGCTAGTTCCTATAAAAACCTTTCTATTGAAAAAACCACTTGCGCATTTGGCGAAATAGGTTTAACGGGCGAAATTCGTCCCGTTATGCAAGCTGAAAAAAGGGTTGCCGAAAGTATAAGATTGGGCTTTAAAAAAGTGATTTTGCCTGCAAGGAATTTAAGCCAAGTTGAAAAATATAAGGGCAAAATTGAAATAGTACCCGTAAAACACGTATACCAAGCCATTAAACTTATCTTTGACGGCGATAAGTCTGCGGAATAAAATTTTAACTACTTAATTAAAACTAAAAAATGCTAATAATCGACTTATAACGCAATTTCAACATAAAAAAGCCCTTCTCGACCAAGAAGGGCTTTTTAATCGCTATAAAAACAAATTGAAATGAGATTTTGCCTATTTTGAAACTTTACGACATTCTTCCTGTGAGTAATTTTCGTCAATAGACCATTTTGCATACATAGTTAAATCGCCGTAAACGTTTATCAAATCTTCACTTTCAACTTTTTGCGTATAATCTTTATCCCAGAACCAACCTTCAAACACGTACCCTGCCAATTCGGGCGTTTTTAATACAATTGTATCTCCGTAAGCATAAGTACCCAATGCAAAACCGTCAATTATTACGTACTCGTACGTTATATAATAATCTCTCTCTATGAATTTCGCATAAAGATTCACGTCACTATCTTCTATAAAAAATGAGTTCCTTACGAAAGACGAATTAAAATCAAGGCTATCAAACCAACCGCTAAACACACTACCAATTTTTAATTCGGGTTTATACGCCGTATTAAAAATCTCTGCCCAGTATGCAGTTTCAGTAAAAGTTTCTTCACCGTCGACAATAAAATGCACTGTTGTACTAATAGGTTCAAATACTATTGAATTTTCAAATTGCGCCGAATACCTATCCACAAGTGCTTTTTGAACGTATATCTTTAAATTTTCGTTTATACTAAGAGCAAAATCTTGCGATATGCCTATTTGTTTTTCGTTAAAAATATATATTGACGTCAACGCTTTACAATTGTAAAATACCTTTTCACTTATACTACTTAACCTTACGCCAAGTTTTACCGTTTTTAGAACAGTATTTTCTGCAAAATCCCCACCTATAAGTTGATTAAATGCGTAATCTCCAATTGATGCATAGTCGCTTAAATCTAACGTTTCCGCAACACCGTTATACTTAAACAATACTCTTCCCAGTTTAAAAAACTCGTTATCGTAATTATTATTATACCAAGCCGTATTTATAAAACAACTCAACGTGGCTACGGTAACATTATTACCGATTATAGTAGACAAGTTTACACAATCCTCAAAAGCATTATCACCAATACGCATAACGTTTTTCAAATCAACGCAAGTTAGGTGTTGATTGCCGTAAAAAGCATTTTTCGATATATAAGTAACGCTTGTTGGAACAATATATTTTTCAACTTTTTTATCCTTCGGATATGCTATGAGCGTAACTCCGTTATGACTAAAAAGTACACCGTCCAACACTTTAAAATACGGATTGTCTTCCGCAACAAAAAACTCGGAAATTTTAGTGTTTTTAAAACAATTCTCGCCCACTTGCTCAACTCTTGCCCCTAAATTAACGCTAGTTAAAGAAGTACAATTTTCAAATGCGCCGTCACCAATAGTTATCAATTCGCTCTGTTCTTCAAAAAGAACGGTAACTAAATTGGGCAAATTCGCAAATGCTCTTGCCGAAATTTCTTTAAGCGAAAACGGGATTATAATTTGTTGTATTTGTGATAAAAACGAATCTTCTTCATTTAATTCACCGTTGTTTGTTAGCGATTTTATACAAACAACGTCAATTCCGTTTACTTTATGCGGAATATTTAAAACACCTTCGCCATCAACGACGTCCGTACTCTTTACCCCAACAATTTCGCAACCGCCGTCAATAGCTTTTATCTTAAACAAATTTGAGTCCAACACAAATTGCGATTCATTTATACTTTCGCTAACCGTTTCACTTCCTGCGCTCTCACGACTTTCTTCATTACCCGTCTTTTTACAACCAACGAACGCCACGCAAGAAGTTATAAAAACTGTAAAAAACAAAATTACTAAAACTTTACGAATTATTTTTAACATTATTCTCTCCTTTTACAAATTATATATTTTAGCGTACAGATTTAATAAAACTTTCATCCAAAAACTTTTGAACATAAAGATTCAATATAGTCGAGTTTTAAAAGTGTATCGCGCCACTCTTTAGGAATTGAGTCGTAACCGTAAAGCGCGCCCGCAAGCCCGCCTGCAACTGCGGCAACGGTATCCGTGTCTTCGCCCAAATTAACGGCTTTTAAAACACACTCTTTATAACTATCGGTAGTCATCAAACACCAAAGCGCCGCTTCTAAAGTATCCACGACGTAACCGCTACTTTTTACGTTTTCTCTTGCGGACTTGTAAAAGTCCATATCAAAAATGCGGTAATAAGTAATTATTTCGGGGCTAGACTTAAAATATCTTATAGCGTCTAAAAGCCCCTTTTCCACGCCTGCTTTAGTGGGGTTTTCTAAAAGCGCCCAAAGTATAAAAGCGTAAATACCGCAACCGACTACGCTACGCTCGTGAGAGTGGGTAAGTTTTGATACGTTTGCTATGATTTCCATCTTTAAATCTAGGTCTATAGGTCGATTATTAAGGTATAACACGACGGGATGAATACGCATAAGCGAGCCGTTGCCGTTATCGAACTCTTCGCCAAAACCACACTCAAGCGGTGGTATATCGTTTATTGAAAACTGCGAAAGGGCGTTTGAAGTGGTAATACCGCAATCAAAAACTGCGCCCGTTGCCGTATACTTACTCTGCCCGTACCACTCGCAAAACTTTTTCATAATATCCGCGTAGTCTACGCCGTTTGCCAAACTGTCTAAAGTGCATAGCGACATACTAGTATCATCCGACCAACACCCCTTAGGCACGTAATGAGTGCCGTAGCCCATCATATCTACGACGGGGTTTTCGTCTAAATAACTTCTTCTTTTAAATTCTACGGGTACGCCGAGAGCGTCCGCAACGGCGTGCCCTACCATAACCGCTTTTGAAATTTCAAACAAATCTCTCATTAAAACACCTATTTATCAACTTATAGCCTAACTTTTTGTATTTTTTACAAGCGAATACAAGGTTTGTTTAAACCCGTAAGCCGACTGTAATTTTTCAATTTCAGGGGCGTTGACTAATTTTATTCCCCTTGTCTTTTTTGCCCTTAGCATCAAATTTTTGGGCGAGTGCGCTAGGTCTACGAACTCAATGACGTCAACTTTATAACCCATATCTTCAAGCACCATTGCCCTTATTGAGTCGGTCAGTAGCGCCGAAACCCTTTCCTTAATAATGCCGTATTTAAGCAGGCAGTCTAAATCACCGCCCTTACCTATCGAAAGGTTAATTTCGTGTTGACAACAAGGCACGGAAAACACGTATTTTACCCCTTTTTGTATAGCGTAATAAAGGGCGTAGTCGGTTGCCGTATCGCAAGCGTGCAAAGAGATAACCACGTCTATTTGTCTATCGGATAAAACGTCCTTTTTTACGTCGGCAACGACGAATTCTAAATTGTCATAAGAATATTTTTTGGCTATTTTATTACAGTTTTCGACTACGTCTTGCTTTAAATCGTAACCGATAATGTTGACTTTTTTGCCCTTGATTTTTGCAAAATAATAGTAGACGATAAAGGTTAAATAACTCTTTCCGCAACCGAAATCGAGTATTGAAATCTCCTCCTTTTCTATTTTACCACACTCGTCGTCAATCAGTTCAACGAAGCGGTTGATTTGCTTATACTTGTCGTACTTGCTCTTTACAATTTTAAAGTCGGGGGTGAAAACGCCAAGGTCGACGAGCGGTGGTATATTTTCGCCTTCTTTCAAAATATAGTCCTTTTCACGGTTGTTTGAAAGGTTGACTTGCCCTTTAAGATCATTTTTACACTCGCTACGCTTTACTCTGCCCTTAGCTGAAAAATAAGTAATGGTTTTACCTGCAGTAAAAACGCAAACCTGCGCGTAAAGGGGTAAAACTACCTTTGCCCAACCTTCAAATTCGCTAGAAGATAAATTCAAATGGAAAACTTTATTATCCTTAAACCTTTCGGCTTGAAAACAGTTTTCCCCTTTAATGACGACGGGGCGAAGGGTTATTTTTTGGAATTCCGCGCCCTTAATTGGCGAACTTGCGGTTACCTTAATAAATTGTAAATTTAAAATTTCGTTAATCATATGTATATTTTATCACAATCGGCAATCTTTTTCAAGAATATTAAGCAAAAAACGGCGGTGTAATTCCTTTTGAATTACACCGCCGTTTTTATTCGACTTCTTCTACGTTAAGAATAAACGTTTGACCATTAGTAAAACTTAGTATTACCTTGTTTTCGTTTTGCTTAATAGTTGCATTAAAATCGTCTTGCAAAATTACGTAAAGTTGTTGCGCTAAATCTTCTTCAGTTAATTTGACGTTAAAAACATCATAAGTTGTTTCGTTCATTTCTTTTCTCCTTATTATTTTATTGAACATACTTATATTATATCTTTATTGTTTGTATTTTTCAACTAAAAAATACAAACAATAATAATATTTTATATATAGGAGAACGTATATGAGCGAATTTGTGATAAAATTACCCGAAAGGTTAAAAGAATTAATGTTTGATAAGGGTGTAACCGCAATCAAACTTGCTAGCGCTTTAGATATAAATAGTAACTATGTTACTAGATATCTTCAAGGCAACCATTTGCCCACCTATTCTATTTTTGTTAAAATTATTGAATATTTTAATTGCTCGGCAGACTTTTTACTCGGTTTGACCGAATTCCCACATTATGAAACAGTCTATTTACCAGTCAAAGCCTTTTCTATAAACTTTAAAAAAGCGATTGGCGCTAGCAAACTGTCGCAATATGCAATACAAAAGAAAACGGGTATTTCTTGGGCAAGCTTTCATTTTTGGCTAAAAGGAGACAGACAACCTTACGTTGATAGCCTTGTAAAACTTGCCGACTTTTTAGAAGTTTCAGTAGATTATCTTTTAGGAAGAGTCGATTAAACACTTTATAATAAATATAATAAGCCAATCTATAAGTCCCCGAATAGGTCGATAATCGACTTATTTGGGGACTTTTATTAAAATTAGGCGGAGCGCAATCGCTCCGCCTAATTTTAATAAAACCGCTTAATATTTCATTTTATATTTTTTTGCTAAACCGCCTTCGGCAGTTTCACGGTACATAACTTTTAAATCTTTTCCCGTTTCGTACATAGTTTCAACTATGGTGTCAAAACTAATCTTTCTCGTATCCGCAAGAAAATCCGCTAAGTTTACGGCGTTTAACGCTCTCATTGCCGCTATTGCGTTACGCTCTATGCAAGGTATTTGAACTAGTCCGCCTATCGGATCACAAGTAAGCCCTAAGTGGTGCTCTATAGACATTTCCGCTGCGTATTCGATTTGGTCTAAATCGAGTTCGTAAAGTTCGGCAGCGGCAGCGGCAGCCATTGCGCACGCCGTACCTATTTCGGCTTGACAACCGCATTCCGCACCGCTAATCGACGCGTTGGTTTTGATTAAATTGCCTATTATACCACCCGCAGCCAAGGCGTGAATAATTTGAGTGTCGGTAAACTTGCGCTTTGGTTGAAGATATTTCATAGTAGCCGGCACTACGCCACACGCTCCGCAAGTGGGCGCGGTTACGATAACCCCACCCGACGCGTTTTCTTCGCTGACGGCAAAGGCGTAGGCGCAAATAAGTCGGTTAGTTTTAGTTTCTTCGTTTTCGTCGATATGGCGTTGACGGTATAAATAGCGAGCCTTTCTTTGAGTGCCAAGCCCACCGTGCAAAACTCCGTCGGTAGAAATTCCCCTTGCAACCGCCTGCGACATAACTCGCCAAACTTCGGTAAGGTAATCCCATATTTCAACCCCTTCGCACTCTTCGACGTACTGCCAAAGCCTAATATCTTTTTGACGGCAATACTCGACTATTTGCGTAAAGGAATTTAGGGGATAAACGTCGGGATGCTCACGCTTTTCTTCGCCTTCGGCTAAAACTTCACCGCCACCAATACTAAAATAACGCTTACGGCACAATTCTTCGCCGTTTTTATAGGCGATAAAATCTAGGGTGTTTGGATGAACGTCGGTAGGCGTTTCAAAATCGAAAACGATTTCACATCTATCTTCGCCGATAACCCCTTTTACTGCGCGGTCGGTCATGTGGCCTACGCCCGTTTTTGCCAATGAACCGTACAAAATCACCTTGACTTTATCGGCGTTTTCGGCGTGTTTTAAAAACCTTTTTGCGGCAACCATAGGCCCCATTGTATGCGACGAAGACGGACCGTTGCCTATTCTGTATAAATATCTGAGTGATTGCATATATCCCCCGTTTAAGCCTTAACCCCTTTAATTGCGTTTACTACTTGTCTTGCGCAAAGGTCGATTCCTTCTTCGGTTAAATGTATTTGGTCTTCGCAAATATATCTGTAAATATCTTGGCTTACGGTAGCGTTTAAGTCGTTGATTTCCACACCCATTTCAACGAGTTTCGGCACGATTGCGTCGTTAAATTGCTTAATAATAGCGTTGTCGTTGTAAGGATGCTCAAAGTGCACGGGCGTCGTAGTTGCAAAAATCACTCTCTTGCCCAATTTTTTAAGTTCAACGGCGATTCTAAGCATATTTTCAACGTATTCGTCTATGCTCGAAAAAGTCTTTTTGTCGTCGAAAATCTGACACAAATCCCAATGCCCGTTATTCCAATGAATAACGTCGCTTCCTTCGATTTGCGCTTTTAAATCAAAGACCATACGCAAGGTGTATTTTGCAAAACGGCAGTTGTCGTCGGGCTGAAAAACTTCGTATTCGCCTGCGAGCATTTCGGCGACCTTTGCACCGTAACCAATCTGTCTTATCGAATCCCCTAAAAGGGTAACTTTTTTCATAACCTTCTCCTTATTAGCATTGCTTGAGTATAAATCAATTATACTCTTTGATAAAATTTTTAGCAAGCGGTAACGCAAATTTTTAAACTTTATTGCTTTTATTTTAAAAAAATATTGCGGAATATTTTTTATTTTGTTATAATACCCTTAACGACCACCTAGGGGAACTGTTATGAAGATTAAAGATAAAATCAATTTAGAAACCGAAGGGCTTATAAAGCACGGACCTATAACTATCGTAGCCTTTGGCGATAGCGTTACGCACGGCGCTTTGGACGACGGCGAATTCGACTACGAAACCGTGTATTGGAATAGACTCAAAAAAAAGATTTACCAAAAACGTGATTTCGTACCTGTAAACGTGATAAACGCAGGCATTAGCGGTATTTCCGCCGAGCATTCTCTTCCTAGACTTGAAAGTCAGGTTTTGGCGCACAATCCCGACTTGGTTATAGTTTGCTTTGGTTTAAACGACGTAAACGGCTCTCTTGAAAACTATATAAATTCATTGCGCGTTATTTTTGAAAAATGCATGCAAAAGGGCGCGGAAGTCATTTTTATGACGCCCAACACCATGAACACTTACGTCGCAAAAGACACCTTGCCACAACTCGTAGAATACGCGGGCATAACCGCAAATTACCAAAATAACGGCAAGATGGATTTATTTATCGAAAAGGCGATTGAACTTGCAAACGAAATGGGCGTAAAAGTATGCGACTGTTACAGCGAGTGGAAAAAACTCGCCCAAACTCAAGATACTACCTTGCTACTAACCAACAGAATCAACCACCCCAAAAGGGAAATGCACGAACTCTTTGCTTCTCGCTTATATGAAGTGATTTTTAGCGAATAATCGACTTATACGGCGATTTCTACGTAAAATTTAAGGCGGACGCTTTTAAGCGTTCGCCTTTTTTTTATTCGTAAAACACGTTGTTGCCTAAAAATAATTTTTCACCTTTGTAGTAGACGGTTAGGTCTTTTTCAACTACAATTTCAAGCCGAATTTTATCACTTTCTCTCTTCCAAAGGACTTTTATCGCCTTTCCACAAATCTCAGTTTGACAATTAACAAAGTCTATTTCGCTTGCAAAATAAGGTTTAATTTCAACTTGCGGTCTGCCTTCGATTGGCTCTAAAAGGCGTATTCCGCCTAAAATTTTATAGTTAAAAACGTTAAACGCCGAATACATGTGGTGGTTTTCAGACACCGTACCCGTCTTAGTCCAATTTTCATATAAAGACGTTGCGCCGTCGGATAACCAAAAATCAAAACTCGGCATGCCCTTTGCCTTTATCAATTTAAAAGCGTAGTCGTTTAAGTCGCACGTATCGAGCGCAAGCCATATATATTTATTACCCAAAAGCCCTACGTCTAAATGAAAATCTTTATCTTCAATAGCCTTTTTGAGTTGGGCTTTTAAAGGGGCTAATCCGCTATGAAAACCAAAGTAAACGAGCATTGAAACCGCCGACTGAGTGCCTTCAACGCACTCGCCGTTTTCATTTAAATACTTATCTTTAAGGGCTTTTAACCGTCTTTCAAATTCGGCAACGCTCTCTTCAGTTTTTTTAGCTATCGCAAATATCTTATAAAAATAAGTTTCTAAAACGTCGGTAACGAATGCAACGCTCGTGCCTTCAGTATTACCGCACCCCATCCAGTCTGCAAGGATAAATTGATAACCTTCTTCCCGTTTTTTGCTAAGGTACGCTAAATATTTTTCGTAGTAAGGAAGGTGCTTTTTTAGAAGTTTGTCGCTACCTGTAAAAAGGTAGTCTTGATAAGGTATTTCAAAAAGAGCAAGATCGCACACAGGTCCATAGTTGTAGCCCCAATCGGGACTTGGCGCAATGCCGGATAGCGAGCCGTCTTCCTTCATGGTGTCCGTTATATCTCGCATCCACTTTTCAAAAAAAGCGTGGCAATCGGTTAGGTAATAAATATGCTCGGTAGACGTAGCCGCGTCGTTTGTCCAACCGAGTTTTTCTCTCGTAGGGCAATCGGTTAAGTTGTAAACCATATTAGATTGAATCGAGTTAACCGCGCAACTATACAACCTATTTAAAAACTCGTCCGAGCACTCGAAAAAACCAACTCTGTTTGCAGTATTACCCACCCTATAAGCCGATATTTGATACTTTTCGATAGGTTGGGTTAGCCCCGTAATTTGAACGAATCTAAACCCAAAATAGGTAAATTTAGGCTTGTAAAAAACGGGGGTATTTCCGCAGATAACTTGGCAGGTTTGGAAAGGGACGGTCTTTGCGTAGCAATCGAGCCCGTTTAACTGTAAATTGCCGTTTTCGTCTATTTCTTCGGCGTGCTTTAAAGTGATTACGTCCCCGCAATTACCAATGGCGTTTACGCCGACGTAACCCGACAAATTAACGCCGAAATCAACCGTAACTTTGCCGTCGCCTAAATCAATAATTTTTACGGGCAAATACTCTTCTATCTCTCGCACGGGGTCTGCCATATAGGGTAAAAGTTCTCCTATAGGTGGATTATCGTCAATTACCGCATGTTTTTCAGCCTTGTTGATAAAGGTGGTTTGCCAATCTTTTTCATAAAGGCGAGCGTCGAAAATCTCGCCCGAGCGGTATTGATTAAAGGTTATAAAACTGTTTTTTACAACGCCCCAACTGTCGTCGGTTGCTACTAAAACTTCGTCGCCTAAAACAAGTTCTGCAATTAGTTTTGGGCAATCTCTCCACTTGGCGTTATCAAAATTCCACGCCGAAGGAAAACTCTCGTTATAAAAGCCGTTGCCGACGATTACGGTTAAAATATTGTCTTCACTTGTAATTAAGTCGGTAACGTCGTAAGTCGAGTACCAAAGGGTTTTACGGTAATCGCTTACGGGGGCGCAAAACAGGTCTGCGCTAACGGCTTTGCCATTGATATACGCGTAGCCGAGCCCCAAGGCGCAAAAACTTAAAATCGCTCTTTTATCCGACTTATTACAATTAAATTTTTTAAAAAAAATCGGCGAGTAGTCCCCTTGCCCGTAAGCAAGCGGTTTTTCGTAATCGGCTTTAATAAATTTGCTTGCGCTAAACATACCCTTCTCCTAAAATTCACTACTTAATATAAGATATCATAAATAAAAAATTTTTACAAGTTATATTTAAAAAATATCTCGCTGTAATTTTTATTTTAAGTAAAAAGAAAAAAGCCGACCTTTTACTTTTATGCAAAAGGTCGGCTATAAGTCGATTATCTAACTAAAATTATAAAATTTTTTGGGTTATGGAGTTAATGGTAGCGAAGTCGCCCATGTTTGGCGAAACAACGTTTTCAATAGGTTCGCCCAACCCTCTTTCAGCCCTTTCGTTGAAGTCGTTATACCAACATTCCTTCTTTTCTTCCTTTTTCTTTTTAATTTTTAACCTTTGAATCAACTTTTTAAAAATTTTCATTTTTGCTCCTTTAAAATTAAACCGCAAAACGCCGTTTACGATTATATTATACGGCAAAATGTAAATTTTGTCAAGAAATTTGTAAAGGCGCTACGCCTACTTATCCACCTTAGTAAAATACCACTTTTTACTGCCGTAGGTTCCGTTTACTTGATAACTTATATTCATACCGACGTACATAAGTTGCGCGCCGGAATAAATCTCACCACTCTCTTCGTCTTTATAATACGCATTTTCATCTAAGCCTTTCATCTTTAAAATAAAGTTTTCCGGCACTTTGCCTTCAATGCAAACGACGGTGAGCAAAACTTGCGATTTGTCTTGGCTAACAAATTCCCACGCCACTTTATCGCCCCTTTCAAAGGGTGAAATTACCCTGTATAAATCGCCGTAGTGGATTAGGTCGTAATACTTATGAAACTGGGCTATATGTCCTTTAAACTCGGTTTTTTGCTCTTCGTTTAATTTTCTAATATCGAGTTCGTAACCAAACGAACCCCAGAGCGCAACGTCGGCTTTCGTACCGTATGAAGTACGCGGATGGTCGGAAACGTGAGCGCCCATAACCGACGCAGGATAGCAAAGCGACGTGCCGAACTGAATTGAAAGCCTAGCGATAGCGTCGGTGTTGTCGCTAGTCCAAATTTGCGGTGAATAGTAAAGCATGGCAGGATCAAACCTTCCACCGCCACCCGAACAGTTTTCAAAAAGAATATCGGGATATTTTGTAGTCAATCTATCCATTAAATCGTACGTACCGAGAATAAACCTATGCAAAAACTCCTTCTTTTGGTCGGGGGGAAGTTGAACTGAACTCGCGTCCGAAATATACCTATTAAAATCCCACTTTAAGTAGTCGATTTTGTTAGCCGATAAAACGGCGTCCATTTGCGCCCACACAATATCTCTTACGTCCGCTCTTGAAACGTCTAAAACGTACTGATTTCTACCAAGTTTAGGCTCTCTACCATCTACATGCACGCACATATCGGGATGCTCCCTAAATAGGTCTGAGTCGGGCGAAATCATTTCAGGCTCAAACCAAATACCGAATTTTAAACCAATTTCGTGTACTTGATCGATAAACGGCGTTAAACCGTCGGGGAATTTTTGCTTGTTTACGTACCAATCGCCAAGCGAAGTGGTATCGTCGTTTCTACGTCCAAACCAACCGTCGTCCATAACGAGCATCTCAATGCCAATTTCCTTTGCGGCGCGGGCAAAATCAAGTAATTTTTCACTATTTATGTCAAAATACGCCGCTTCCCAACTGTTGACAAGCACGGGGCGTTTTTCAGTTTTATATCTACCGCGAATTAAATGTTTGTTGTAAAATCTATGGAAAATTCTACTCATCTCACCAATGCCGTCGGGCGAATACACGCAAACGGCTTCGGGTGTGTAAAAAGTTTCGTTTGGGGATAATTTCCAAGTGAAACCGTTGGGGTTTATACCCATTATAAGCCTTGAAGAATTATTGTAGTCGCATTCAACCAACGCCGAAAAACTACCCGAATAGACCAAGTTAAAGCCGTAGGCGTCGCCGTGGTCTTCGTCCGCATTTGGCGCAACCAAGGCTACGAAGGGGTTTTGGCGGTGACTCGAAATTCCGCAATTGCTCTCAACGCCTTGAACGCCGTGAGCAAGCGGTCTTCTCTCTATATCTCGCTCGAAGGCGTGCCTGCCGTAAAGAGAAATTAAGTCGTATTTCATAGTCGGGAAATCGTTGCAAATAGAAAACGCCCTTTCAATAAACGCAACTTTGCTAGAATTATTTTTAATTTTAACGCTCTTTGTTAAAACGCCCGTATTTTCAAAGACGGTATATACCAAAACGACTTCCATACTCGTAACTTCGTCAATCGTAGTAATTTCAAGAGTGGTCGCTTCGTCTTCGGTAGCAAAAGTCGCGGGCATATCCTTAATAGTTGGCTTGCCCTTATAAATTTTATGCGATTTATACCTTATATCGGTAACGCTGTCGCCGTTAGAATTTTTAATTTTAATTGCCGAAATTCTAAAATCTCCCGCACCGTCTGCACCGTATTCGATAGGCGCGGAATCGGGCGAAAAATCGCCGTTGCCAATTTCTTTATCGTAGGGCGCGAAAGAAGCGTTTCTCGGCCTAGTATCAAAACCCGAAATACAACTTTCGGGAATTTTTTTGCCGTAATAAAGGTTGAGCAAATATCCGCCGTCGTATATCTTTAAGATATAACTAGATATACCCGTGTCTAAATTAAAAGTTTTGTTTTTTTCATCAAAAATAATTGCCATATTTCACCTTAAATTTAGTTGGAATTTTATCATAAAATCATTATGTATTATACCCCAAACTCTGCGGTCAAGTCAATCCGTTTTTTAAAAAAAGTTGGTTTCAATTATAAAAAACCGCCGTTTGCAAATTTGCAAACGGCGGACGCTATTAAATTTAATCGCTAATATATTTTTAAGTGCAACTTATCTTGTGTCGTTGCGTTTTTAATTCAAATGATTACCCATTTGATTTCGTAGGGCTTTAAGATGATTTCGCTAGCCTTTCCGTCAATATCGTAAAATACAGTCGTTTGCTCTACGCTTGTGTTATTAGTTATAGCGTATCTGTCGCCATAGAAATGGGCTTCGGTAAGTGGGTTAGTACAATACGACTTCTTGTCCATATCTTCCTTTCCTGCCGTCCAAAGTATCGCTCTATACAAAAGTTTAGCGTTTTCAGCCGAATAAGGAATACCCGTTATATAAAAACTTCTGCCCTTACCGTAGTTATTCGTTGCCATTTTTACTTCGCCAACGTTTACCTTTCTCGTAAATCTATCCGAGAAAACTATATCAACTACGTTTGTTCCG
>JAFTTJ010000028.1 GCA_017466825.1 Clostridia bacterium
GAACGCCACTGTTTACGTCTATTGTGTAATTCATCTGGTATTATAAAATACTCCTTATTTGACTATTTTCATATATCCAAATTTATTGTATAATAATTCTAATAAAAAGTCAATGAGAAAAATCCCTATGTGGAAAAATAAGAGTTAAGGAATGAGAGGAAAGCAATTATGAAAAACGTAACGACGAAAAAACTTGTAATGACGGCGCTAATGATGGCGTTGACGATGGTAGCGACGATGTTTATTAGAATTCCGCTTCCGTTAGGCTACGTGAACTTAGGCGACGTGTTCGTTTTATTGTCCGTCTTTGTTTTGGGGCCTGTTTACGGAACGATCGCAGCTGGAGTTGGTTCAGGGCTGGCGGATTTGTTTGGATACATTACATACGCGCCGGGAACGCTTATCATCAAGTCGGCGATGGCATTTGTTGCTTGGCTGATTTACAAGCTTTTATCAAAGGCAACCGGTAAGGAAATGCTTGGGGAAATCGTTGGTGGTATCGTAGGAGCGCTGGTTATGGCGACGGGGTATTTCTTCTATGAAATCATGTTCTTTACAACGGCAGGCGTTGCGATTGTAAACGCGCCTTGGAACCTTTTGCAAGGCGGTGTCGGCGTGGCATTATCCGTAATTATTATCAGAGTGTTAAAGGCTACGAAGGCGTTAGAAAAATTGAATTTAGATAAATAAATATAGACTGAAAAAAGGTGTAGTTTAGGCTACATCTTTTTTTTCATAAATTTGTAAATTTCATTTTTAGTTGTAGATATATAAAAACATTGAAAAAATATATGAAATGTGCTATAATTAAATAAATAAAATTACGCTCTAAATATTCGAGCGGGTTTGCGTAAATAAATTCGTAAACAAGGGGATTTACAAATGGAAAATCAGGTTAAAATACTAGACATACGAGGCCGAGAAGTCCTTGATTCTCGTGGTAACCCCACCATAGAAGTAGATGTATACGTGGAGAATGGCGCTGTTGGAAGGGCGTCCGTTCCTTCCGGTGCATCGACTGGGATTTATGAGGCTTATGAACTTCGAGACAACGATATATCGCGTTATCTTGGAAAAGGCGTTTTAAACGCAGTGCAAAACGTTAATACGGAAATTAAGCAGGCTTTAATCGGTAAGAACGTACTGGATCAGGAAGCGATTGACCGTGCTATGATTGAGTTGGATGGTACGCCTAATAAGGCTCGCCTTGGTGCGAATGCTATTTTAGGTACGTCGTTAGCTTGTGCGAAAGCTGCTGCAAATGCGTTGGGAATGCCCCTTTATCAATATATAGGCAAAAACTTAGGGGAAGTGCTTCCCGTACCGATGATGAATATTCTCAATGGCGGTGCGCATGCGACGAATAACGTAGACATTCAAGAGTTTATGATTATGCCTGTATCAGCGCCGACGTGGAGTGAAGCATTACGCCGTTCGGCGGAGGTTTTTCATACTTTAAAAACGGTATTGAAGGAAAACCATATTCCCGTGACGGGCGTTGGCGATGAAGGTGGCTATGCACCTTTATTAGAGAAGGATGAAGATGCTTTGGCTATGATAGTAAAAGCAATCGAAAGAGCTGGGTATGCACCTGGGGAAGATTTCAAAATTGCCATTGATGCAGCGTCTTCGGAATGGTACGACGAGTCAATCGACGCATATCGTTTGCCGAAAGCAGGAAAAATCCTTACACGAGAAGCGATGGTAGAAACATGGGTATCGTTTGCTGATAAATATCCTATCATTTCCTTGGAAGACGGGATGAGTGAAACGGATTGGAAAGGCTGGGATATGCTTACGAAAGCCCTTGGAAATAGGATACAACTTGTGGGAGACGATTTGTTTGTAACGAATACAAAACTTTTGCAAGAGGGTATTGATAAAAAGATAGGCAATTCTATCCTTATTAAAGTAAATCAAATTGGTACGCTTACGGAAACGTTGGATGCGATTAAGATGGCAAAAGGCGCTGGATATACGGCTATCGTATCTCACCGTTCTGGTGAAACGGAAGATACGACAATTGCGGATATCGTCGTGGCGGTAAACGCTGGACAAATCAAAACCGGTGCGCCGAGCAGAAGCGATCGAGTTGCCAAATATAATCAGTTGCTTCGCATTGAAGAACAACTTGGGGAAAATGCAAAATACCTCGGAATGGACGCTTTTTACAATCTAAAGAAATAGCTAATTCGGATAAAATGTTAGATAAGCCATTTTATCATGCTATCATTACCGCGCAAAATGGCTTTTAGAGTTCTCTATTAGCCATTTTTTTCTAAAATTTATCCTAAAACTTTACAGTTAAGTTGACAGATGTAAACACAAGTGCTGTAATATCAGTGTTCTCAGCTTGGCTCGGAAGAAATTTGGACGTTTACACAGGAACTGATAGAAAAGAACGTTGATAAAGGGAATATTAAAGACGAATAAGGAGATAGAAAATGCCTGAGTTTATCATAACATTACTTTTAGGGATTGTTTGTATCGTTCTTGGAACGCTTAATATGAAAGGAAATATCAGTACGCTGCATTGGTATCATAGAAAGCGCGTCGCCGAAGAAAATAGACTTCCATTTGGAAGACTCGTTGGCTTGGGAACGATTATCATTGGAGTGGCATTAATTATTTTTGCCGTTTTTGCTCTTGTCGCCACGTTGACGAGTAATAACCTTTTCTATACTATTGGCGGGATAGAACTGATTGTCGGGCTTGTTATTGGAATCGTAATTTCCTTTTATGCTATGTTTAAGTATAATAAAGGAATATTTTAGGGTTAGAAGGATGAGATTGATAAAAATAAGCCTGTGTACGTGATTTGTCAAAGCGGACTTAGAAGTTATATATCTTGCCGTATATTAGAAGGGAATGGATTTACTGCATATAATTTTGCGGGCGGGTTCCGTTTCTATCAAGCGGTAATGAATGATAGAGCTTTAGTAAAACGCGCAACGTTGTGCGGAATGGATAATTGAAAACAAGCCCTCGTTCCGTGGTGGAGCGAGGACTGTACGTTTTAAGACTTATTCAATTGCGATATAACTCTTTTCAGGAATTTTCGGCTGAATCTTTGGAATTGTCAAGCACAAAATCCCGTTTTCATATTTAGCTTTGATATCGTTTTGCGTAATATCTTCGCCGACATGGAATGTTCTGGAGCTATACTCCGAAATTTCCTTTCTGCGGTAAGAAGCAGTATCTTTTTCGTCGCTTTCTTCTTGTTCGTTCTTGCTGCATACGATGCTCAAATAGCCGTTTTCAAGGGAAATTTTGATTTGTTCCTTTTTGAATCCGGGAACGGCAACGTCGATTTGATATTCTGCATCCGTTTCACGAACGTTCGATTTTAAGTAATCGTTTTCGCTTGCAAATACGGGACGGAAGAAATCTTCGAACGCATCAAAAATAGAGCTCACAGTGTTGTTACGTCTTTGTAAATAGTTGTTCATAATGTTACTCCTTGAATGTATTATTTTTTCGGATTGGTTACTTCGTTCGCCTTTCTTCGTTTATAGTATAAAGCGTTTTTAATCGAATAAAACACACATTTTTACAAAATTTTTCAAATAGAAAATTTCACAAAAAACACGCTTATTTTCACATAAAGACGGGTATATATAAATGGAATAAGCATTATTTTGCACTTACCAAAAAAAGCAGATTCTATCAAGGAATCTGCTTTTTTATTTGTATAATACTATTATTCAATTTTAGGTATTCCGTCAAAGCCTTTTTGTAGATCTGCGTTGGTGGGAATATAGTCCGTCATCTTACCGTCGTGGAAGTTCTCGTAAGCAACCATATCAAAATATCCCGTTCCCGTTAAACCGAAAAGAATTGTTTTTTCTTCGCCCGTTTCTTTGCATTTAATAGCTTCGTCAATAGCAACTTTAATTGCGTGTGAAGATTCGGGC